>JAWOFF010000168.1:0-25837 GCA_046482325.1 Desulfosalsimonadaceae bacterium
TTTTGAGTAGTGAAACTCATGGCCCCGGGCAATCATTCCGGCCGGCCCCAGCGGCGTGTCTGTCAGCAGGCGGATCTCCCGGTATCCCAAAGCCGAAAGCCGATCCTGCATCCGGGTTTCAAACGGAAAAACGCCGGCCATCTGACAGGCGGTTCCGTCCCGGGTCAGAAGCTTTCTGCAGAGGTACATAAATCCGCCGCATTCCGCATAGACGGGCATCCCGGATTCTGCAAGCGCTTTAATGGATTGGCGTATGGAAGCGTTTGCTTCCAGCTGCCCGGCAAAAAGCTCCGGATAGCCCCCGCCCAGGTACAGGCCGTCCAGATCCGGGGGCAGGGCCGCATCGGTTAAGGGTGAGAAAAAGACCGTCTCGCAGCCCTGCTGCCGGAGACAGTCCAGGTTGTCTTCATAATAGAAGCAGAAGGCCTTGTCCCGGGCCACCCCGATGCGGACATCCGGTGCGGGCGGGACGGCGGAGGGCGCTGCCTCTGTTTTTCCTTCAGGCAGTCCGGCCAGTAGTGCATCCAGGTCGATGTGCGTTTCAACGAGATCGGCCAGCTGCCGGATGGCGGTTTCAGAAAGCCTGTGGTCGTCCGCGGTATAAAGGCCTAGGTGCCGGTCCGGAATTTCAATCCCAGCCTCTCTCGGAATTCCGCCCAAAAGCGGGACCCCGTATCCGGCCATGGCCTCACGGAGATATTCGAGGTGCCGCCCGCCGGCCACATTGTTGGCTGCAATGGCCGCGACCCGAAGCTCGCGATCAAACTCGCAGAACCCTTTGACAAGAGCCGCAAAGCTTCTGGCCATGCTTTTTGCATCCACGACCAGGAGAACGGGAAGATTCAGCCACTTGGCCATCTGGGCGGTGGAGCCCGCCTCATCGGCGCCGCTGAAGCCGTCAAACAGCCCCATTACGCCTTCGACCACCGCCAGATCCGCATCCCGGCAGCCGTGCGCAAAGATTTTCCGGTTGATCTCCCTGCCGAGCATCCAGCCGTCCAGGCTGCGGCTCACCGTCCCCGTGATCCGGCTGTGGTGGCCGGGATCGATGAAATCCGGGCCCACCTTGAACGGAGCCAGGGGGATACCGCGGGCTTTGAGCGCTGCCAAAAGCGCCAGCGTCAGGGTGGTCTTGCCGCTGCCGGAGTTCGGTGCGGCAATGACCAGGCCTTTTATTTGTGGTGATGCGGCCGGCATTTTTCCATGGCGTCTTTCAGGTGATCCACCCAGATGTCCACAAACGCGTCATACTCGGCTGTTCCCTTGAGAACGGTTTCAGCTTCGATGCCGGCGGCCTCAAATCGGGATTTCCAGGAGTCCTGCCCCTCGCCTGCCATGTCGTTTCGGGCATGGTCGCCGGCTACCGACATCATGGGCATGAGCCAGGCCGTGTCGATATCCTTGGCCCTGAGCTGCTCGATAATCAGGCCCGCCTCGGGATAGCCCTCCACGGTGCCGACAAACACGTTTTCATCCTTTAGCTGAACCTGCCACATCAGCGCTGCATAAAGGGCATTGGAGGGGTGAAGGGTGCCATGGCCCATCAGGGCGACCGCGTCGTCTTTTTTGCGCTCCGCAGGCAGGGTATCAAGAATTGCTTCGGCGGCTTTTGCCATGTCCGCCTGCGTGCTCAAAAGGGGCAGGCCCAGCTGCACATGTGCGATGCCGCCCGGCATCTGCTCGAAATCTTTGGCGATCCGGACCAGATCATGGTATTCCTTTCCCGGAATCGTGTGCAGCGACTGCACGGCCACATGGGTAAAGCCGTCAGCTGCCATCTCAGCCAGCGCTTCGGCCGGTGAATCCAGTTCTTCCCCGGATTTGGCCAGTTTATCACGGATGATCCGGGAGGTATAGGCCCATTGTACCGGGGTATCCGGAAAGGCTGCTTTCACAGTTTGGTCGATATGCTCAAAGGCTGCCTGAGCCTCGGGCAGGCTTGAGCCGAATGTGACCAGAAGGATGCCTGTTTTATCCGGCTTGGGGTGGTGATGGCCCCCGTGGCCCCAGGCCTGGCCGGAAAACAGGAAAAGAAAAACCCCGGCGCCGATCAGCAGAAATTTAATCCATTGTTTCTGTTTCATCTCGAGCTCCTTTATTATCTGAAAATAAAAAAGCCCTCTCAAGCCTTGCTCCGGCTTAAGAGGGCTGCACCCGTCTTTCTTGGCCCTTCTTGTTTGTATTCTGCCCGCGGCGGTTCCACGCGCCGGTGCAACAACAATTCATAAGGCAGGTCTTCTGGCTCTCGGATCAATCTACTGTCCGCGCCTTCCCACCGCGATTTGCGGTAGTGGCTGCTTGCGGATTTCGTCCCCGATTACAGCGGCGGGTCCGCTCCCGATTTTAACGGGATTCCCTTTCACCTTATCGTAGCTTTACTTAACGGCTCCGTTGAGAAATGTCAAGCAATCCAGGTGCAGAAGTCTGTCCTGCTTGCTGAATTGCATAAAAATTCTGCAAGTTGAGGGCCGGTTTGCGTTGAGCTTGACAGGTGCTTGATGTTCGGATAAATCACAGCCACCAATTTATTTATCTTTGCAGTTTGTTGTAGATATCACCAAATTCATGCGATCTGCCTGTCCCAATGACCGGTGATGTCCGGATGAAGATACAACCCGCATTTTTTAAAGGATCTTCCCATGAGTGAGAGAGAACAACTGGTCGAGCTGGTACGCGAACGCTCGTTTCAATATTCCAGTGAACCCGTTTTTACCCTGGCATCAGGCAAGAAAAGCAACGTTTACTTCAACCTGAAAGCCGTGACCTATTACCCGCCGAGCCTGGTTTTGATCGGCCGGCTGGTGTATGCCGCCATCCAGGAGCTGAAGCTTTCGCCTAAAGGCATCGGCGGGCTCACCATGGGCGCGGACCCGATCGCTGTCGCGGTGGCCTATACCTCGCAGCTTTTTGACAACCCCATCCAGGCCTTCTCGGTTCGAAAAGAGCCCAAGGGACACGGTCTCCGCCTGCCCATCGAGGGCAACCTGGAGCCCGGCGACCCGGTGGTCATTCTCGAAGACGTGGTGACCACCGGCGGTTCCACCATAAAGGCCATCAACGCGGCCCGGGATTACGGCCTCGAGATCTTAAAGGTCATTGCGCTCCTGGATCGCTGCGAGGAAAACGGCCGGGCCAATATCGAAGACTGCGGCGTGGAGATGGTGGCCCTGCTGGATATTCGCGATTTCGTGGCCCAAAGCGAGTAATTTCATATCTCATCCGCCTGTCCGGAATTTCCGGCGGGCCTCCCCTTTTCCAGGTTGTCTGATTTCCAGGTAAAGCCCCGGCCCATGACGTGAAAATCGATCAGACCCCCGATGCACTCCACCGCCTCCATCTCCCCGTATGTCCAGCTTACCTTGATAAACCGGATGAAGCAGACCTTTTCTCATCCGCTTTACTCCTCCGGCGTCCGTTTATTATTGATTTTGAATCATATTTTTGATCTTTTCAAGTGCACGCTGTGCCGCTGCCTCCTGCTCTTTGTACCGAACAGCCCTTTCAAAAGCGTTCCCGGCTGCTTTGAAATCATCTGTTTGCCATGCCGCATACCCGGCCATCAGCCATGCCCGGCCGCTGTGCGCCCCCTTTTTTTGAGCTGCCTGCCGGTAGCTTTCCGCAGCCTTCTCATACTGCTCAAGGGCGTAGTAAAGCTCGGCTGAAAGCAGCATCAGATCCGCATCCCTTTCAGTATTGCCGGAGTGGCTTTCAAAGGCCTTGATCTGCTCCAGGGCCTTTTCCGGCTGGCCAAGTTTGCGGTAGGCAAGGGCCAGCCGCCGCAGGAGGTTTTTGTCCGGATCGTTTTTCAGGCAGGCTTCATAAATCGGCGCTGCTTTGACGGGGATGCCCAGCTCGAAAGAGAGGTCCGCGATCAGCTTTTTTTCCCGCTCTTTTAAAGGGGTCAGGTAGCTGTAGGTGAGAAGCGATGTCAGCGCTTTCTCGTAGCGGCCTTCGTTTAAATGGATGTTGGCCAGGGCTTTCCACCATTTTTCAATTTCCGGCGCCTCCCGGGTAAGCGAGCGGGCAAGCTTTAAGGCCGCGTCTTTCATTTCCAGCTGGATGTATTGGTGTAAAAGGATTTCCTGCCACTGCCGCTTCTTCTTCCCCGTATAGAAATCAGCCAGTTCCCGGATATAGGCCAGCGCCCGGCGCGGCTTATCCGCAGCCAGCAGGGCATGCACCAGACTCTCTTTCCATTCCGGCTTTATCGCCTGTGAGTGACGGTTAAGCAGGCGCTCAAAGAGCTCCAGCGACCGCCCGTTTTCTTCTGCCATCAGGTAGGAAAGCGCACTGTGGTAGAGATGCTCCGGTTCTTTCTTGTTGGCCGTTTCATAGGCCCGGAAAAAACACCGGCCCGCCTCGCTCAAGCGATTCAGTTCATAGGCGGTTCTGCCCAGATTCAGCCAGGCCCCCGTATGTTCGGGGGCGCGCCTGACGGCGCTGCGATAGGCGGCAGCAGCCTGCTCATGCTTTTTCAGCATCAAATAGCAGTTGCCCAGGGTGAAAAAGATTTCCGGGTGATGATAATCCTGCCGTGCATCTGAATCAGCGCCTTTTGCCTTGAAGGCTTCCAGGATTTCGGCGGCCTTTTGGTAATTCTCGTCCTGAAGCATGGGATTGACCTTGGTGAGCAGCAGCCTGACCCGGATGGGGAGGGTATCGGTCTGGTTTTCCCCCTCTGCACACAGCACCCCCGCAGGCGCTGCCAGAATCGCCAGGCACAGGAAAACAAAGCCTGCTATTTTGGTATGCTTTGGCATAATCAACGTGTACAGTTCTTATTCCAGCTTGAATTGGATGGTTGTCTCCATCCGGGCCTTGACCGCAACCCCCTCGATGGTCCCCGGTTTGAAGCGCCATTTGCTCACGCATTGCCGGACGCTTTGTTCGAACACACCCTCGGGCTCGGCATCCAGGATTTTGATCCGGCCGACATGGCCGGACTTGTCCACCAGGAAGGAGACCTTTACCCAGCCCTCCATGCCCAGCCGCCTGGCCCGCAGGGGGTAGACCGGTGGAATGCGCAGCAGCACGGTCAGCGGGGCGTCCAGATCGCCCTCCGAGAATACGTTCGCATTGTTTCCGGCCGGCATGTGCGCCCCGGTTTCCATGGGCGGCAGATCCAGGGTGTCGGGCCCGCCGGGCAGCCGGGGATTGATTTCAAACGGCAGGCTCATCTTTGGCGTGACCTCCTGCCGGGGCCTTGTCCGATTCTTGACCTCGGGCTTTGCCTCGGGTTTGGGCTCGGTCGGCTCCAGGGGCTTGACCTCGGGCTCGACTCTGCGCTCCTGCTGCGTCATGCGGGTGACATGGACCTGCGGCACCACCTTTTCAATGGTGGGTGCCGAAGGGGCCTGATGCATCAGCTGCGGCATCAAAACAAAGAGCAGCAGGTTCAGCGCCAGCGCCGCAAGGGCGGAGCCCAGCCATGTCAGCCGGTTGTAGCTGGTGATGTTTTCAAAGTATTGCTGCTTGTTCAGCGGTTGAGCCATGAACCGCGTCCTTTGCCCGTTGCTTTTATTGCGTATGAAGAGGTGTCCGTTTCGCTTCCACCCGTTCAGGTTCCGTCGGGGAGGCTTGCCGCCAGCGAGACGTTTTCCGCACCCGCCATGCGGCATCCGTCCATTACGTCAATGGCCACGCCCGTATCGCTGGCTTTGTCGGCTATGACGATAACCGCGCTCTCCGGATTCTCTGCCAGTTCACGCTCCACATTGGCCCGAACCGCGCGGACATCGATCTCCTGTTGATCCATAAAAACCCGATTGTTCTCGTCCACGGCAATCAGGATGTTGGTCTTCTTCTGCGTGGTTGCCGTGGATGCGGTGGGTCGTGCCACTTCCACGCCGGTTTCCTTGACAAAGCTGGTGTTGACCAGAAAGAAAATCAGGAGGATGAACACCATATCGATGAGCGGTGTTATGTTTAAATCCGCTGCCTCCCGTTTGCCTCGTCTGGCGCCTGTTATATTAAGCATGGGCACTCTCTTTTTTTTAAGCCTTTTGCCGGCTGTTTCCTACAGTCTGCGCCTCAGGTAATACCCCACGCGGGAGATGCGCTGTTTCAGGTTGCGCGCGCGCCGGTCCAGAAAGCCTTTCATGTAAAGGCCGGGAATCGCCACCATCAGGCCGGTCTGGGTGGTGACCAGGGCCTCGGAGATGCCGCCGGCCATGCCTTTGGCGTTTCCCGTGCCGAAAACAGCCAGGATGTCGAAGGTGTCGATCATTCCCATGACCGTGCCCAGAAGCCCCAGCAGGGGGGCAATGGCCGCAAGCACGCCGATCACCGCCAGATGGTCGGTTAAAGATCGGTTGAGGGTAAGCACGGTCTCATCTAAAATAAAGCGGTCCAGCCGGCGCTCGTTGCTGCGTCGCGCCAGGAAACGGGCCACCAGAAGCGAGACCGCGCCCCGGTACCTTTTGGGGTCCGGCATGCGGTTTTCACGGATATGCGCCCAGGCCGTAGGGGCGTTCATGTTCCTGCGGTAGAGCCGCCTGTAGAACAGGATCCGGTCGATAATGAGCAGCCACATGACAAGGCTCACCCCTGCCAGCGGTATCATGGCCGCCCCCCCGGTCCGCAGGTAGGCCTCCAGGCTCAGGTATTGGGTGTAAACAAACCCGATCAAGACGCCCCCCGGCTCTTATGGACGATGTTGACCAGGGCCACGGCCTTCTCCTCCATCTGGCCGATGGTTTTATCAACCGATCGGTTCAGAAGCGTCTGCGAGAGCATGAGCGGAATCGCCACCGACAGGCCCAGCATGGTGGTGACCAGGGCCTCGGAGATGCCGCCGGACATGAGCCGCGGGTCGCCGGTGCCGTGCAGCGTGATCACGTGGAAGGTGTCGATCATGCCGGTGACCGTGCCCAAAAGGCCCAAAAGGGGAGCAATGGCGGCAAGCATTCCGAGCGTGGACAAAAACCGCTCCATTGAGGGAATCTCCCGCAGGATGGCCTCCTGAAGGGCATTTTCCATTTCTTCACGTTCCATGTGGCAGCAGCGAATCCCGGCCTGCAGCACCCGGGCCACCGGTTTGCCAGCGTATGCCGCGCAGGCCCGGGTACATTCCGACCATTTGTTTTCACCGGCCAGGGACTCGATTCGATTGATCAGGGAGTTGGGGTCCAGTCGTTTGCGAAAAAGAAAAATCACCCGCTCGAGCACGATCAGAAGTCCTATGGCCAGAACGGCCAGGATCGGCCAGACCAGCAGCCCGCCCTTGGGCACCATCTCCCGGATGTCGAGCTGGTGCGTGAGCTGTCGAAGCGCGGCCCCCCGAGTGATATCTATGGGGACCGCCCTGCTCTCGCCGTTCATGTATTCGGCGATCCGGGACTGCATCCGGCCGGAGGGGAGCTCGGAGAGGGCATAGAGTTTGCCGCCGGCCGGGGAAAAATTGAGGAACCCGGTTTCCCCCCCTTTTTTGTAGGCCGCTGAGAAGGGACCCAGGGCCAGGATTTCCGCCTGAACCGTTTTTCCGGCCCGGTCGATGATGCGCCCTTTTTCAAGGGTGACGGCCCCGGTCTGCCGGATTTGTTCAAACAGGGCGTCCGCCATGTCGCGGACTTCCTGCATGCCAGGAAATCGCGATTCTTCCGCGACAGCGTCCAGAAAAGAGGGCCGGGTGGCGCCCGCTGCGGTCTGGGGGTTTTTGGCGAGAAGGGCATCGATATCCTTGGCGTTGACCCGGATAACGCCGACCAGTTCCTTGACCATGCCCTTTTTCTTTTTCAGCTTCCCGGTGGCCGCCTGTTCCGTTTGGGAAAGGGCTTCCTGCTCTTTGGAGAGTTTTTCAATATCTGCTTTCAGGCGGCTATTTTCGGCTTGCAGCCGGTCAAGCGCGGCCTGCAGCTTTTTACGGTCCCGGACAATCGCCTCACGGCTTTGAGCCGCGGCTTTTTGGGCCGCCGCCTTTTCCTCGGCGATCCTGCGGCGAAGCGCCTCTCTTTCTTTTCGGGCTTCAATGGAAAGCTCGCGCATGTCCTGCCCAACCCCTGCAGGCGGGGCAAGCAGTACAGCAAGCAGTGCGAACAGGATAAAACAAGTGAGCCGTTTCATTGCGTTTTGATCCTCCCCAGGGGCAGTGTGAGCATTTCGGCTGTCCGGCGTTTGGCGGCAATGTCGACCGCGGCCTGGATCTGCGGCAGGTAAAAGCCTGAGAGCGGCTCCCAGGTTTTTTCGGCAATGTTGTAGAAGCCGCAGTGCGCGTGGTCGAGGGTCAGATAAAACAGGTTCAGCCGGCCCAGGCGGAAGATGTTGACGAGCCTTTTTTGGCCCTCAACAGAGATGGTCTGCTGGTAGACCTCGTTGGTGAAGCCGTATTCCGCCTCAATCAGGAGGGCTTCCATCATTTTGCGGTATTTTTGGCTGGTGGCGGCCTCCGGATCGGCTATCAGACGATCCAGCTTTTCGATGCGCCGAATCCGCTCCTCTGGCAGAAAAGCCAGGTCCGCATCGATCCGGGTTTTAAGCTTTTTTAAAAGCTTTTCCAGAAAGGGCTGGATCTCGCCGGAGATGGCGTCAATATCAGCGATCTGCTTTTTTTTGTCCGCAATGCGCTCTTTGGCCGCCTGCGCCGCATCTTTTAGCTTTTCCTTCCGGCTTTTAAGCCGCTCCTGCGCTTTTTGCAGCGCTTCAAGCCGGGCCAGGCGCCGCTGTTTTTCCTGCCGCCACGCTTCCTGCCTTTTCTGAGTCTTTTGGCGAATATCAATGGCGTCCTTTACCGGCTGCTCGATGCGGTCTTCGGCATGTGCCGGGAACGGGGCGAAAATCGCCGTGAAAAAGACGGCAAGGAGCAGTGCCGCCGGGACCAGGGGGTTTTGTATCACCGTCCGCCTCCTTGAGAATCAAAGCGCAAAAAAAAATCCCGGATCGATATCTCGATCCGGGATTTCCCGTTTTTATCCACAGATGGCACGGAGCATGACGCCGTCCGCGCAGTCGTGCTCCTCAACTGTTCAGGCAGGTCTTCTGACTCTCGGTTACTCCTACCGGCTGCGCCTTCCCGGCCTTAACGGCTAGTGGCATGCTGCAGCTTTCGTCCCCGATCACAGCGGCGGGCCCGTCCCCGATTTCCACGGGGTTCCCTATTAAGCTCTGTTAAGAGCACCGGAACAGGTTATTTTAACCTAAACTGAGCGTTTCAAATTTTTAAATCTATTTATTTCTGAATTATTTTAAGGTATTTAAGCCATTTTTAGTTTTAAAAATTTCAAACCCTCCGGGATTTTCAATTTTACCGCATCTACTGCGTCAGATGATGTCTCGCATAGCTGCCTATGGCTCAACAGTCATCTTCCTTGTATCTGCGGCAAACTTGAAAATCGCTCAATTTAGGTTTAAGAATAGAAACGTTAATAAAATCAGAACAGGACTGTCAAGGAGAAAATGAAACCTAAATGGATCGGGTTTCAATGATTTTAAGGTTGTCCGGCAGACCGACCGCTTTGGAATCCGGATATTCATCATCAAACGGATCAATGACGGTAACTCCGCAGACCCTGGCAATGGATTTGCAAAGCCTGACCAGTTCATCCCGGTCGAGTTCATCGGCCCGGCCAAAGCTGTGAACGACTTTGGCCACCGGCTTGCGGGTCTCGGGATGCCGTTCATTGTGGGCCAGTTGGTAATACTCAACACTTATTTAAATAGGCATGTGCCTACATATTTTCCGACTTTCAAAAAATGTAAGTGGCTGGAATCATTAGGGGCGGTCTTTAAAAATGGCCAATTTTGGACTATTTTTGACTTACAAAACGCAAACGCAAGCCCGACCACCCCGGCCAGTAGCTCCATATCCGGAAGATGCCCCTGCCGGCTGTTCATTATCCTGGAGACAAACTCCCGGGAGCGGGGCGTGGGGAAGGCCTTATCATCCCTTTGAGGGTCAAACGTATACAAAAGATTCGGCCTGAAGCGCAAAAAGGCGATGACTTCCGGGGCGACGGCGTTTTCCTGGGCCCAGTCCAGCCACTCCCCGGTATCCGCGTCAAAATTCAGATGGGCAAACCGGTTGGCCAGGACCGAGGGCATGCGATGGGTGACCGCCCGATCTGTTTCCCGGTTGCCCGCCGCCACCACGCTCCCTCCATATCCGAGCCGCATTCTCCTCCGAGCGGATGATCGATATCCGGACAGATGAAACCCAAAGCGGCACACGCCGGAATCAGTCAAGGCCTATAAAATAGGTATATCCAATTTTTTTGCGGCTTCAAGAAGTCTTTTATCCAGGGTGGCCACGGGCCAGTTCTCTCTCATTGCAAGAGCCAGATAGGCCGTATCATAAGCGGAAAGATCACTGTTTCTGCCCAGGGACAAGAGTTCTTTCATCATTGCTTTCTGCCCCTGATGTTCCACGACAATCGGCAAAGCCGACAACAGCGACAGGAAGCGAACGCTGTCGGCGAATTTGATTCGCTTTTTCCGCTCCGCAACCAGAAGGACATTAACCACTTCCAGGGGCCAAATTGCCGGAACCAGGGCCGTGCTTTCCGACAACTGCTCAAGAACCGCATCTGCATAGGCACTGGCTTCATCGCCAAAACACCAGGCCATGACCACGGAATTGTCAATAACAAAAGATCGGGACATTTACCGCCTGCCTTCTTCGATCATCTCCCGGACACAAAGACCGTTTAATCTGTTTTTATTCCTGAATTGCCGCAGGTCTTCAATCGCCGACCGGACATCCATATTCAGGTCTGCATCAAAAGGCTGGAGAATGGCCAGGGGAACTCCGTGCCGGGTTATGGTGATGCGCTCTCCTTTCGATACCCGCTCAAGGAGTTGAGATAAATGGGTTTTGGCTTCGTATGCACCGACACTATCCATAAGAATTCTCCTCTAATAGACTAGTTTAAGGCTAGTCTAAATATTTGAATCTGCATTGTCAACGGAATTTTTATCCAGCCACCCATAACACCGGTCAATATCGATAGGATTAAAGTCCTCATTCCTTGCCAACGGCGCTTCGGCCGGCAGGGCCATGAACTCAAGCCCGAAACCCTGGTTCCTGGCCTTGCCCGTGTTGCGTATCACGGTATTGAGATTAACCCTGCGAACCATCCCGAACTCCTTTTTCGTGGTCACGAAGCTATATAGCCTTTTCCCCGGATAATTCTTGCTCGGCTTCCTCGATACCGTAGCGCTTGGTTAAAAAATCACCCACGTAGACAAGATGGACAGGCAGCTTTTCCCCTTTGGTTTTTTCCAGAATGGTATCAAGAGTGCCGCGGCAGATCTGTTCCTTATCGCTGTAGCCGGCATTGGCAACAATGGCAATCGGCGTGTCTCCGCCGTAATGAGGCTTGAGATTCACCACGATCTCCTGCAACGACAGATGCATCGTGAAAAAAACCATGGAGGTTTTGGCCTCCGCAAGTTTTCCGATATCCTTACCGTTGCTCATAATGATCGAACGGGTATGCTCTCCGGATGCGATGTTTTTTTTCAATGCCGCGTTTGCGCAGTTGAAACTGCTGACACCGGGAATAATTTCAGGATTCAAATCCTCGAAAACTTCCATGAACCACATGTTCGGCCCGTAAAAAAACAGCTGCGAGCAATGGCAAAAACGCCAAACAAAAATTCAACTTCAGGAAATACATTGAAAATACGCGCTTCATCAATAAAGGCTCCTTAAACGTTAGTTGTAGTGCCCGGCCTCCGGATTTTTCCCTGGTCCATGCAGGCATGGACCAGGGATTCCCGCCGCTCTGAGTGCAGCGCGGCATCTTCGGAGCAAGGCGTTTTCTAAAAATGTTAAATTTATGAAAAACTTTTTAGCTTTTGCTAACGATTAAAGCCAAAAAATTAGCGGGGAAAGACAAAGCAAATAAAATTAACGGGCTGTTGACAAGCACAGCCGGTTTCTTTACACGAACTGGAACACCGCGCCCCTTTTTGAAGTCGAAAAAGCCGGGGGTAACCTCCCGGCTCGGCTATAGAGCGGCGGATAAAAGCCGGCGAACAGCAGCTGCTCCAATGAGTCCGGAAGACGATCCGTCTTGGCTAATTCTTTAACGAAAAACGGCAGAAGCTCCAGAATAGCAGCGCGGCCAGCCAAGGTCTGTGTTATTTCCGCCAGCAAACCAAGCTGCGGAGAACCGGTCAACAGGAATAAATTCATGCGGCCATCCCGGTCCACAATCCCCTGAAGATATGACAGCAAGTGGGGGACACGCTGGACTTCATCCAGCACCGCCCCCTTCTTAAATTGGCTTAGAAACCGGCGGGGATCATTCTTGACGAATTCTTCCTCATCAGGATCTTCAAGGCTTAAGTATGGCCTGCCTTGAAAAACATGATGCGCCAAAATGGCCTTGCCTGACTGCCTGGGTCCGGTTACCACTACGATCGGGAATCCCCGGAATAACATGTCTATTGTTGATTCAGCATCCCTTGGAATATACATGGATCGTTCCTGCTAATTTGCAATTAAATTGCAAATTAGCCAAATATGAATGCATCACAACATGTTTTTTTGCAAACGGGGACAAATCTCCAATATTTCAGGCGGCCTCTTCCATGCCCTGCTGAGTCCGAGTATTCCCGCCAGTTTAAACAAAGGTGATTGGATAATGATCGTAGCCTGGCCATTGTGATAGGCTTGGCCAATCTCAGACTATTCGGCGGCTGGGATCTGCCGCCCTCCTATTGGTAGTAATAGTTCAATATCTATTGCGGCAAAACCCTCTGGCCGGACAATAAAGCAAGATCCTTTCCTTATTCCTTGAAAAAAACCCTTTATGCCGCTGCAAACATTTTTTCCAGCTTATTGCGGCTTATGACAAGATAGCCCCTGTCTTTTGAACGGCCACGGATTCAAGGGTTTCATTAATGGAAGCCTCCCTGATGGCGTCGGTGATATCCGCAGTGGACACAAAGGTGGGCAGATGGCAGACAAGCTCCATTCCAAACCTGTCAAGGGCCTTTAAAATCTGCTTTTTTTGTGCCTTGATTTCCGAATAACGGGCGTAGGGGGCATCCATGGTCACTTCAATGTAATTAAACCCCAACCCGCCAATGACTTCAATTTCCTGCAAAAGTGGAAACAACGGAGAATTCATGGCAGCCGGCGGCTTGGGCGGCCGCTATGACCTCCTCGTCTAAGGGGTTGGCGCCGAACCCGGCGACGATTCGGTAGACCAGGAAAAAGGGCACGTTGCCAAGCCCCTGACCCACCGCCGCCAAGAGCCCCGAAAGCGCCAGCTTGCCTTTCTGGCAGCCGGCCAGACGCATCAATCCTCTCATGCTTTTTCGATTCTCCGGCTTTTCAGCCATTTTCGTCCTGTCCTTCCTGCAGCTGTTAAATCCGTCAACAACGCTGCATACCGCGCCGGAAGCCGGCGGTCCGGCTGTCTGAAACAGACGATGGCACAGGCAGGGCGTCAAGTTTGAGGGAAAGCAGCTCAAGGGCCTTGCTTTCATAAAACAGCTGCCCCGCCTGGCCCGTATAAGGGGAATTGATGATCTGGGCGGCCGCCATGCCCATGGCCGCATTCAGGCGCGAAGCCTGAAAAATGTGCTTTCGCCGGCCTTCGAAAAACCCTTTCAGCTCTTTTGACCGGGAAAGCACTTCCCTGTCCATATAGGTATGCAGCAGTTTGGGATCCAGATAACCGGTTTCCAAGCCACTGGCAATGTCGTTGATCAGCGGTTTTTGCGGAGGTGCGGCGAGCATGGCGGAAATCGGTTTGCGGCCGGCCGTCACCCCGCTTAAATAAAGATCCAGATCGCCCTGCACCATGCAGAGATAGCCCCTCAGGGTACCGCCGGCACCGGCTCCGAAAGGCAGACACGGGGCACCGCTTTTCATGAGCTGATTATACATATTGCGCTCCCGATTGCTGCTCGCCCAGTGACTCATGGAAAGCCGGCGGCAGCGGCGGTGCTCCATCATTTCAACCCCACGGGCAAACATGTGCGCCTGCTCGGCCAGGCCGGCGGGGAGGGGCAGCCGGCCTTCCTCCACGGCTTCTGCCAGCGGGCTTTTGTTAAAAACGTTTAACTGATAGAAATCCGCGCCGTCTATTTCCAGGTCGATAAAGGTTTGAATGTCGCTTCCCCATATCGTCATGTTCTGGCCGGGCAGCCCATAGATCAGTTCGATGATAATGGCGGCGCCCCCGGCATCCCTTGCCCGGGCCAGGGTTTTATGACGGCCTCGCGCTCGCTCCGCCGGCCCAGGTCCGCCGGCGCAAGGACCGTGTTGTAACCAGCAGGCTGGTGGCCTCGGCAACCGCATCCGCTACCGTTTCGGCGTTCATTTCCTCGATTTCCCGACCGGTGATCACCTCAACCGATCCCGGAGCCTCCTTTGCCAGTTTTTCCGTCGTGGTGGCAGAGACGACCATTTCATCCTCTTCCATCGGTTCTGATTCAGATGCCCCGCTGCCGGCGGGAGATATCCACAGCAGCAAACCCAATACACATATCAATACCCCGGCTTGCTTGTTTCTATCCGGATTTTTGCTGTTTTCAATTCGTTTCATTTCCGTCCCTTCGTATTTTTTTCAAAATTTCCCTGATCATATCTCCCCCGGGCCAGATCGTGGGTGTTCGGATATTTCCAAGTGTTCTACCAATCCAGGGCATCCGCCCAGCGCCCGAGTATTTCCGGGTACTCCATTACGCTTGAATCGATATAATTGGGCAGGCTGTAGATGCGATGATTTTTAGTCGCCGGCACCTCAAGAAGCTCCGGATTCTGGGAAATCGCCCGGGCAAGAGTCTTTTGCACGGCAAAGGCCTCGCCCGTCATGACGATCGCGTCCGGCCGGGCCTTAGCCAAGGGGGCGAGCACCAGGCCTTGACGTCTTTTCTTTACCATGTAATGCCCCTTGGAAGGCGCCTGCCCGCCGGTTTGAAACGCATCGCCCTGATTGACCCAGCCAGGGGTTCCAGGATGAACTGGTCCGCATAGCCCCCCGGGGCCTCCGCCCGCAGCATGACCCGGCCCGTTTTCTGCTGATAGATCCCGTTTAGAATGACGACCCGCCCGCCTTTGGATAAGCCTTCAATCTGTTTTTCAATACGGGCCATGCGACTTTCATACGCCTGGATCAGGGAACGGGTCTGATCCTGCCTGTCCAGAAGCTCGGCGGTTTGTTTGACCGCAGACGGCAGCCTTTAGAGAAATCCACGTACGCGATGGAAAGTCCCTTGTTCTTTAAAAACGGCACTACCTAAATTGAGTTTAGGTACTAGTCTCTCAGGCGATACATCCACGTACTTACAGAAATCCGGATTTTTTTCGATTATGACACGGTTGATCGCCAAAGCTCGCGAAGCTTCCAGGAAGGGCCCCCTTTTTCTTCAGCACGCAGTTGGGGCAGCCCAGCACCTGGCCGGCATTTTCCAGGCCCTCGCAAAGCGGCCATAGCGAGCAGCGCACGGACATGGCAGCAGGGAGCACACCCAGGTTGTAGGCGATATCAACGACCCGGTCACCAATGTTTAGTTACTCTAATTAAACCCAATCTCCCTAACGTCAGAGGCCATAAAATTAGCGATTCAGGCCAAACTCGATTTATCTCCCCGATGGATGAAAAACTTTTGAGGCGAGGGCGACCCGCGCCGGACTGCACAGGGGTCGTTCTGCCCTTGTGCTATTCACCTCTTTGATGCCCCGGATGCTGCCATGAAATCGCCCAAATAAATGAGATGCTGGAATGGGAGTGATCTTTCCTCGGTTTGTTCCAGGATGGTTTGAGGGGTGCCCTGAATGACCTGTTGTTTTTCCTTGTATCCGGCGTGCATAACCAGGGCAATTGGCGTCTCCGGAGGATAATGCCGGCTTAGGCGCTCTACCAGGGGTTCAAGCCTCACATGCATGGTGAAGAAAACCCGTGAGGAACGGCACGCCGCCATAAAGGACTTCTCATTTGTGACTTAAAATTTAAATGCTTTTTTCTGTCGGGGTCAACGTCACATGACTACGGGTTTCCCAGGCAATTTGCCAAAAATCAGATTGTCTTATCTTCTCTGCTGTTTGGTTCCGGGACTGATGTCCGTCTTCCAAAAACAAAAGGCCGCCTTGTTTGACCATTCTGTTCATATCGGCAAGAAGGGGCGCGGGATCCGTAATCTGGTGGAACATATCCAGCGCGTATATGATATCGGCCGAATGGTCGGGAATCTTTTGTCTGTCATTGCCAAGCAGGACCGGAATGACATTGTCAAGCTTGTGTTTGCTGATTCTCTTCCTGACGATATCAATGGCCATTGGATTGATATCCGCCGCATAAACCCTCCCATCCGGACCTGCCAGTTGGGATGCGCGCCTTATATAGCGGCCTGGACCACAACCATAGTCAATTACAATGTCTCCTTTTTTGATGCCAAAATCGTCCAATCGCTTTTCCGGGCTGTGGAACAGATCCATCAGCCTGAACGTCCAAATCATTAAACAGTAGCCTGCCGGCGTTTGGGGATGCATCAGGTTTTTCATATAGATTCCTTCCTTTTTGTTTTTTTCAAAACGCTGTCTTTATGTCCCGCGGCCTCCCGCCGCACTTGGGAAGGCTTGAGCCCATGGTATTTGTAAAATACTTTCGTAAAATGACTGATGCTCTCATAGCCCACCTCATAGGCGACCTCCGTAACATTCATCTCTTCCTTTTGCAGAAGCGAAAGCGCTTTTTCCATCCTCAATTTGCGAAGATAGGCGTAAGGGGGCAAGCCGCAGGCAGCCGGAAACAGCTGTTTGAACTTTGAAACGCTGACTCCTGCCTTGCTGGCCAGAGCCGCGATCGAAGGCGGATTGTCCATATTGGCCGCAAGGCATGACATGGTTTTTTGCACGATAGTCCTTTCCGTCGGACTGGTTGGATGCTGGCAAAAATTTTTCTCCGGGCAGTTTACAGCACCCACCAGCTCCAAAATTTTGGCAGTATAGAATAGATGGCTATGGCTTTCAGCAAAAGCCGAATAAAGAATCTGATTGACGATCGATCGCATGTGCGGTGTGAGCGGTAGTACCTGTTGGTTCGGGAGCGTATTTTCAGTCAGTGCTTGAATGGCCGAAACCGGATTTTCATCTTCGACCAGGCTCAATAACCGTCGTCGGCAGATTGCCACGAGAAGGCCCTCACAGGCCTTCTGAGCCCGGTACTCCAGCTGGCAGCCGACAGGGCGATAGTGCAGGCCGCAGCAGTTTTCCGAAACTAAGCACACGCAGCCCCGGCCTGCAAAATTAGCCTGTATCTGCATCTGCCCGCAGAGGCAGAAAAGCAGCCGAATGTCATCTGAATCGCTGCCACCGGGGGGTTCCGGAGTTTCCACAAAATAAGACGGCCCCTCCATATGAACAATTCGGATGTCCGGATTCGACCAGATGGTTCGAACCTGCGCCATCTCTTCCTTCTTGTCCTTGTATTGGGTCAACGACATCTTTTGCGCCATATTCTTTTCACTCAAAAGGCATTCACCGCAAAGCGAGCCGGGCCGAGTTGGCCACAACAAACACGGAACTGACATGATGCAGCAGGGCTGCCGTCCAGGGGCTCAGGAGGCCGGCGGCATCATTGACGCCGTCGCCGATCATGATCACGCCGCCCGTATTTGCCAGGCGGGTGACCAGGGCGGTTTTTTCCTCGGGCCCCATCGCCCACTGCCAGTTGTCGGCGCCAATCTTTTGTGCCACCCGCCTGGCCTCCCCGGCTTCCCGATCGCCGGTGGCCAGACAGACGCTGGATATGCCCATCGCTTTAAACCGTCGGCCGATACCCTCTGCCGATTTCCTCAGTTCATCGGCGATGCCGATCACGCCAACAGCCTCTTTATCAGCGGCCACCCAAATCGACCGGCCGTTGATGCTTACCTCGCCCGGCAAAATAACCCCCAAACTGTCGAGCGTCTCTGCCGACCCCAGAACCACCTCGGTATGATCGACCCGGGCTTTAACCCCTAAGCCCGGCAGATAGGCATACCCGGAGGCATTCAGTTTCTGGGCGTTTTTTGTTCTTGCATAATCAACGATCTCCATAGCGATGGGATGGTGAAAGCCTCTTTCCACGGCCGCGGCCAGAGCCAGCATGCGATCGGGATCAATATCCATAGTCAGGACCTGCGCCACTTTCGGCCGCGTCAGGGTGAGGGTGCCGGTCTTATCCAAGACCACATGTCTGGCAAGTCCCGCCTGTTCCAGCGGGATACCTCCCCGTGCAAGCACCCCTTTTCGTCCCAGTCCGCTGAGGGCGGCGGCAAAAGCCGTCGAAACCGCAAGCGCCCAGGCGCATGGGCAGGCCACGGCCGTAATGGCCGCCATTCGAATCATGGCCTGCTGCCAGTCCCCGCTCGAAAAGCCTGACAAAAACAGATAGCCCAGTGCATACAAAATGACGCCGGAAATAAAGAACTGCACGAAAATTTCAGCTTTCTGTTCTGTTCGCGGCTTATGCTTCAGGGATTCGGCGATGTTTGCCGCCAGGGCATACATAAACGACCGATTGCCCGGTTTCAGGGCGCGGACTTTGATTTGTCCGTTGCAATTGACGGCCCCGGACAAGACTTGTCCGCCCTTGCGTTTATAAACCCGGTAAGGCTCCCCTGTGATCACGGCCTCGTCCAGCGACGCCTCGCCTTCAATAATCTCTCCATCCACGGGGACCATTTCACCCATGGGCACAACCACCACATCATTTTCCGCTACCGCCTCGATAGGAACTTCCCGGACTTCTCCGCCTTCGTCCATCACACGCGCCGTTTTTTCGCGATTTGATATCAAGGCCTGCATCTTTCTGCGGCTGCGCTCAATCATATAAAACGAAACAGCCAGCCCCATGCTGATAAACCAGGCCACAAGGGCCCCGCTCAGGTATTGGCCGCTCATGAGTGAAACGGCCATGACTGTTGCCACCAGGAGATCCGCAGTTACCCGCCGATTTCGGGTGAGAGAAATCAAGAAAGCCTTTAAATAAAGCAGAAAGCAGAGCCCGTAGAAGACTAGGCCCGCCCACAAAAGCGGCAGCAGCGGCAGCCAGTGGCGGGCGCCGATAAAACAGACGGCCGCCAGGGCAAGCAGCGTCCGCCAGACGAACGGTTTTGCACTCATTTGTGAACTAGGCGGTGATTCGTTTTTCATTTTTTTTCCTTTTTTCTTCCCCGCCCTTGGTGCAACTGAAACGGTCGCGAATCGGCTTTTGTGCTTTGGCCGGGCCCATGACCTGGCAGGCTTCAGGTGCGATTTGAAAGCCGGCCGGGCCTTTGAAAATGCATTGTCTGAGCGGCAGTCCGCTCATTGAGAGCCAGCATTGCAGGGTGCTTTTCCCGAACGGACAGATATCACATAGCTTTCGCGTTTCTATGTAAACACGGCCGCTGCCATCATACTGGTCGGTAAGCAGATTGACCAGCTCACAGGCGGATGAGCCGTCCAGCACGCCGGCAGGCTGCACATAAAGGTTGCCGCCGCTTTTTCGGAACCGGATGCTGAACTTGGGGCGCATCACCCGGCCCTCCGGCAGTCCGGCCCGGAGCGGGCGTCGATGATGGCCTGGATTTCATTGTGCACGGATTGTCCGCGCCTTCGCCTCGGCCGGCAGTTAATAAGTCCGCATCCGTCGCGTCGCAGACGCTCCATGGGTCCTAAAGAATTGACGATCTCCACCGCGGCAAGCCGGCTTTCCAGGGAGGCATTCTCGGCAAGCAGCCGTTCATTTTTCTTTTTGAACGTCCGCCGTCCCTGCCTTGTCTCCTTGAGCTGCTTCTCAAGCGTCTCCAGGCGCTTTTCCCGGCTCCCCAGCTGCTGCTTGAGTCCGGCCAAAGTTTGCGCACTGCTGTGCATCGCCATATGCACGGCGCCGAATACCTCCCGCCGGTATTCATCTGGAAGCCCGGGCCGTGAGGCAACGACCCACAACATTGCCGGGTAATCACCGGATTCGAACGCGGCGCGCCACCTGTGCATCAGCTCTTCCGCATCCATCCCGGCCAGATCCTGAGCCTTGCGCTTAAACTTCCGGTCAAGCAGGGTGTCCACCCTGACAGAAACCAGGTTTCGGCTCGCCGAGCTGGCCACCAGGGGTTCATGAATTTCAAAGGGGGTTTTCCTTTTTACCTGACGGCCTGTTTTTTTAAGCACCTGCTGCTGCTCGGCAAAAGTCAGGCAGGTGCCGATGAGCGGGCAGGTAAAGGTTTGATCGATTTCCCAGAAGTGCAGGCGGCCATTGTGGCACCCCTCTGCTTTGGCCGCTGCCTCGCGGGGTTCTGTTTCGGCGGATCGGTTTTCGATTTCAGTTTGCATGAAAGCCATGGTCTGATCACCTCCTTTACGCCAGATCGATCAGCGTCTGTGTCAGTTTCTTGCGCAGCTGTTCCAGTTGTTTGGATTTAAAGGACTTGCGGCTTTGCTCCAGCACCGTGATCGCCTCCTGGAGGGCCTGCCTGAGCTCTCGTTCACGCGCGCGCAAGGGGCAGGGGCTGGCATCCCTCCGCAGTCGTCCGGCTTCCATCTCTTCCCCGTTTGCCTCCAGCACCGCCGCAACAAGGCTGCAATGGGCGTCCAAACGGCTTTGCAATTCCCTGACGCTTTCATTGACCGCACCAATCAAATCCTTTTTCTCTGCCTCCATCTTATTAGTGCCTCCAATTTTTGTTTTATAATTCTAACTTTTAAGTCAAAAAAACAGCCGTCTTTCCAGGCATCCAAAAGACGGCCTGTACCGCTTCAGCTATTTATTTTTTTTTGGGGGCTCCTTCTTATCCAGCGCATCCACACGGCTTTGCAGCTCACAGACAAATCCGCCCCTCGTCCCGGCACTTTTCCGGATCAAAACCGTGAACCCGGTATTCCTCGAAATGCTTCAGCCAGGATTCACCGGCCCGGGGGCGTTGCCGGACAAAGGCCATGAAATCGGTCAGGCTGGCCAGTGTGGTCTCGCTCAGGGTATGCTCCATCTTGCAGGCTTCCTCATCCGCCATCCGGTTGTCGATTTTCAAAATATCGGTCAAAAACCGGTACAAAATCCCGCACCACCTTTTTTTCCTGGTCCAGATCAAAGATGGCCTCAAAATAATCCTCCATGGCCATGCTCAACGGCTTTTATTCCATATTTTGATTCTCAACACAAGTTAAAGAATTATTGGATTGATAGAGAGTTCTAATTTGATTTGAGTAATCTATTAACAGCGAAGCTAATTTCATGTCAAGCATTTTTGAATATATTTAATCTTAATTTTAGTTGAAAGATGAAGCCAGTCAACCATAACCCTGAAGTTCCAACGCCCTGGCAATGATGCGGGACTAAGGCTACTGGAAAATGCCAGAACCAAATTGCAGATTAGGGGGTAGGGGGGCACTTGAGAATTCCCTGGCAAGTTATGTTGCAAACATATTTTCTGGCTTCAGTCGAAACTTGGCTTTATATCACCTAAATTGAAAATCCCGGAGGGTTTGAAATTTTTAAAGCTAAAAATGGCTCAAATACCTTAAAATAATTCAGAAATAAATAGGTTTAAAAATTTGAAACGCTCAGTTTAGGTTAAAATGACATCCTGTTTGCTTTCGCGTTCATCGATGTATTTGGCGTTGAGTGTCACCATGCCGCCCTCCCAGAGCTTGTAATTGACCCCCGGCTTGACGGTGTTTTGCGTCTGGTTCTCTATGAAATAGTGCGTCCCCTCGGAGTCGAAGGGGTGATCCGTATGCGACCAGTTTTTCCATGTATAGGCGAGATAGCCGCTCAAACCGTTGGAGGAGCTTTTGGTAAGCTCCAGTTCGATGCCGTAGAGCTCAACATCAATGTTGTAGACCTGTGCGCTCGGCTCGCCCGAAATATAGTTGTGTTGCTGATAGTCCGAGATGTCCATGTAATAGGTGGCTGCCCGCAATTTCGTGCCAAGCTGAGCAGAAAATCTTAGCCGTTCTGCCAGGGCCGGGCTGTCAGTCTTTGTAAAGCCATTGAAGCCGGAAAAATTGGCTTGATAAAATCGCCGGCATTGTCTGGTTTCTGGTATGCTGTCCCGGCATTGGCAGGTTTTCCCGCACACTCAAAGCAGTACCCCGGATCTACGTTCCATCTTCCATGCCGGCCGCAATTACCACACCCTTTGCCGGCAAACTCGTAGGTATTGGTTATTCCTTCAGCGGCACACCAAAAAGGCAGTCGAAATCAGCACGGTCATGAAACCTCTTTTGCCGCATCGGCCAAAGCACAAAGGGTGGGGCCGAACCTGGTTTCGGCATAAGGCAGCATGTCACGGCGGCTTTTAAATGCATAGCCGGAGATGGCAAGTTCCGGGGCGACAATCAGTTTTGCCCCGCGATGGGCTGCCTCATCGATCATCATGAGAAGCTGACTGCGGTTTTTTCGGGGCTCTTTATGTAAAATACGGAAATGAATCAAAGCCAGTGTCAGTTTTTGCATCGTCTGTGCTCCGCAATGCTTTGGCAGCAGAAATCCAAGTCCCGACAGGGAATGACATCCAGGGCGCTTTGAATATGATCAACAAAGATGTCTATGATTCCTTGGTTACCGCCAAGGCCCTCCTGTCCCAGCGAGACCTGGATGTTTTGTTCTTCAAAGCGGCACTTCCAGGAATCCTCCGGCCCGGCCAGATCCTGCTCAAAATGAACGCCGGCGACCAGCATTAGGGGCACGAGCCGCACCCGGCAAAAGCCGGCGGACTGTACGGCGGCGAGCACGGCGGCGCAATCCGGCCAGTCACCTTCCACAACTCCGACAAACGCCCGATGGCCGTATTTCTGTCGCAGCAGGGATTCAAAGGCCGGATAGACAGACCAGGCGCAGTGATCGGTGCCATGCCCGACAAACACGACCGCCTCTCTTGGGTCTTTTTCAAAAACCGGCCCCATTGCATCGGCAGCCTTGAAAAAATCCCCGGCGCTGCAGAGCAGGGAATGGCCGATGGAGACGCGCAGCGGCCCCTTCAGGGCCTCATCCTTTAACCGGTGGAATTCGTGGCCGCAGATCATGTTCAGGGACTGGACCACGGCCCATTCGCAGCCCCGGGCGGCCAGGTCTTCGAATACCGCTGCGGGCGGCGGCAGATCCACAGCCTTCTGCTTCATCTTGTGGCGCACGATTCGGGAATTGTAGGCCCAGACAATCTCGTGGCCGGCAAAGCGTTCTTTCAATCGGGCGTCGATGTGCCCGTAGATTTGCCACGCACGGGTCGTGCTGCCGAATGCGGCAATAACAATTGGATGTTTCATGGCTGACTCCTATAACTCAACATTGAAACCGGCATAAGCCCGCAATCCGTCATCCGGGTAGCCGTGATGAATTTCAAAATCATTGTCAAACAGGTTGCGCACCTGGACGAACAGCTCAAACAGGTGGCCGCCCCACTGGAGGGGCTGGGCGATTTTTGCGTCCACGCTTAAATAACCGGCCATCCTCTTTTCCCTGCTGTTTTCAAGATCGCTGAACCGCTCGCTCACGGCCTCCATGTCAATCTCCAGGCGCGTGTCCGTTTTTTTCAGGGTCTGCTTAACGGTGGCCGTGAATTTCTGGGCCGGTGTGTAGGTGAGTTCCTCGCCATTGGCCTCGTTCTCGCTCTCCTGGCGGATGTAGTTGAGATTCAGCTCGGTTTGCTCAAACGGCTGCCACTTGACATTGATTTCAACGCCGCAGCGCCAGGCATCGGCGATGTTTACAGGCCGCTTGATGGTATCCGCGAATTCCTGATAAGCGATCAGGTCCTCCACATCCTCGCGAAACAGGGTGACAGAGATTTCACCGGTCTGGCCCGCCTTTTGTATAAATCCCAGGCTGCTGCTGATCACCCTTTCCTCGTCAAGATCGGGGTTGCCCCGGACCTGGTCGATGGAGCCGTGACTGGGCTGATAGAGCTGACCGAAGGTGGGGATGTTGACCGTGTAGCCCACTCCGGCTTTGATGATCCGGTCTGCGCCGGGTTTAAAAGAAATTCCCAGATTGCCGCCGGGCGCCGGGTCGAAATCCGATGTCCAATCCCCTCTTGCGCCGGCGCTTACGGAGAAGGCCCCCAGTCGGCGGTCGAACTAGCCGTGAAGGCCGATCTGCCGGCGATCATGATTGCCGCTCAAGGTATGCTCCACGGTTTCATGTCTGGCAGAGGCGCCGGTCCGCACGGACCACAAGCCCGTATCCTCGCACCAGTCGGCCTCGCCTTTCGCGCCTACCCCCAGGGTCTCAAGGGTGGATTCCAGTCCGGTCTGGGAGCGGTCTTCCAGCCGCACCCCGTCGGCAAACAGCTTGGCCTTGTAGCTTCCGGTATCGCCTGTCATGCCCTGGGCGCGAAAGTCTGCGGATGCTTTTTGAAAGGTCTGCTCGGCATCCGGAGTGGGATTGTAATCCCGGCCCGGATTGCCGTGGGCGCTGTAGTAGTACCGCCCGTTTATGTCATAGGCCCGGGCGTCGGGGGTCTGCATTTCCCATTGGCCGCTGATGTTGGCACTGTCGCGATCGTTGTTTCCGCGCTTGCCGTCCGTGTGCTTGCCGGTTGCGGACAGCTGCAGCCGCTGGTCGTCAGAGCTTATAGTTTTTGAAGCCGTGGCTTGCGCTGTGCCATAAGAGCCGCCCAAAACCCGGAAGCGGGCCGAGGGCCGGGTTTTGCCGTCTGCTTTGCCGTCAGGGGCCAGCACAATATTAATGGCGCCCGACGATGCGCCGACGCCCAGCCACACGGGTACAGGCGGCTTATAGACTTCGATGCGCTCAATCATGGAAACCGGAATGTCCCCGATAACCGCGCTGCCGTACTGGCTGCCGCCCGCAGGGCGCCCGTTGACCAAAACCAGAATGCGTCCGGTGCCGCCGGAGCCGCGGATACTGATGCGCGCGCCCAGGCCTGTGCCGCTGGGCTCCACCGATACGCCGGGAATGGCGTCTATGGCTGTCTCCGTGTCCAGGAAATGACGTTCCCGAATTTCATTGCGTCCCATAACTTCCACCTGCTGCGGATTGTTTTGGATAAAGCTTTCCAGCCGTTTGGCGGTTACCGTAACCTCCTCCAGCCGGTGGGCGCTCTTGCCTGAATGGCTGGAGTGCTCGTGATCGTGGGCCAGGGCAGGGCACGTGCCCGGAGCTGTCAACAAAAACAAAAAACATAAAAAAGCTGTCTGGAACAATCGATGAATCACGTTTTTCTCCGTTCAGGCGGGTTTTCGGTTGAAGTTTCCCAAAGCGCCCGATACAGGCTGCAGACCAGTGTCTGCCACTCTCCCCGGTTATAATGGAGGCGGCTGGGGCAGTCGCCCGGACATCGATCCCGTATCTCACAGCGTTCACAGTACGCCTGTTCGGGCCTGGACATACCCAGACGCTGCAGAGCACCGGGTTCCGGATGCCAGACGGTGCCTGCGGCAAAAGAATCATCCGCCAGAGTTTGTCCGCAGGGAAACAGTCGGCCGTCCGGATGAACAGCCAGGCTCTCTCCCCGGCAGGCATGACAGAAGGCCGGTTTTTTTTCAGCCCGCATCAACAGATCCTTTTCACGCAAACGGATGGGGCGGGGCCTGCGGGCGTTAACCGCAGCCAGGGTTGCGGCCATGGCTTTGCTGCCGTCTGCCAGAGACCGGCTGTCGGGAAAATCTGCACCCGCCATTGCAGCCGCCCGGCCTTTGGCCACCAAAAGATCCAGGCCGATGCCCCGGGCGCAGGAAAAGCCCGCCAGAGTCAGCACCAGGCGATCCAAAAAAGCCGTGTTGTGACGGGTCACCACGGTTGTCACCCGAAAGGGAATGCCGGCGGACTCCAGCATCTGCAGGCCGCGAAGGGTTTCGGCCGCCTTGCCCCGCTGCTCCTGGTGGACGCCCGGACTGCCGTCCAGACTGACCCCCACCTGCATGTCGTAGGTCTTGAAAAGTTTCAGCATCTCCGGGCTCAGA
>JAWOFF010000114.1:0-3146 GCA_046482325.1 Desulfosalsimonadaceae bacterium
CAGGCCGTGGAGGTTGATGCCCTGCTCAACAAACCCCGGTACCAGTGGTTGTATGATTTTCTCACCCGGCATCCCGATGCCATCCGCGTAGCGCCGGATGAATTCTGCGGATTTGTGCATGGCAAGGCCGGCGTAATCTTGAAAAATGACGGCTCCCGCATCGGCTTTATGGGGTCTATGAACGAAACGCGCTCCGGGTGGCAAAATAATTACGAAATTCTCTGGGAAGATCAAAGCCAGGAGGGCATTGACTGGATCGAAGCCGAGTTTGAGGCCCTGTGGGAAAAAGCGGTGCCCCTGCCCCGCGTGATCGTGCAGGAAATTGGTCGCCGGGCTCAACGGGTGGAAATTGACTTGGGCGAGCAGGAAGATGAGAACAGCATTGCCCCCTCTGCCCTGGTTGAATCGCCCATGTACCGGGAAGGACTCTCCCTGCAACCCTGGCAGCGAGCCTTTGTAACCGAGTGTGTCAAACACAGACGGTGGTTTGGCGCTGTCCGGCTGCTGTTGGCCGATGAAGTGGGTCTGGGAAAAACCCTTTCTTTGGGAACGGCCGCCCTGACCCTGGCCTTGCTGGATTCGGACAACAACGGCGCTGCCGGCAAAAACCGCCCGGTGGTTATACTGGCCCCGGCCTCGCTTACCGAGCAATGGCAAACCGAGATGATTGACAAGCTGGGCATTGCCTGCGCACGGTGGAATTCCAGCAAAAAGGCCTGGATAGACCCTGACGGGCGGTTTGTTTCTCCTGTTGGCGCAAAATATATCAGCCGGTGCCCGTTCCGGTTCGGGATCATTTCCACGGGGCTTATTATACAGCCCACCTATGAAAAAGATCTGCTCAGTCAGGTCAATTTTGACATCCTGATTCTGGATGAATCCCATAAGGCCCGTACCCGGAGAGGGCTTGGCCAGAACGGAGGCTCTCCCAACACCCTCCTTGAATTCATGCGAGCCGCAGCTGCACGATCCCGCCATGTGCTTCTGGGGACAGCCACACCCATGCAGACCCAGGTGGAAGACCTCTGGGATCAGCTTTCCATTCTCCACAAAGGGGACGGCCGGTTTGTCCTGGGCAACGATTTTAGCCCATGGCATGACCCGAAACAGGCCAAACCGCTGCTGACCGGCGAGGACCACCCGGCTGACCCGGAACAGGCATGGAAATTCCTGAGATCTCCCCTGCCGCCGGTTGACTCATCCAGCGAGGGAAATTTCAGGCTTTTGATACACAATATCCGGGCAGAATTGGGAATCAGGGATACCGTATTCGACGCACCCGGTTCACTTGTGGATCTTCCGGGGGATGTGCGGGAGGAATTTGAGGATCTTTTGGAGCTGCCATTTGACGGAACCAATTTTTTTCAGCGTCACAATCCTGTTGTCCGGCATGTGGTGCTACGCAAGAGAACAGTCCTTGAAGATGCCGGCCTGCTGCAGCGTATTGGTGTGGATCTTCATCCCGATCATGAAAAAAGCCGGCGCCCGAACCGTTTTATGGCACTTTTCCACGAACAGGGACTCAAAACAGATGAACAGTTTGACAGGGCTTATGAAGCCGCTGAAAACTTCGGAGCAGCATATGGCAGGAGGGTCGGTGGCGCAGGATTTATGAAAAGCCTCATGACCCAGCGGCTCTGCTCCAGTTGCATTGCCGGGCTGTCTACCGCCCGGAAAATCCTTGAAGGGCAGGAATTCACCGATGAGCAGGAAGATGTCCAGGAGCCGTCAGAGGAAGTATCTGAAGAAGAAAGAACCCATATCCGGGAGCTGATTAAAGGCCTTGAAAACATGCGCGGTCAGGACCCCAAGCTCACAGCGGTACTGCATTATCTAAAAGAGGAGAACTGGCTCCGGTATGGCTGCATCATTTTCAGCCAGTATTATGACACAGCCGCCTGGGTTGCTGAAAGCCTTGCCGGAATTTTTTCAGACGATCTGGTGGGCCTGTATGCCGGCGCAGGCAAGAGTGCATTGTATCGCGGCCTTGAAAACCGCAATGAAGCGGAACGGGAGGATTTAAAGCGCCTTGTGGAGGAGCAGAAGATAAAAATCATGGTGGCCACGGACGCCGCCTGCGAGGGCCTCAACCTTCAGCGGCTGGGAACGCTTATCAATGTGGATTTGCCCTGGAACCCAACGCGGCTGGAGCAACGTATTGGACGGATCAAACGCTTTGGCCAGACGCGTGCCAATGTGGATATGCTAAATCTGGTATACAAGGATACAGTGGATGAAAAAATTTACAACCGGCTTTCGGAAAGGATGAAGGAGCGCTTTGACATCATCGGCTCACTGCCTGACACCATTATTGATGACTGGATAAAAAATGAGGAATTGCTCGGGCAGAAAATGGATGAATATATTGATGCCCATAAGCGCGTCAACGGCTTTGACATCCGCTACAACACCAACCTTGATGCCCGGGAAGACGAATGGCGCAACTGCACACGGGTCCTTTCCCGGCGCAGCATAGATAATTTCATGAGAAGGGGCTGGTGGGTACGCTCTTCCACATAAACTCAGAAGTCTTAGAGGATTGATTATGGCTATCCCGGACTATGAAACACTCATGCTTCCAATACTGCAGTTTCTTTCAGACGGGGAAAACCGAAAGACGAGTGAGGTCGTCTCTTATGTCTCGGATTTGTTTAATCTTACCGACGAGGAGCGAAAACAGTTGATACCAAGCGGACGGGCCAAGCTGATAAGCAACCGGGTTGGCTGGGCCTGCACGTATCTCCGCAAAGCCGGTTTGATAAGCTCGCAGTTGCGCGGGTGGAACCAGATTACCGAAAATGGCCAGGCTGTCCTAAGCGAAAAACCAGGCAAGGTGGATAATGCATATCTTTCACGTTTTGAGGCTTTTCAGGAATTCCGGACAAATAGGGCTGCTAAATCTGGCATTCCCAGCGAATCATCAGTTTCGGGGCATGAAGAAAAAACCCCGGAGGAAATCATCGGCCTGCAAAAGGAGCTGATCAATTACAATATTAGCCGTGATTTGTTGGATCTTGTTCTTAGCATGGAACCGGATGCCTTTGAGCAGATGGTCGTTGACCTTTTAATTGCCATGGGATACGGGGGGTCGGTTGAAGATGCAGGCCGGGCCATTGGCAAGGCAGGTGATGGGGGAATTGACGGCA
>JAWOFF010000141.1:0-3102 GCA_046482325.1 Desulfosalsimonadaceae bacterium
CGTTTTTTCTGAAAAACACCCCTGTGAAATGGCCGGCACCGGTACAATATTTATCTTCGCGAAAAGATTGTCGCGTTTTTGCGTGTCCAGGAAAACGCCGGCTGCGGCATCCAGGATGTCAAAACCAAGAAACCAGTCCGGCAAGGCGGAATAAAAAACAGAATGCCGGGCAAAGCACCATTCTCCGTATAAAACATATCTCTCCGCCAGGGTGGCGATCAATGCTTCACTTCGCGCCGAAAGCCAGCCCCAGAAAGGCTCGAACTGGGGATCTGTTCTTCCGCTTTTAAGGAGTGTTCCCCTGTTTTGCGCCAGGATATTACCGTTTTGCGCCACATGGAGGCCCAGGTTGGCACCGTCAACTTTTTCTTCAATTTTTAAAGGATGTTCAAGAAAAGAGGCGCGCTCTGAATCGGACAAAACCTTGTCATCCCGGGGATTTCCCGGCCCCAGCCAAAGCAGATGCGGCGTTCTTGGATACTTTTCAAGCCGTGTCACTGCCTGCCATCTTTTGATCGTATTTTTCACGGATTTCTTCAGGACACAGGAAATGCACGGTAATACCGGCCTCCTGCAATGCGTTTTTCCAGCCCCACCACTTGCTGTCAGCCGCCTGGAGAATCGGGGGGCGGTCTTGATGGGCGGCAGACACGGCGACAAATTTTTTGTCCGAAGGATCGAAATTCCGCAATCCCTTATGAGAGGGAAACTCTTGGAAATGATTCGGATCTGCGCAATCCTGGGTCAACCTGACTTGCCGGCATCGGGCCGGATTGTTCAAATTGGTCAGGACCCATTTCAAAAAGGCGTCACCCACCCCCGGCTGTCCGGATGACGAGAGTTTGTTTTTGTATTCACCAACGATTCTCCATCCGTCATCCAGGACGATACTGCCCTTGTTCTGTATTTTTCTGACCTCCAGAACACATGCCCGCACGCATTGGGCCGAGACATGACTTTTGCCGTTTGCGCACAGGGGAACATTGGTATCCACCACGAATTTCGCCATAATCTGAATTACTCCCCCGCTCCCTTCTGCTGCTGCCTTTGCATGGCGGCCTCGGTCATGGCCACCAGATCTCCCATCTCATCGCCGAAAAAGTTTTCCGGCCAGTTGGAGATATTACCGTATTCATCCAGTTCCAGCTCTTTGAGGACAGCCTTTTGTTTTTCCGTGGAGCAGAAATACATGGCCACCTGCTCCGGACCGATCTTTTCTTCGGCAATGCGCCGCTGCAGTCGCCGGAGAAAATGCTCTGAATGGCTTTCCACGATCAGCTGAATGCCGCGGTCGCCGATTCCCTGTTCCCTTGCCTGCACGGCCTCTATAAAAAGATCGGCAAGATCGGCCTGCACACCGGGGTGGAGGTGGATTTCCGGCTGCTCAAAAATAACAATGGAGTGGGCAGGCACATAAAAACATTCCACAATCACCGGCAGCACCTGGGAAATTCCGAATCCGACATCCGTGAGCCGAACCGGCGGCATCCGGCTGGCTGAACGCACATTGACCTCATACTCCTTGCGGTTGGGCGCAATCTGCCTGACCTCGAAAGACTGAATCAGACCCATGTCCCGCATCCAGCGGGCCAGGACTTCTTCAAAAGGTTTATAACGCGTGCGCGAACCCCGGTTATAAAACCGCTGCCTGGCGGCAAGAAATGATTCCACGGCTCTTTCCCCCTGGGTGCCCACGTGCCCGGGGATTTCCCCGGACCAGACGTAGCTTCGCCTTGGATAGCCCCGCAGGGGGCCCACATAATACAGGCGCGAAAAAAGGCGCTCCAGTTCAAGGGATAGATCCGGCAGAAACCCCGTGTTCTGATAGTAGGCTACTGCCTCATCGGGAAAACCGTAAAACTTATCCGGCGGTGGAAGGGGCCATCCTCTGCCCTTGGTGCGCTTAAGGTCGTAATCAGAGGCGGAAAGCCGGTAGACAAGCTTCTTTTTTCCGTCGCTGTCGGTCTCCAATTGCAGAGAAAATCCGCATTGACGTGCTTCATCCTGCTTCAGAGCGTAGTCGAACCGCTCCACTACGGGTCTTTCAGAATCAGGACGCGAACCGATGCGGGTATGGAATGCAAGACTGTCGCCTCTGTACCGGGTATCATGGATCACGTCCCGCAGCTTCAATTCCCCTGGCAGGGTCCACTCAATATCCATATCCAATTTATTGTCGGTTTTATGGGCATGAAGGATATCGGAAAGAGTGCCCAGATCCACAGGGGTCTTCTGGTCTCCGAGGTGCAGGACATTCTGCCTGTCCGGAGAATCCACGGTCTGCTTTAAAAGAAGCAGGGACTGTACCAGGCTTGTCTTGCCCCCGCTGTTGGGGCCGAAGAAAACCGTAATCGGCGCAAACCGAATGTCCCCGGTATTTTTCCAGGCCTTGAAATTTTTCAGCGAAAACTTTTGAATCATGTCATGCCCCCTTGCAGGTCAAGCTAATGGGGTAGCTAATGGGGTCGGACCTATATAACTACTTCATAAATCAGAAAATATTTGTTACAGAAGCCTGTTTTCATCCTTTAGAATTGCCTTTTTGCAATCAAAATTGGCATTGTAAGGAACGGTTATGCCCAGAGGCCTACATTCCATCTCTCTCCAGGCGCTTAACTGCCTGCCTGGCAGACACTATGGGAATGCCGGCTGCATTATCCAGGAAAAGCATGTGTTTTTTATCGCCGGAAACAATTAAATCGGCTTCAGCAGCAACTGCAATTGCAAGAATCCTGTTGTCCGCGGGGTCAGGCGACAAATCCACCTGCGAAGGATCATTGATTATGATTGCCCTTGTATCCAGGTTTTCCAAAAGTATAGATGCCTCGTCTGGGTGAATAAATTTCATCAAGCGCGGCCTGGAAAGTACGGCTGCTATTTCGCTCATTTGTGCCGGGGAGGTCAGGATTTCGATTTTTCCGTGCAGCCATGCCTCATATAAAATATCGGGAGGCGTATCCTTGGTAATCAGGGCAGCTATCAGGATGTTGGTATCAAGCACGGTCCGCATGAACCGCATCCACCTCTTGTTCAATCAGCTCCAGAATCTGCTGCTGATCGTATTCAGCATTGCGCCCCTTGATTTCGCTGACAGTAAGGTCA
>JAWOFF010000160.1:0-62784 GCA_046482325.1 Desulfosalsimonadaceae bacterium
GACCGTGCTCATCTCCTTTTTTTTGGGGCCAAGCTGTTTGTCCACGCTGTGCTCAATGGGAAGTCCGTGGCAGTCCCATCCCGGAACATATACGGCGTCATAACCGCTCATCTGGTGGGACCGCACAACAATATCCTTTAATATTTTGTTCAGTGCGGTGCCGATATGAATGTTGCCGTTGGCATAAGGCGGCCCGTCATGCAGTATAAAAGGCTCGCGGCCGGCAGAGAACCCGCGGATGCGCTGGTAAAGATCCTGCTGCTCCCACTTCTCAAGCTGGCCGGGCTCCTTTTGAGCAAGGTTGGCTTTCATTGGAAATTTGGTTGCCGGCAGATTCAGGGTGTCCTTATAATTCATGCGATGGCTCCTGTTTAAGGGGAAAATGCAGTTTAAACTTTGCAATTTAGGCCACAAAAAATTACTGTGTCAAGGACTTTAGCACAACTTGACAGCCGCAGCACAGAGCGTTTACAAACAAATCAAAGAAGGTGAGTATGAGAGCAGTTATACAGCGGGTAAAGCAAAGTTCTGTTACGGTTGACGGCCGGCTTGTAAGTAGCATCGGAGCCGGGCTTTTGGTGCTTCTGGGCGTGGCAGAGGGGGATAAGGACGCAGATGCCGCCTATTTGGCGGAAAAAAGTGCTAATCTGCGCATTTTTGAGGACGAGGCCGGCAAGATGAACCGCTCTCTTCTGGATACCTACGGAGAAATGCTGGTGGTATCCCAGTTTACCCTGCTGGGCGACTGCCGCAAAGGCCGCAGGCCCTCTTTTGCCGGAGCCGCCGGACCTGAGGAGGCAGAGGAGTTGTATGCCTGTTTTGTGCAAAAAGTCCGGGAAGCAGGCGTCCGTGTGCAAACCGGGCAGTTCCGGGCCATGATGGATGTTTCCCTGGTAAACGACGGACCGGTTACCCTGATCCTGGAAGGCCCGAATCATGGATAGCCCCCGAACCGGAAGCCGCACTCCGGAAATACCGCTTTTTGCGGAGCTGGTGCGTTTGTCCGCATTGGCAGGCCTTGCAGCTGTTTTTTTTCTGACTGTATTGCTTCCCTCAGGGGCGGTGGCCACAGAGGGGCAGAGCCCTCTTTCCGCTCTGGGTCGTGATGACGCCGTGCTGCTTGCAGGTCCGGACGGCGGTATTTTTTTTGCCCAAAACAGGCACAGGAAACTGATTCCCGCTTCCTCGTTAAAAGTCCTGACCGCTCTTGCCGCCATTTGGGAGCTCGGTCCCGACTACCGCTTTCCAACAGAATTTTATCTGACAAAAAAAAAGGATCTGCTTATCAAAGGCTACGGCGATCCCATGCTGGTATCGGAGATCGTCAGAAAAATCGCCGGCGAACTCAGCCGCCGGGTTAAGGAGGTCGAAAACGTTCTGGTGGACGGCTCCTACTTCAAACAGCCCATTGCCGTTGCGGGCGTCTCGGCAGAAACCCTCCAGCCCTACAACGCTCCAAACGCGGCGTTGTGCGTTAATTTCAACACGGTTGCATTTGTTAAAAAAAACGGGCGCATTGCCAGTGCGGAGCCACAGACGCCTATGCTTCCTGCCGCTGTCTCCCGGATTCGCGAAGTGCAGGCGGACTCCGGCCGGATTCTTCTCTCCGATAAGGCGGGGGAAAGTATGGTTTATGCGGGGCAGCTTTTTGCCTATTTTATGGAAGAAGCTGGAATCGCAGTCAAAGGCAGGATCCGTCCGGCAAGGGGGGACACCGCCGGGGCGCGTCTGCTCTACCGGCATGCGGCAGAAGATAAACTTACCGGGATTATAGAAAAACTTTTTCAGTACTCCAACAACTTCATAGCCAATCAGCTGCTGCTTGCCACTGGCGCCGCTGCCAGCGGACCGCCCGCCACTCTGGAAAAAGGCGTCGGCGTCCTCTACGCCGGGTGCAGGCAAAAGCTGCACCTAAAGGGCATCCGGCTTGTCGAAGGTTCCGGGATTTCACGGAAAAACCGGGTGAGCGCGGAAATGTTTAACGCCATACTCAAGGCTTTTGCACCTTATTACGAACTGATGCCCCGCAAAAAACAAATATACTCCAAAACAGGAACGCTGGATGGGATAAGAACTGAGGTGGGCTATATCCGTTCAGAGCAGCAGGGGCTTTTCCGCTTTGCCATTCTTCTGAATACGCCGGGGAAAAAAACCGGCCCCATACTGGCTGCGCTGCAGGAGCTGGTCCCCTGATCCGTCAGGAAATGCCGGGATGGCCGGTGTTTATATGATCCGGCTATAATATTACCGGCCCGGCCCGTTTTTGCTTGCAATATAGGCATAGGCGTTGTGGTTGTGGATGGATTCAAAATTTTCCACGCCCACGGAAAACCAGGTGATGTTGCTGTCCGCCTGCAGTTCAAGGGCAATGTCGCGGACAATGTCTTCCACGAACTTGGGATTGGAATAGCCCTTTTCCGTAACGAATTTTTCATCCGAACGCTTGAGAACCGAATAAATGTCACAGGATGCGGCGCGCTCCACAAGCTCAATCATGTCTTCAATCCAGATGAATTTTTTAAACCGGGTGCGCAGGCAGACCTCGCCCCGCTGATTGTGGGCTCCTTCATCGCTTATTTCCTTTGAGCAGGGACAGACCGAGGTAATGGGCACGATGATTTCCGAGACCAGGTCCACTTTGCTGTCCGAATTGATGGAGCCGACAAAACGGCAGGTATAATCCATCAGGCCGGGGGATTTGCTGACAGGGGCAATTTTTTCCATGAAATAAGGAAAAGTAACTTCGATATGGGCTGAGGCCGCATTTAAATGATGCTTCATCTGGCCGAGGATATCGGAAAATGTCTTCAGCGAAAGCTTGGGCCGGAAAAGATGCAGCATTTCCACGAAGCGGCTCATGTGGGTGCCCTTGCATTCATGTGGAAGGTCCACATACATATTTATCGAGGCCACTGTATGCTGGTGCCCCCGCCCCCGGTCCAGTACCGTCACCGGATATCGCAGATCTTTGATACCGACTTTGTTTATCGGGATATTGCGGTAATCCCGCTCATTCTGAACATCTTTCATGGCGTATGAAAATTTCTGCCGAAACGGCGGGCTTCCGATGTTGCCGGGTTAAATAATGACTGCCGTTCAAAGCAAGTATTCCTGATTGACATGACTCAACGACCGAAAAATGTTGTCTTTGATTTTTTTCTTCCCGTGATGCAGATGGGAAAGCGCCTCCTTGATTTCCCTGCGCTTGGAGGTTTTCGCCGTGGGGCAGGGATTGACAAATTCCGGAAACTCTTGATCCGCGGCAAAACGCCGGATTCTTTCCTCATCGACAAAGGCAAGGGGCCGGATAATCCGGAAACGCCCGTCAAACATGCTCTGTACCGGGCGCATAGTCCCCATAACACCGGTATAGCAGATATTGAGGAAAAAGGTCTCTACAATATCATCCTTGTGATGGCCGAAGGCGATCTTGTTGCAGGACATTTCCGCAGCGATTTCAAACAAGCGCTTCCTGCGGCGTCGGGCGCACAGAAAGCAGGGATTTTCGGTATTCTCCCTGCTGTGAGCAACTATGCCGTTGTCCGTATAGTCGATATGCAGGCAAAAACCCAGCGCATTTTTTACATATGCCTCCAGATCCCGTGCAAACCCCCCGGCAAATCCAGGGTCTATGTAAACCGGATACAGTTGGTAGGTAATCGGGATCCGGGCCTGCCTCTCGCTTAAATACCACAGCAGCGTGAGGCTGTCCTTTCCGCCGGAGACTCCGACCAGAATGTGGTCGCCTTCGGAAATCATGTCATAGTGATGAATGGCCCGGCCGATATCGCTGTTGATGGCCTTGTAATTGAATCCGGACATGGTTTGCGCTCACACGGCGCGAAAGCCCTCAGGCTAATGCGAAGCCGTGTCCCCTTCTGTTTCCTCCTCCCGAAGAAAAACCTTGCCTGCGGCTATTTCACGCAGCGCAGTCACGACATCCTCGTTTTCCGAGTATTGAATCAGGCGCGGAGATCCCTCATTCAACTGCCGCACACGCTTGGTTGTGACATGGACCAGAAGGAAACGGTTGGGAATCCGTTTCAGGCAGTCCTCTATGGTAACTCTTGCCATTTTGCAATCCCCCTTTTTATATTACAATATATCGATTAGTTCATAGTTTCGTTTGCCCCCCGGAGCCTGAATAACGATTTCCTCTCCGAGTTCCTTTCCGACAATGGCCGCTCCAAGCGGCGATGAAACCGAAATACGTCCCTTCTCCACACTGGATTCCTCCGGGCCGACCAGCTGGTATTGAACCTCCTCGCCGGTATCCGTATTTTCCAGTACAACAGTGGAACCGAAAACCGCCTTGTCCCTGGAGAGGTTTGCCGGATCGATAATGTCGGCATTGGCCAGCTTGTACTCCAGCTCGTTGATACGCCCTTCAAGAAAGCTCTGACGTTCCTTGGCAGCATCAAATTCGGCATTTTCAGACAAGTCCCCATGGGCGCGGGCATCTTCTATTGCCTGGATGTTGCGAGGGCGTTCGACCGATTTCAACTTTGCGAGCTCGGTTTTTAACGATTCATAGCCCCGGGGGGTCATCGGTATCTGCTTCACTTTTACGCTCCCGGTTTTCCGGATGTTACGTAAGAAGCCACCAGGTCTCCGACTTCTTTAGTGGAGTATCCCATTTTGCCGGCAGATACGTCCTTGAGATCATCCCGCAGAACTTTCTTAACAGCCGCCTCCAAAGCATTGGCCGCTTCCTGCTCGCCCAGGTTCTCCAGCAAAAGCTGGCCGGAGGAAATGGCTGCTATGGGGTTGATAATCTGCTTGCCGGCATACCTTGGCGCCGAGCCGCCGATGGGCTCAAACATGGAAATCCCTTCAGGATTGATGTTGCCGCCCGCGGCAATTCCCATGCCGCCCTGTATCATAGCTCCAAGATCCGTGATGATATCGCCGAACATGTTATCTGTTACCACAACATCAAACCATTCAGGATTTTTGACCATCCACATGCAGATCGCATCCACATGGGCGTAGTCGGTTTCAATGTCCGGGTATTCACGGGCCACCTCATAAAAAGTGCGTTCCCAGAGATCAAAGGCATAAGTTAAAACATTGGTCTTGCCGCACAAGGTCAGTTTCTTAGCCCGGTTCCTTTTTCTGCAATAGTCAAAGGCAAAACGAATGCAGCGTTCCACGCCCTTTCGGGTATTGATGGACTCCTGCACTGCAACTTCATCGGAGGTCCCCTGCTTTAAGATGCCCCCGGCGCCTGCGTAAAGTCCTTCACTGTTCTCCCGGACCACAACAAAATCAATGTCTTCGCTGGTTTTGTCTTTAATGGGGGTATAAACGCCCTCATACAATTTCACCGGCCGCAGGTTAATGTATTGATCAAGGGCAAAGCGCAGCTTCAGCAGAATGCCTTTCTCAAGAATGCCCGGTTTGACCTCAGGATGCCCTATGGCGCCGAGAAATATCGCGTCAGTCCGTGATAGTTCGCCAATGACGGAGTCCGACAGAGTCTCCCCGGTTTTCATGTAGCGCTCGCCGCCGATGTCATAGTAGTGATAATTCAGGGAAAAACCGTAAGCAGCCGCAACCGCGTCCAAAATTTTCACTCCCTCGGCAATCACTTCCGGGCCGGTCCCGTCGCCGGGAATTACTGCAACATTGTAGTCCTTGCTCATTGGCTATACTCCTTGCCGCTGTCTTTCCGGATCAGATTCGGTGTCTTCAGTCAGATTCGGTGTCTTCAGATGGAAACGATCATGTACTTTGCGCGAATGCATCAGATTTTGTTTTCCCGTTTTTTCGGCCCGGTTCAGGGCAGATGTCCGAGAACAGTCTGTCCGGCTTTTACCTTTTGTCCTTTACGAACCTCTATGCCCGCATCCTGCGGAAGATATACATCCAGCCGGGAGCCGAAACAGATCATGCCGAAGCGCTCTCCTCTGTTTACGCTATCCCCGGGTTTTAACCGGCAGATAATGCGCCGGGCGATAAGGCCCGCCACCTGAACGAAGCAAAGCCGGGCCCGGTTGTCTGACGCAAGCACAATTGCCTGGTGCTCGTTTTTCAGGGAGGCAGCTTCGCTGCCGGCGGACAGAAAACAGCCCGGCTGATACCGGGTCTTCTCCACCCTGCCGCTGCAGGGCACGCGATTTACGTGTACATCAAAAATCGTCATGAATATGCCGATTTTTATACAGGGGCCCTCGATATAAGGATTCTCTTCCAGCTTTTCGGTTTTGACGATCCGTCCGTCGGCGGGCGATACCACGGCATTGGCTGTATCCGGCACAAAGCGTTCCGGATCGCGGAAGAAAAAGGTGATAAAAAAAACGGCGGCCAGCCCCGCAAGCGCCAGCAGCACAATGTCGAGCAGAGCAAAAACAAGTGTTGCAAATGCTGCTGCAAAGATAAAAGGATATCCCGCCTCCGCGACGGGCAAAGCGCTTGTCTGGGGGGTATCCACCCTGTTGAAATGTTCATTCATGAGCCTGCAACTCCTGACGGCTTCGTAAAAAGTTCTCTGTTCCGCCGCGGCGGTATGTTTGGAGTAGGTATAATCTAATTAAAGTAGCCTGTCAGGAATTTTTTGTCAATACTTATCAACCGCCTGGTATTCAGGCGCCGGCGGGATCCTGTACAAATTTTCGTTCTGCATCCGATTGGCGTATATACCAGGGGACAAGACAGGAAAGAGGCGTCTGCCGCCCGGAGGCCAGCAGTCTTTGGCCAAGCAGTCCAACTGTCGCCGCCTGCACATGGTTTTGCTCTTCCGGCGGAAAAACAGCCAGCCGGCCCGCGGTTTCTTTAATAAGGTTCCTGTAAAGCCGGGCCCCGTTGCCTACGAACAGGCAGGGCTTGTTCACCCATTGCAGAACCTCTGCCGGAGACACGGCCCTTGCCGGACAAACCTCTTTCAGGCTCTCCTCTTGCCTGACATACAGAGAAGCATAAACCTCGTCCTTTCTGGCGTCAATCATCGGACAGATAAGTGTCGAGACAAAAGCAAAACGGCCGGCCAGGCAATCCAGGGTGGATATGCCGGCAACCGGCAGGCCCGTGGCAAGGCCCAGGCCCTTTACGGTACTCAGACCGATGCGAAGGCCGGTAAAACTTCCGGGACCGATTGTCACGGCCAGACCGTCCAACTCCCGAATCGCAAGCCGTGCCTGTTCCAGAACAGAACAAATAACCGGCATTAGTCGGGTGGTATGGGTATGGCCGTGATTCAGTGTGAATTCAGCCAGAAGCCCTCCGTTTTCCACTACAGCTGCGGAGCAGATCCTTGTGGCCGTATCCACTGCAAGCATTTTCATCTGCGCGGCCCGCTACTTCTTTCCGGATCGATCAGCGTCGCCGCCGGCTTTCTTCCGGGACTGCAAAAGCTCTTTTCCTATGGCAATATCAATGACTTCATCGATGGAGCGCACCGGAACAAAGCGAATCCTGCGTTTAACGCTCTTGGGGATTTCTTCTATTTCGTTCCTGTTTTTCTCCGGTATAATTACCGTTTTAATGCCGGCGCGAACAGCGCCGATGGACTTTTCCTTGAGTCCGCCGACGGGCAGTACCCTGCCGCGAAGCGTGATCTCTCCTGTCATTGCCACATAGGTATCAACCGCACGGTTTGTAAGTGCTGAGATAAGGGCTGTAGCCATGGCAATGCCGGCTGAAGGCCCGTCCTTGGGGATCGCGCCTGCGGGCACGTGGATATGGATATCCAGGCTGTCAAAAAAGCTTTTTTTCAGGCCGAACTCCTGCCTGCGAGAGCGCGCGTAGCTGACCGCGGCCCTGGCGGATTCCTGCATGATCTCGCCGAGCTGGCCGGTAATAATCAACTCGCCCTTGCCTTCAAGGAGCGAGGCCTCGACATACAAAACCTCCCCGCCAGCCTGAGTCCAGGCTAAACCAGTGGCAAGCCCCACCTGGCTTTCCTCCTGATCCATCTCCGGCAGGTATTTCGCAACCCCTAGAAACTTCTGCAGATTGTTGCGTCTGATCTGGAAAGGCAGCTTTTCGCCTTCTGCAATTCTTCGCGCAGTTTTGCGGCAGATACTGCCGAGTTCCCGCTCAAGATTTCGCAGCCCGGCCTCGGAGGTATATTCCGAGATAATCTGCCTGAGGGCGCCGTCGCTTATGGTTATGTCTTCTTCGCCCAGTCCGCATTCCTTTTTCTGCCGCCCCAGCAGATGGGTCCTGGCAATCACCAGCTTCTCCTCTTCCGTGTAGCCGGAGAGATGAATCACCTCCATCCGGTCAAGGAGAGCGGAAGGAATGGTATCTGTCAGATTGGCAGTCAGAATAAAGAGCACATTGGACAGGTCAAATGACAGGTTGAGATAGTGGTCGCTGAAATTGGCATTCTGCTCCGGATCCAGTGCCTCCAAAAGAGCGGAGGATGGATCGCCGCGAAAGTCTGCACCGATTTTGTCAATCTCATCCATCATAAAAACCGGGTTGTTGGTGCCGCAATGCTTCATTCCCTGAATGATGCGTCCAGGCATGGATCCGATATAGGTGCGTCGGTGACCCCTGATTTCCGCCTCATCATGGATACCGCCCAGAGAAAAACGGAAGAATTTGCGGTTCATGGCGCTTGCAATGGCCTGGCCCAGAGAGGTTTTGCCAACGCCGGGCGGCCCGACAAAGCACAGGATCTGCCCCTTTTTTTTCGGATTGAGTTTGCGTACGCTCAAATATTCCAGTATACGGTCCTTTACGTTATTGAGGCCGTAGTGATTGGCATCCAGGGTTGCCTTGACACGGGGGATATCAAGAATATCCCGGGTCGTCTTGCTCCAGGGCAGCTCCACCAGCCAGTCCAGGTAGGTTCGTACAATCGTGGCCTCAGAGGAGTCCGGATGCATCTGCTCCAGACGCTTTAACTGTTTATCCGCTTCTCTGGCAGGCTCTTTGGGCAGTCTCGCTTTTTTGATCCGCTTTTGGTATTCCGAGACCTCTTCTGTCTTTTCATCATCGCCCAATTCCCGGTTAATGGCCCGAACCTGCTCACGCAGGAAGTAATCGCGCTGGCTTTTGGAGATCTCATCTCTTACATCGGACTGGATTTTGGCCTGGACAGCGGAAAGCTCCACCTCCCGGGACAGGTAATCGTTTGCCTTGCGCAGCCGTTCAATCGGATCGGAAGTGTCCAGCAGATCCTGGGCTTCCTCGATTTTTAGCTTCAGATTGGATGCAACCAGATCCGCAAGCTTGCCTGGATGTTCGATATCTTCGAGAAGCATACCGATTTCGCTGGTATACTCGCCCCTCAGATTAAGTATTTTTTCACAATTTTCCCGGATATTACGCATTAAAGCCTGATGTTCTACTTCAATTGTTTCATAGTTAATATCCGGAATTAAACTGATCTTTACGGAATAAAAATACTTCCTGGGGTTAAAACGGGCGATCCGCCCCTTTTCCAGGCCCTGGATCAGAACCTTATAATGGCCCTCGGGCAGTTTAAGGACCCGGAGAATCCGGCAAACCGTTCCCACACGGAAAATCTGATTTGGCCTGGGCTCCTCTACAGTCTGGTCTTTCTGGGAGGCAAGAAACAGCATGCGCTCCTTGTCCATGGCCTCCTCTACCGCCTGAATGGATTTTTCCCGTCCGATATAAAGGGGCAGCACCATGTCAGGAAAAATCACCACATCACGCACCGGCAGAAGGGGGAGCTTATCGGGTATATCCTCGAGCTGCTCATCCTCCTGGAGCAAGGTAACGAGATCGTCTTTATCGGTTTCAGCCATATATCTCCTGTATTATTTGCAAGAATTGTTATCCGGATGGATTAGATTGTAATCATTTATTTTCAAAACTCAATTGTCCTGCTCAGTTCAAAAGGAGCGGCAGTGAATTTTCTGCAATTTTGAACAGCAAAGAGGTGATGTCAATAACAAAAATTCAGGACCGGCAAAAAAAGCGTTTAGCAAGGTTCCAACCTGTGCTAAGAAGGTCCTGATCCTTTCAGGGGCGATGGCCCCGACAGAACCGGCTTGCATCCTGAGCGGGCAGCGCGCGGGAGAGCCGCTTTACCGAAAAAGGCCGAAAATAGCTTATGCCAACGCCAGTGATACTTGTTGCAGCCTTTATCTTCGGCGCCTGTATCGGCAGTTTTTTAAATGTATGCATATCCCGGCTGCCGGCATCGGAATCCATAATTTCTCCTGGCTCCAGATGCCCGGTCTGCAGGCGCTCCATCCGTTTCTACGACAATATACCGATTGCAAGCTACCTGTGGCTCTTGGGCAGATGCCGCCACTGCAAAACACCGATACCCGGCCGTTACCTTATTGTGGAAATCATTACAGGAGCCATGGCCGCTGTTGTCACCGTCCGGTTCGGAACAAGCCCTGAAGCGCTTATATATTTTCTGCTCATCTGCTCACTGATTGTTGTCATATATACAGACCTTGAGCATCAACTGATTCCGGATGTCATTTCCCTGCCGGGCATTGCCCTGGGATTTGCTGCCGCATTCGTACTTGAACCGCTTAGCTGGACGGATTCCCTGGCTGGCATCCTGCTGGGCGGCGGCCTTCTTTTGGCTGTAGCCTGGGGTTATTACCTGATTACCGGCAAGGAAGGCATGGGAGGCGGCGATATTAAACTCCTGGCCATGATTGGGGCCTTTCTCGGGTGGCAGGGGGTATGTTTCACCATTTTTGCGGCATCAGTCACCGGAACGCTGGCAGGGATTTTGTTAATGCTGTTTGCCAGGAAAAACCTGAAGTTCGCCCTGCCCTTCGGCCCCTTTTTATCCATCGGGGCCATTGCCTACCTGTTCTTTGGACCGCAGCTGATCGCATGGTATTTTTTCGGTATATATCCATGTTAAGATGATCGTCATCTATAAAAAGACCCCGGCCCTTGCGGCATGTCGTTAACCAATCGAAATTCAAATAAATTTATGCCTGTCTGCTATGTCCTGCAAAAGCTCCGGGCAAAATGCACAATGGTTCGTGAGCGGGTATTTGCTGGGATCTGAGCACCGAATTTTGCTTGACACGCCATTTTCATGCAAGTAAGGTCTGTTTATACTACAAATTCGGCTTGCAGCAAATGGACGGGGTCTCAAATTTTTATTAGAAAAACCTTAAGAGGGAAACTATCTTCTAACTTCCAATCAAAAAAGGAGCAACAAGTTGAACAAAAAAGATTTAGTAAATGAAGTAGCAAAAGTTGTCAGCACAAAAAAAGAAGCACAGGCTGCAGTTGACTGCATGTTATCCTCGATCAGCAATGCAATGAGCAAGGGCGATTCTGTAACTCTGGTCGGCTTCGGCACCTTCAAACCCGTAAAAAGAGAAGCCCGCAAGGGGCGTAATCCGCAAACCGGTGCACCCATCGACATCAAGGCCAGAAAAGTCCCAAAGTTCACCCCTGGCAAAGCATTAAAAGACGCGGTCAATTAAACGCCTGCTATCTCTGTCTCACCCTTTTTCTTTATGCCTCAGGAATCGGTCAGTGCACCGGCCTGAGGCATAATATTTTTAGGGGCCGCCCGGCTTAAAAAAGCCAGCCACGAAAAGGGGGAAGGCCGTGCTCCATCATCTATAAGTGTCGGGGTATTGCAGCGCTCAGCAGCATGACCCGGAAGAGCCGCAGCCGGCACAGCCTGCTGGAGGCGGCTCGATACTGGAAGTAATCTCAAAGCCTGCATTTTTAAAATCAACGGTAACCGGCTGGGCGGCAGCCAGCAGTTCTTTATTTGCAACAAACTGAAATCCGTTGATTTCAAACACCTCGTCATCCTCGCCCGGTTCGTCAAGACCAAGCGCGAGCAAAGGCCCTCCGCAGCTCATATTGTTTAAATACAGGCGAATAGGGCGAACCTTCTTATCCTGAAAAAACTCGGAAATTTTCTGCTGTGCAGATTCTGTCACTTCGAACATCGCAGCCTCCTGTAATTATATGCCGGGTTGTCACTCTGTGTTCTTGCCCCTCTTACGGGACGGCATGAGCTGTTAGCCGAACCGGCGGTTTTTGAAATTAATCCCGGAAAGCAAAGCTGTCAAGCATTTTTCCCCGATGTGCGTGATTGCCGCTCCTGCTTGACTTTACATGCACCTTCTGTTACAGCATGCTATCCAATACACCATGATCCATAAGTACAAAAAGGAGAATAAGAATGGAATGCACGTTATCGATCATCAAGCCTGACGGAGTCCGGGCAGTAATTGTCGGCGAGGTCATCAAACGTTTTGAAAACGCCGGGATCCGCATTTCCGCCATGAAAATGCTGCATATGAGCAAAAAGGAAGCAGAAGGCTTCTATGCGGTTCACAGAGAACGGCCATTTTTTGACAGCCTGACGGATTTCATGTCTTCAGGCCCGATTATCGCCATGGTACTGGAAGGCGAGGAAGTAATTGAGAAAAATCGGGAGCTTATGGGAGCCACAAACCGGGAAGATGCCGCTGAAGGCACCATCCGGCGCGATTTTGCCACAGATATTGAAAAAAACGTGGTGCACGGCTCGGATTCGCAGGATACTGCGGACTTTGAGATCAATTACTTCTTTAACAGTTTTGAAATCTGCCGGTATTAGCCTGGTCCCGGCCGGCATTTCTGCCTGCCCGTCAGCTGCCTGCTATTGCCTAAAGGGCTGAAAAAGCCGGCGGCTGACGCCAGGACGCTGTTTATTCCTTACTCTTCAGCACAGCAAGAAAAGCTGACTGCGGAATCATTACATCGCCCGCCATTTTCATCCGCTTTTTGCCTTTCTTCTGCTTCTCCAGCAGCTTCCGTTTTCGTGTCACGTCCCCCCCGTAACATTTGGCTGTTACATCCTTACGGTAAGCGTTGATGGTTTTTCTTGCGATGACTTTCGAGCCTATTGCGCCCTGCAGCGCAATTTTGAACATGTGACGCGGAATTTCATCGCGCAGCTTCTCGCAGGCAAAACGTGCTCTCTCTACAGCCTTGTCTCTGTGCACCAGCTGAGAGAGTGCATCCACGCGCTCGCCGTTTACCAGTATGTCGAGTTTCACAAGGTCGGATTCGCGGTAGTCGATAATTTCATAATCAAATGAGCCGTAACCCTGTGTCAGGGTTTTCAGCCTGTCATAGAAATCATAGACAACTTCTGAGAGCGGCATTTCAAATATCATCTCCAGGCGGTTGCTGGTAAAATACTGGTAATCCGTATTAATGCCCCGGCGCTCCAGGCACAGGTTCATGACGGTTCCCATGTAGGAGCCCGGAATGATAATGCTGGCCCGGATAAAGGGCTCCCGGGTACTTGCAATGGAACCCGGGTCCGGATAATTGGCGGGATTGTCGATCAGGGTTGTGGCGCCGTCGGTGTATTCGATTTCATACTCCACAGACGGCGCGGTAATGATCAGGGACAGATCATATTCGCGCTCCAGGCGCTGCTGAACCACTTCCAGGTGCAAAAGCCCCAAAAAACCGCAGCGGAAACCAAACCCCAGAGCAGCGGAAGAATCCTTCTCATAGACCAGCGAGGCATCGTTTAACTTCAGTTTCTCCAGGGCTGCCGCAAGATCCGGATACTCGTCCGTGGATACCGGATAAATGGAGGAAAACACCACGGGCTTGGATTCCCGGAATCCGCTGAGGGGCTTTTCACAGGGCCGTTTTTTCAGGGTGATGGTATCGCCGCAGCGGGTGTCGCTAACGGTTTTAATCCCTGCTATCAGGTAGCCCACCCGGCCGGCTGAAACCTCCTTCTGGGCAATGCGTTTTAACTGGAAAATCCCCACCTCTTCTACGGTATAGACGGCATTGTTGGACATGAAAAGTATTTCATCGCCCGGCTTTACCTTTCCGTCCAGAACCCGGAAATGCACGATAGTCCCCCTGTAGGGATCATAGTGGGAGTCAAAAATGAGGGCCCGCAAAGGAGCCTCAGTATCGCCCTTCGGCGGCGGAAGCTGAGTAATGATGGCCTCAAAAATCTTCTCAATACCTATCCATTCCTTTGCGGAGCACAGAATGGCACTGTCCGGATCCAGGCCAAGATCCACGGCAATCTGCTCCTTTACCACCTCGATTTCGGCAGAGGGCAGATCAATCTTGTTGATCACCGGGATGATTTCCAGATCATTTTCCACTGCAAGATACATATTGGCAATTGTCTGCGCCTCCACTCCCTGGGTGGCATCTACCAGCAAAAGCGCACCTTCGCATGAGGCAAGGGCGCGGGAGACTTCATAGCTAAAATCCACGTGGCCTGGGGTATCAATCAGGTTTAAATAATAAAGGCAGCCGTCTCTGGCTGTATAAGGCAGACATATGGTCTGGCTTTTGATGGTAATGCCCCGCTCGCGCTCCAGATCCATGGTATCAAGGATCTGGTCTATGAAGTCGCGGTCTGAAACCAGTTCCGCGGTCTGTATCATCCGGTCGGATAGCGTTGATTTGCCGTGATCAATATGAGCGATTATGCTGAAGTTGCGAATGTTGTCCATGGAAATGTCCATTATATCCGGATTCAAAGAAAAGAAAAATTGACAGAATCTGCTCTGCTGTGATAATAATTAGTAAATTTATACAGAAAACACGCTTGTTTAGCAATTATACGGCAGCATGTCAATGCCGCTTTCAGCAACAGGCAAACAAGGGCACAGGCTCTATGTCCCCCAGGATTTTAATTGTAGACGATGATCCGGCGGTTCGGGATTCCATTCAGGAATTTTTGACCATCATCAACTACCAGGTTGACACAGCAGCCAGCTCTGAAGAGGCCATGGATATCATCCGTAACAAGCATGCTGATGTAATTATTACCGACATCATGATGGAGGGCATGGACGGCCTGGAACTGACGCAGTTTATAAAAGCGCACTACGATTCTGACATAATTGTCATGACCGGCTATACCGGCGATTACACCTATGAAGAAGCAATTAACAAGGGCGCTGATGATTTTGTTTTTAAACCCATCAAATTTGAAGAGCTCAAACTCAGATTAAAACGGGTGCTGCGGGAGCGCAGTCTTGCCAAAGAGCGCATGCTGATGCTGGATCAGCTCCAGGAGCTGGCCATTACGGACGATCTGACGAAACTCTTCAACAGCCGCCATTTCTACAACCAGCTCGAAAACGAAGTAAACCGCTACCAGCGCTACAAAAGGCCTTTCTCCATATTAATGGTTGACCTTGATCATTTCAAGCGCTTCAATGATACTTACGGCCATCTGGAGGGCGACAGAATCCTACGCCAGGTAGGAAGAAAAATCACATCCTGCATGCGCACCATGGACACAGCTTATCGCTACGGGGGAGAGGAGTTTACCGTGCTGCTGCCGGAAACCGATTGTGAAGCGGCGCTGACAGTTGCCGAACGCATAAAAGATTCACTTAACAGAGAAAATCCCGGCTTAATCAATGACTCCAGCGTTACCGTAAGCATCGGCGTTACCGAATACTCGGATTCGGATTCCATTAGCGCCCTTATTAAACGGGCGGACAAAGCCATGTATGTCGCCAAGCAAAGAGGGCGCAACTGTATTGCCTACTGGCCGCCTGACCAGGAAACCGCAACCTATCACGCCTACCAGGGCTGATGAATTCTTACAGTTAGATACAGATCCCCCCGCTCGCCGTCGGCGTCCGTTTTGCCCAGTCCCTTAAGGCGCAGAACAGCGCCGTCCTTAGTTCCCGGCGGTATAATTACATTAAAAAACCGATTGGTAAAACCCCGGGCAATATTGATCCTTTTTTTGGCGCCGGCGGCAGCCTCATAAGGTGTAATGCGGAGGGTTTCATAGAGGTTATTCTCCCTGCCGCCCGCTGCCCCCCTCGGCTGGATCATCTGTAGCCGAGGGGACTTCTTTTTTTGCATGGCCGCACGCTTAACGGTATCTCCGAAGCGGGTCTCCGGCAGAACCCCCAGCATCTTCAGGGCGATAACCCCGAAAACAAAACCGCCTATATGGGCCCACCATGCGATCCCGCTCATTGCTCCCCCGCTTGCCGCCGCATTTAACAACTGCAGGAAAAACCAGAGGCCAAGAAAGAAAAACGCCGGGATCTCAATAAACAGGGGAAAAATCAGGATAGGGATCAGTGTCAGGATACGGGAGGCGGGATAGAGTATGAAATAGGCTCCCATAACTCCGGCAATCGCCCCGCTTGCTCCTATCACCGGTGCTGTGGAATGAATGTTCAGGAAAAAGTGGCAAAGGCCTGAAACAAGCCCCGAAAGCAGAAAAAAAAACAGGTAATAAACAGATCCCAGTCGGTCCTCAACGTTGTCGCCGAATATATACAGCGACCACATGTTGCCCAGAATATGGAGGAAACTTCCATGGAGAAACATGAATGAAAGAAGCGAGAACAAAAGCTGGCCCGCGCTGAAATGGGCGGCGATATGCGGAACTGTGAACTTTGCCGGCACCAGGCCGTATGTGTAGACAAATTCCGACATCCGCGCCCCCTGCGACAACTGGACCAGATAGACAACAACGTTTATGCCGATCAATGTGTTGTTGACAACAGGGTAATTGCGGGAGGGTATTGTGTCTCGGATGGGGATCATGTCTTATCCGGATTGCAGAGAGCTGTTGATACCGCTGCTGCGGCTGATACCAAGCTTGCCGGGAAATTTCATTGTTCGGTAAATGGGGCGGATGTCATGCTGATATCAACAAAGCGGGCCCCGTGTATCAGGGCGCCTGCAGAGATAATATCGACCCCCAGATCGGCGAGCCTGCACAGGGCATTGCGATCCACCCGGCCGGAAACTTCCACCAGGGCCTGACCGTCAATCCTCGCCACCGCCTTTTCGATATCTGCATCTTCCATATTATCAAGCATAATAACATCAGCGCCGGCCGCAAGGGCTTCATCCACCTGTTCGTGACTTGCTGCTTCAATCTCGATTTTTACAAGATGCGAAGCCCGGCTGCGGGTCCTTACCACAGCCTCCCGGATACCGCCGAAAGCGGCAATATGATTGTCCTTGATCAGGATACCGTCATACAGCCCCATCCGGTGATTGCCTGCTCCGCCCGTCCGGACCGCATACTTTTCCAGCACCCGCCAGCCGGGTACGGTTTTGCGGGTGTCAACCAGCTTAACCGGCCTGCCGGCCAGCATTTTTACAAAGCTGCGCACATGCGTTGCGATTCCGGAGAGGCGCTGCAGAAAGTTCAAGGCAATCCGCTCTCCGAGCAGAAGCGAGCAGAAATCCCCGGAAATCTCCGCTATCACCTGCCCTGCCTCAATTTCAGCACCGTCGCACATGCGGGCGGAAAAACAAAGGCCGGGATCTATGCGCGCAAAGACCCTTCTGGCGGCATCAATGCCTGCCAGAAGCAAGGGCTCTCTGGCGATGATCTCACCCCTGCCCCTCACAGCATCTCCGTCAAGGGCTGCCGTGGTTATGTCTGCCGGGCCTATATCTTCGGCAATCGCCATTTCGATAAGCTGGTCCAGATGATGCGGGGCCAGCGCAAAATCCGAGTATTGCATGAATTATTGGGCCATTGGTTTGATTATATCCAGGTTCTGCTGAAGTTTCTCCAGCTTTTCCTTGTATTCGGAGCGCTGGCTGCGGGCCTTTTCAATCACATCGGCAGGTGCTTTATTGATGAAATTTTCATTCTCAAGTTTTTTGGAAAGCCCGGCAATCTCCTTGTCCAGCTTGCCGATCTCTTTTTCCAGCCTGAGCGTTTCTTTGGCAAAATCGATGACACCGGCCAGATACACCGAGATTACCATGTCCGCTACAATTGCCGTAGCAGTTCCTTCCGGCTTTTCCCCGGCCGGGGCCACCTCGAGCCCGTCCAGACGCGCAAGACCGGATATCAGTCCCTTGTTGTCCCGCAAAAGCTGCTGAAGGCTTTCACTGTCGGTCTGAACCAGAATTTCCAGGTTTCTTGACGGCGCAATGTTCATTTCCCCCCGGATATTTCTGACTGCAGTGACAACATCCATTAGCGCCTCCATACCTTCTTGCGATTCCGGGTCATATCCAAGCGCAGCAAAATCCGGATCATCCAGCGGATAGGCGGCCTTCATGATGGATCCTTCAGTTCCCGGCAGCATATGCCAGATCTCTTCGGTAACAAAAGGGACAAAGGCGTGGAGCATTATCAAAATATCATGAAGCAAGCGCCAGGACGCAAAAAGCGCAGCCTCCTGGCGCTTGCTTCCCCATTTACCGTACAGGGCGGGTTTTGCCGCCTCTAGGTACCAGTCGCAGAATTCATGCCAGACAAACTGATAAATCTCGTTTGCCGCTGTATTGAAATGGTAGCCCTCCAGAGCTTCGGCTACGCCGGAGGCTACGGTTTTAAGACGCGATATTATCCATCTGTCGGCAAGGCCCGTGCTGTCGCGGCCGACCGGGGCCGGTTTTTCCCTTACGTGCATAAGCGTCAGGCGCGCCGCATTCCATAATTTATTGATAAAATTGCGGTAGCCTTCAATGCGTTTTTCCGAGAGCTTGATATCCCGGCCCTGGGCTGCAAATGCAGCCAGAGTAAAGCGAAGGGCATCGGTCCCATAGTTTTCAATAACCGCCATGGGGTCAATGACATTTCCTGAGGATTTGCTCATTTTCCGGCCGTCTTCATCACGTACAAGGGCATGGACATAGACGTCCCGAAAGGGGACCTCGTTCATGAAGTGACAGCCCATCATCATCATGCGGGCTACCCAGAAAAACAATATGTCAAATCCGGTAACCAGCACCGAGGTGGGGTAAAAGGTTTTAAGCAGCCGGGTATCATCCGGCCAGCCCATAGTGGAAAAAGGCCACAGGGCGGAGCTAAACCAGGTATCGAGTACGTCGGAGTCCTGGACCAGCCGGCTGCTCTTGCAGACCGGGCACTGCCCTGGGGGTTCAAAAGCCACCACAGTCTCGCCGCAGTCGCTGCACTGCCAGGCCGGAATGGGGTGGCCCCACCAGATCTGGCGGGAAATACACCAGTCCCTGATATTTTCCATCCATTTAAAATAATCGTTTTGCCATTTCTCCGGAATAATATCGGTTCTGCCGTTTTTCACCGCATCAACGGCTTTTTCTGCCAGCGGCCCGGTTCTGACAAACCACTGCCTGGAGAGGTTGGGCTCAACCAGGGTCTGACAGCGGTAGCAATGTCCGATACTGTGCCGGTAGTCCTCGATTTTTTCAAGGAGCCCGGCCTTTTCCAGATCCGCCACAACCGCCCGGCGGCATTCAAAGCGGTCCATACCCTGGTAGGAGCTGCCTGCGGCCTCTGTCATGCGTCCGTCTTCGCCGATAACCTTCAAACTATCAAGCCCATGGATCCTTCCGATTTCAAAATCGTTGGGATCATGGGCCGGAGTGACCTTGAGAGCGCCGGTGCCGAAACTCATGTCAACATAGGAATCCGTGATGACCGGAATGCTCCGGCCGGTGAGCGGCAGGCAAAGAGTTTTTCCATGCAGATCCGTATAGCGCTCGTCTTCAGGGTTTACGGCAACCGCTGTGTCGCCAAGCATGGTCTCGGGCCGCGTGGTGGCAACAACCGGGCCGCCGCCGTCTTTGGAGAGCGGATAGCGGATATGATAAATGTGGCCGTTATACTCGCCGTGCTCGACCTCCAGATCCGCAAGGGCGGTCTGGCAGCGCGGACACCAGTTGATAATATAATTGCCGCGGTAAATCAGGCCTTGTTCATACAGCTCCACAAACACTTTGCGCACGGCGCGCGACAGACCGCTGTCCATGGTAAAGCGCTCCCGGCTCCAGTCGCAGGAGGCGCCGAGACTTTTGAGCTGGTTGATAATGGCATCACCGTATTTGCGGCGCCATTCCCAGACGGCTTCAATGAATTTCTCCCGTCCGATCCGGTGCCGGTCAACGCCCTTTTCCGCAAGGCTTCTCTCCACCACATTCTGTGTCGCGATGCCTGCATGGTCTGTACCCGGCATCCATAGTACATTGTCTCCCCGTAGACGCCTGTAGCGACAGAGAATGTCCTGCAGCGTAATATTCAAGGCGTGGCCCATATGCAGGACGCCGGTTACATTGGGCGGCGGGATGACGATAGAGAAAGGCTTTGCCCCGGAATCTTCCGATGCCTCGAACAAACCGTTTTCCTCCCAATATGCATACCACCGGGACTCAACTTCTTCCGCTGTATAGCCCTTCTTCATGACTGCTTCTTCCATAGACAGCATACCCCTGTCAACTTTATCAAACCTGAACTGAGCGTTTCAAATTTTTAAACTTTTTGTTTTCACATTATTTTAAAGGGTTTAAATCAATTTTCCATTTAAAAATTTGAAACCCTCCGGGATTTCCAATTTTGCAGCATCTACTTTGTCAGCGGATGTCTCGCATAGTTTACTATAGCTCAACCTTCGCTTCCTCGTATCTGCGGCAAACTTGAAAATCGCTCAGTTTAGGTCAAATGAAAAAAATGGGGATTGTACAAACCCCCATTCTTCGCTTACTTTTAATTTTTAATCCTTATGATCTGCAGAATGCCGCTCTATTTGTCAGCAGCTTTCCGCAAATATTGTTTAAGCTGGCTCATATCCTCTGCGAGCCGCTTCTCTATCATATCCTTCAGGATCTTTTCAATCCTGTCTTCGTACAGTTTCGGCAGCACCCGCTCCAGGGCGGCATCAAGCATCCCGGGTGTGGCCACAACCATCCCTTCCTGCTCTTGCCCGGCGGGCTCGCCGGGAGGCCAAAAATCCTGTGCCGGCTTTTCCCCGGCGGCAAAAAAATCATCCAGGTTTTTGCTTATATCCGCCTCAACCGCCCTGTCTTCTGCATCATCCTCATCCGTCTCATCCTTGCGGCCCGCATGTTCCGGGGCATCAAAGCTTTCTCCCGGCCATAAGCCATCATGTTTGTCCCCGCCCGCCTCAAGTGTATCTTCTTCCCGGGAGAACTTGTGCGCGTCGGAAAGATCCAGTTCCCTGCCGGCATCATTTGCGGTGCCGGCTGCACCGGAAATCGCTCCTATGGCCTCATCAACCACTTCCTCAGTAAGTTCAATAATCTCTTCATCTTCATCTGATGTCCCGACAACAATATCATCAAGTTCGATCGGCTCATCAAGTTCGATCGGCTCATCAAGATCAATCGGCTCATCAAGATCAAGCTCAAGATCGATGGGTTCATCAAGATCGATGGGTTCTTCGGAATCAGCGTCGTCCGCCGGAATGCTCTCCGTTTCCCTGTCGCGGCGGTCTTCCGGATTATCGGACATTCGGGCCCCCTTTGTGGCGAGATTGGCCAACATAATTATATTATACCTAAACTGAGCGTTTCAAATTTTTAAATCTGTTTATTCCTGAATTATTTTAAGGTATTTAAGCCATTTTTAGTTTTAAAAATTTCAAACCCTCCGGGATTTTCAATTTAGGTTGTAAAAATTTTTTTTAACAAAACCTGCCGCTTATGTCAAGAAATTTGCATCCTGCGGCATTGACCTTTTGCAGCAGGCATAATACACAAAGGTTGTTTTTCCCCGGGCAAGAAAACAAAAGATTACAGATTATGCGTCGGTTTTATATTGCCAAAGATCAAATCACCGGGAATGCAGCGGAAATTTCCGGCATGGAAGCCCGCCACATCCGAACTGTTCTGCGCATGCAGCCAGGGGATCTCCTGGAACTGGTAGACGACTCAGGCTATGCCTATAAAGCCCTGATCCGGTCAGTAGCCGGAGACTGCATTCAGGCATCAATACTCAGCAAATACTGCACCGGTTCCGAGCCCGAAATGCAGATGACCATAGCCCTTGGGTTTTTAAAAGACAAAAAAATGGACACATTGGTCCGGCACCTAACGGAGCTCGGCATGAGTCGGTTCCTGCCCGTCCGGACGGCGCGCTCCATTGCCCGGCCGCCGGAGAAGCGGCTGCACTCCAGGCTTCAAAGATGGGAAAGCATCGCCACGGAGGCGGTAAAACAAAGCCGGCGGGACCGGATTCCGGAAATCGCTCGTCCTGCGGCCTTTGCCGAAGCGCTGGCTATTGGCCAAAAGGCAGATGCCGGTATCATATTCTGGGAGCAGGCCAGTCAGCCCCTTGATATGGCAGTCCGGCCGATGCAGGGGGCGTCGGAAATATTTGTCCTGCTCGGCCCGGAGGGCGGGTTTGCGGAGAGTGAAGCGCAGGAGGCTGCCGCAGCCGGCCTTGTACCCGTTTCCATGGGCCCCCGGATACTACGGGCGGAGACTGCCGCCATCACGGCCTGCGCACTTCTCCAATTTCTTCTTGGAGACCTGGGTGAAAAAAGCCCTTGACAGTCCTTGAGGTTATTCTTTATACACAGAGTAACTTTTTGCCGAGGTAGCTCAGTCGGTAGAGCAGGTGACTGAAAATCCCCGTGTCAGAGGTTCGATTCCTCTCCTCGGCACCAACAAAATCAAGGGTTTACAGATTTTTTCTGTAAACCCTTTTTTTATATGTAAGCATACAGAAAAACAGAATACCTCCTAAAGGCCTTCCAGCAGATCATCTGCGAGAAAAGGGGCAAGCATATATGTAATATCGCTTTCCCGCGTTGGATAGGGAGTCATGACATGATTCCAGTACAAATCCGCAACACTTTGGCCGCTGATGATGGCCTGCCTGAAAATATTGATCAGGCCTGCTGCGTTATCTGAGATAATGTGGGCCCCCAAAACCCGGCTGTTTTCATCCACAAGCACTTTATAGGCGGCGTGCCGCATTCCGATACGTCTGTAAGTGGGCCATGAGAGATTGCTGTCCATGCTTTTGTAATAAGGGATCCCTCCGGTTTTTAGGCTCTCTTCTGTGGCCCCGACCATTGCATACTGGGGATAGGTGAACAAAACAGCGGACACTGCCCGATAATCCATCAAAGCCGCATCATCGCCGCGCATTTCTGAAAGAATGTTTTTGGCCGCAACACAGGCCTCGTAGTCCGCCACCCTGGCTAGCTGGATAGTGGCTGCGCAGTCGCCAACGGCAAATACCCGCTGATTGCTTGTCCGCATTTCACTGTCAACCGTTATCCCCCTGCGGGTGTAAGCCACATTGCCCTCTTCCAGCTCCAGGCCTTCAAGAGAGGGCGTCCGTCCTGCTCCATGCACCACCATATCTACGTTGAACCCTTTGCCGTCCAGGCTATAAATGACATAGCCGCTCTTATCTTTTTCTATTCCGGAGACTTTCACATCCGTGTGAATACTGATCCCCTCTGCCCGGGATGCCTTAATCAGCTGCTCCACCATTTCCGCATCAAAGGCTCCCAGGGGACGGGAGGCCGCTTCAATAATATGGCAATTTTCTGCCGGCCCCAGGAAGGCGGCAAAGTGGGCGAACTCAAAAGATATGAAACCACCGCCCACAAAGGCGACCCGGGACGGCAGATGATCGAGTTCCAGAAACGCGCTGCTGTCAACCAGGTGTTCGGCGCCGGTAAACGGCAGGGCCATGGGATGGGCGCCGGTTGCCAGAATGATATATTTTGCCGAAACGCTTTCTCCATTAACCACCAGTGCAGTCTCATCCCGAAATGCAGCCCTGCCTTCAATGAGATCAATGCCCGCACCCCTCAATCCCTTACGCGTGGCTTCGGGAACGCTCCGGGTAAAGGAGCGCTTTTCATCCCGGATACAGCTCCAGTCCATCTCCGGCTGCCGGCTGACACCTTTGCCCGCCAGATGCCGGGACCTGGCCATGGTTTCGGCAGCCTCATAATACCACTTTTTGGCCTGGCATCCGGCCAGTGCACAAATTCCCCCCGGCATTTCACTGTGTTCTATAACTGCAACCGAAAGCCCGTAGTCCTTTAGCATGCGGGCGGCTGTCTGTCCTCCGGTTCCGGAGCCCACAACAATCACGTCGTATGTTCTCCTCATAATTTTCTCCCAAATTGAACAATTTTCAGGTTTACCGCAAATGCAAGAAAGATGACTGCCCGGCTATAGGCAGCTATGCGGGGCGTCATCTGAGGCAGCAGATGCGGTAAAAGATGTGCAAACTCCGGAATTTCTGAAAGCAGAGGGGATGCCGCAATAAGACAGCAGTGCCTGCCCGGATTATTCCAGCTGATAGAAGTTGTATTCGGTGGGTTCAGGCAGCAGTTCCTCAAGTTTGTCCTGGAGTTCTTTTCTTTCCGGGCTGGCGAACCACTGTTTCCAATTGTCCACAGACTGCCACGTACTTATAATCAGGTAGTCTTCCGGGTCCTCGAGGCTTCTTAAGGTTTCCCCGGAAATATAGCCGGGTTGCGATACCGCCTTCTGCCGAAGTTGTGTGAGAAGGGGCAGCAATTGGCTTTGCAGACTTTGCGGAATTTTCCTTTTTATAAGAATTTTAGCTACCACAATTTTTCTCCTTTGCAATAAGCGTTAAAACAGTCGAAGCGCACGCCTATCCCCCAAAAAAAAGGCAGCAGCAACTTCTTATATTAAATATGATAGGAAGCAATACGCATGTCAAACGGGCAGGACACTGATTCGGCTCATTTTTCAAAACCCGGGCATGCATATCCTCTTTAAGCTTGCTTTTTTATACCTGAACTGAAAATCCCGGAGGGTTTAAAATTTTTAAAACTAAAAATGGTTTAAACACCTTAAAATAATGCAGAAATAAATAAGTGTAAAAATTTGAAACGCTCAGTCTTGACATGGAGAGAACGAAGGGCATAAATTTATTCTTTTACGGTATCCAAAAAATTATCAATCGGTACAGGCTGTTTTTTTAAACTCAATAAGGAGGATGGATTTATGAGCCGATTTATGTTTATTTTGAGCAAAGATGATAATGAAGCAGCTACCCGGTGTTTCCAGTTTGCAAAGGTAGCCTTTGACAAAAATCACCAGGTGGATTTGTTTCTGATTGACGGCGGCGTGGAATGGGCCGACTCGGAACGGGATTTAAGCCGGAAAACGGTCACCGGAGATTGCCCGAACGATTACCTGCCCTACCTTGTAGAAAAAGAAGTGCCCGTTGGGGTTTGAATCCCCTGTGCCAAGTCTCGTCAGGTTGACGAGAACCGGTTTTTCTCCAATATGTATCTGGGCGGTGCCCCCGCGATTATTGACATATCCGCCGAAGCCAGGGTTTTTAATTTCTAGCCCGCCCCCCTGTGAAGTAGAGCACGCCAGGGTAGTAGGACAGAATATCTATTTTCGGGTAGATTTTACCGGCGGCGTTGAGCCTGCTCCTATACCCGGATAAAATGCCGTGGAAACGCTCCCGGAATTCCGGCTTCGGCATGCCTGATCCGAACCAGAAGTTCCCGGGAGCTATATATTTTCCTTTTTGCATACAGCTGGTTCCCGAAGGTGCGAGCTGGCGGCCCGGGGGGTTACTTCTAAGGAACTTTTATGCTGAAGATAGCCGCACGCATAAAAGCGCATTGGGAGTCGGAGCTTTTTCTAAGCCATCAAGCTTAGCCTAACCGCAAGGAGCCGTCTCTCCCATTAGACGTATTTCAGTTTTTCTGTCAGACAGAATCCTGCACCTAAATTGAAAATCCCGGAGGGTTTGAAATTTTTAAATCTAAAAAGGGAAGATATAACCATTCATATGCATCTTGCACCCGAACTGCCGGATTGTAACGGGGATAGCGGGCAACTTGAGCAAGTGATCATGAATCTGGCGGTCAATGCCCAGGACGCCGTGCCGAATGGCGGGGAACTGACCATAGAAACCGCACAGACCGAACTGGATGAAAAATATGCGGGATATTGGAACAAGGCATTGATTTTATACAAAAACCCTTCTCCATAAAGGCACTGGCGGCAAAGGTAAGGGAAATTCTGGACAATTCCGCATAATAGAGCACCTACCTTCTTTGACAAACTGCAAAAATACTTTTATTTATGAAATAAGAGGCACCTAAATTTCGAATGCCGGAACGGAATTCGCCGATTCAGCAGAAAGTTCTTTTGCCCTGTTTTTCCGGATAGCCCGCTCACCACATCCATGATCCGGCTTTTCTTACCTAAATTGAGCGATTTTCAAGTTTGCCGCAGATACAAGGAAGATGACTGTCGAGCTATAGGCGGCTATGCGAGACATCATCTGACGCGGTAGATGCGGTAAAATTGAAAATCCCGGAGGGTTTGAAATTTTTAAAACTAAAAATGGCTTAAATAGCTTAAAATGTTTCAAAAATAAATAGTTTTAAAAATTTGAAACGCTCAGTTTAGGTCTTAGATAGTGCGGCACCCGCAAAACAATAAATTTTTAAACACCCAGACAAACAAAGGAGTTTGAAAGATGAGGGAGTCATTGTTTACAAGAGATTATGAGCGGATGTGGGAGTATGCCAGAAAAAACCCGGTGGATTTCTGGACGGAAGCGGCTCAGACTGCCATGAGGGACATCCACTGGTTTAAGCCCTGGGAAAAAACATTTGAATGGGACTATCCCACTTTCAGGTGGTTTACGGGCGGAACGACCAATATCTGCTTTAATTGTCTGGACAACCAGATTCTGAAAGGCAGAGGGGACAAGCCCGCCTATATTGAAATTTCCGGCGAGCGGGGAGAAAGCAGAACCATCACTTACAACGATCTTCTTGCCCTGGTCAGGCAGTACGCGGCTTCCCTGCGCGCCCTGGGAGTGGGCCGCGGGGACAGAGTAATGATCTACATGCCCATGTGTATCGACTCTGCTGCTGCCATGCTGGCATGCGCCCGGATTGGTGCAATTCACGTAGCTGTTTTTGCCGGGTTTTCCTCCGGGGCCATCGCTGACCGTCTGGATTTGACTACCCCCAAGGCCGCGCTGGTGCAGAATATTGGTTCCAGGGCCGGCAAACCGGTCTATCTGAAACAAATGTTCGACAAAGCTGTAGAAAATTCAGAAAAGGGCGTGGAATCAGTGGCAGTATTTATCCGGGGAGAGCAGAAGCCTGAAATGACGCAGAACCGGGACCTGACCTGGCAGGAATTTCTGGAAAGGGGCAAGAGCAAAAGCGGCGAGTACGAGGAGATGGAGTCTAACGAATATCTTTTTATTCTGCCTACTTCCGGTACCACCAAGAAACCCAAGCCCACTGTAATGTGTCACGGCGGATACCAGCTATACATTTACTGCATGGCCAACTGGATTTATGGCCGGAAAGCCGAGGACATCTGGTTCTGCACCTCGGACATCGGATGGATCGTGGGGCACAGCTACAACGTCTACGAGCCTCTGCTCTCGGGTTGCACCTCCATACTCTACGAAGGCACGCCGAACTATCCAAATCGGGATATGTGGTGGGATATAATCGAGACGCGGCAGGTAAGCGGAATATTTTTCTCCCCCACCGCTGTCCGCGCCCTGATGATGCTGGGAACGGAGGAGGCCTGCAAACATGACATCTCCACAGTGGAACGGATTTTCGTCGCAGGAGAGGTATTGAATCCCCCTGTATGGAAGTGGCTGCAGAAGGAGGTATTCGAAGACAAAATCCCTGTGATAGATCATATGTGGCAGACCGAATCCTCAGGTCCTTTGTTTGCAAATCCTTACGGCCTGAACATCAGGCCCATTAAGGCCGGTTCCGCCTGTTTGCCGGTTCCCGGCGTTTTGCCTGAAGTAGTGGACGAAACCACCGGCCGGAGCCTGCTTCCGCAGGAAAAGGGGACCATGGTGATACGCAGACCCTTTCCCGGTTTAACGCCTACCTTATACGGGGATCCGGAGCGCTATAAAAACGAGTACTGGGAAAAGACCTTTGGAACTTCCGGTTCCTATTACTGCGGTGATGCCGCCTCCAGGGACACAGACGGATACGTCTGGTTCACCGGCCGCTCAGATGAAGTAATTAAGATCTCTGATCACCGGGTGGGAACTATCGAGGTGGAAAATGCCCTGGCCGGTCACCCGGCTGTCGGCGAAGCTGCCGTATCCGGAGTTCCCGATGAATTCCGCGGTCAGGTCTGTGTGGGGTTTGTGGTCCTGCGCAGTGGCTACGAGCCTTCCCGGGAGCTGGAGAAGGAACTTCTGCAGCATGTACGGAATACTATGGGACCAGTGGTGGTCTTTAAAGGGATTGAATTCGTGAAAATACTCCCCAAAACCCGCAGCGGGAAAATCATGCGGCGTGTGCTGGAGAAAAGCTGGAACGAAGAGGAACTGGGCGATCTGTCCACCATTGAGATGGAGGAATCAGTAGATGAGGTCAGGCAGGCGGTAAAACGGCTGAAGGATAAATAGCAGGCCCCTTTTCGGCAACAGCAGTATCAATGAGCAAGGGCGGTTTTTTCAAGGCCGCCCTTGCTCATTTCAGAAGTCATCCCGCAAAAAAAGGGGCTGGTCTATATTCCCTCCGGAACACAGCAGAGGTTTTTTACCCGCCTTTATTCCCCTTTGTACCTGAACGACAGCCGGACCACCGCACGATAAAGGGCAATTTTGTCATTTTCCAGCTTCATATCCAGTTCCTTGATCTCTGCCACCCGCAGATCCCGAAGGGACTTGGATGCCGTATCCACCGCGTTTTTTGCCGCATCTTCCCAGGATGTGGGGCTTGTACCAACCATTTCGATAAATTTGTACACACTTCCGCTCATCAAAACCTCCTTTTTGGCAAGGGTTTGCAACTCCGGCCGGACCGAACGGAACCCGCCCGGAAACAGTCCGCGCCATCCGGAAAACCGGATGAAATCGTAGTTTCTATTGATAAACCATGTTTATCAATAAGCATAACGGCAAAACAGGCAAGTGCAAACAATTCTCAAACTGCCGGGGAAGTTTGCAATTCCCTTTTTCAAGGCCTTGATTCCTCTGGAGGATGTGATTATATTTGGCTTACTATGAAAGTATATAACGAAAAAATACCGAATCCGCAGGAAATCGAAAAAGAGATCAGCGACTTTTTAAGCCGCAAATACGGTGACCAGGTAAAAATCGTCTCGCCTATTGTCATGCCGCAGGAAGAGGAGTCCGGCGACGGCCCTGATTCGGAAGGTACGCCAGACAGTATTAATTTTGACATCAGGCCCAGAGAGGTGATCCGCTACCTGGATCAATACATTATCCGCCAGGATATGGCCAAGCAGATTCTGGCAACAAAAATCTGTACTCATTTCAACCGGATCCGCCATGAAAGGAAAGGAGGTACCGGCGGCCGGGAAATGACCGGGGGGATCAAAAACAACGTGCTCATGATCGGCCCCACAGGTGTCGGAAAAACCTACATGATCAAGCTTATAGCCCGCAAGCTTGGTGTTCCCTTTGTAAAGGGAGACGCCACCAAGTTCAGTGAAACAGGCTACGTGGGCGGAGACGTGGAAGATCTGGTTCGGGACCTGGTCCGCGAGAGCGACAATGACATGGATCTGGCCCAATACGGCATTGTCTATATTGATGAAATCGACAAGATCGCTTCAAGCAAAAATATGGTTGGGACCGATGTTTCCCGGACAGGTGTTCAGCGGGCGCTTCTAAAGCCGATGGAAGAGACGGAAGTGGAACTGAAAGTTCCCCATGATCCGATTTCCATGATTCAGGAGGTCGAACAGTTCCGCAAAACAGGAAAGCGGGAAAAAAAATCCATTAATACCCGCAATATCCTTTTTATCATGAGCGGGGCTTTCGGAGAACTTCCGGAAATCGTAAAAAACCGAACGACGGAGCAGAGTATCGGCTTTGGGGCAAAAATGAATTCCCGGCAGAAAGAGGCTGACATTTTAAAGCACAGCAAAGCGGAGGACCTCATTGAATTTGGCTTTGAATCCGAATTTGTAGGGCGCCTGCCGGTTAAGGCCATATTCGAAGAACTGGAACATAAAGACCTGCTGGACATTTTAAAAAACCCCAATAACCCGGTAATACTGAACAAACGTCTGGATTTCGCTACTTACGGAATTGATATCAAGTTCTCGGATGAAGCACTGGGCCGCCTGGCAGAGCAGGCCCGGGGAGAAAACACCGGGGCAAGGGGGCTTGTAAGCGTTATCGAACAGGCGCTTATACCATTTGAAACGCACCTGCCCTCCACCAATATCAAGCGCTTTCCGGTAACCCTTGAGGTTATAGAAAAACCGGAAACGCTACTGGCGGAGTGGCTGAACGGAAAGGGTGCCGAGAAACGGCAGCAGGACTTCGAAGCGGTCTGGAAGGAGTCCAAAGCCGCTATCTGCAACTACCTCAAAGAAAACCGCGCCGGTCTGACCAATCAGTACGGCGTGCCGCTTTCGCCATACCGTATTGACAGGATTGCGGAATACTATTGCAACAACGTGGCGGAAGTAGGCCAGGCGGTTGAGTCCATCAAATCCTATTACGACAGGATCAAAAAGATGGAAATCGAATTTTACAACCGGCACGAAATCAATATTGTGCTGGAAGAAGATGCGGCCGACTCCCTGCTGGAGAAACTCATCGAAGGCTCGGAGGGCATCCGGACCATTGATACGCGATTCTCTTCCGATTTTGAATACGGTCTCAAGCTGATCCGGGAAAAAACCGGACGCAACCGCTTCTTTCTGTCCCGCTATGCCCTGGAAAATCCGGAAACATTTCTCAGCCAGCTGATAAAAAAAGAATTCAACAAGGTTAATGCAGATACAAGCCAGGTTGATATCGATTTTCCATACGCTGATCCATCCAATCCATAAAATCATTTACACAATCCCCGATTCATTTTATAAAGGCTTTTTGCGGCGATAAGAGTTTTGCAGCGCCGGAAAAAGCCTGCCGCTTTTCGCGCGCTACTGAGGTACCGCGCTGCGGAGGGGATGTTACTGCTAAAGCCCGGAGAGGACGGATAAAAACTTATGATCGGAATTTCCAAACTCTATTGCAATACTGTTGAGCCTTCGGACGCCCTGCGCTACAGCCGCCGCTCAACAGAACTGCCCTCACACCTCCTGCAATTTTCAGCAGACAAGAAACCGGTTGTCGTATGGAACGTAACCCAGCAGTGCAACCTGAGATGCATTCATTGCTATGCCCATGCTAAAGCAGGCCATCAGGACAATGAACTTTCCACAAGCGAAGGCAAGCGCTTAATCGGGGATCTTGCGGAAATGGGCGCGCCGGTTCTGCTCTTTTCCGGGGGAGAGCCCATGATGCGCAAAGATCTCCCCGAACTTGCCGCTTATGCCATAGAGCACGGCATGCGGGCGGTTATATCAACCAACGGCACGCTTATCGATCCTGACGCGGCAAAAGTCTTGAAAAATATCGGCCTGTCCTATGTCGGCATCAGCATAGACGGCAACAAGGAGATAAACGACCGCTTCCGCGGTGTGGAAGGCGCATTTGATGCCGCCATGAAAGGCATTGAAAACTGTCAGGCCGAAGGATTAAAGGTGGGGCTGCGCTTTACCATCAATAAATTCAACGCCGAAGAGATTCCCTATCTGTTTGATCTCCTGGAAGAGCGCGACATACCTCGTATATGCTTCTATCATCTGGTGTATGCGGGGCGCGGCTCTTCTCTTGTAAACGACGACCTCTCTCACGAAGAGACCAGGAATGCGGTGGATACAATCATCGACCGCACCAGGCGCCTCCATGAGCGGGGAAAACCCACAGAGGTCCTGACCGTGGACAACCATGCGGACGGGCCTTACCTTTATCTGCGCCTATTACAGGAGAATCAGGAGCGCGCGGAAAAAGTGCTGGAACTGCTGAAGATGAACGAAGGAAACAACTCCGGCCGCGGAATCGGCTGCGTTTCATGGGACGGAGAGGTCCATGCCGACCAGTTCTGGCGTCACAAGAGCTTCGGCAACGTCCGAAACCGTCCGTTTTCCGAAATATGGACCGATATGTCCGACCCCCTGATGAGCAAGCTGAAAAACAAAAAAGCATATGTCACCGGCCGCTGCGCAAAATGCCGCTGGCTGGATATCTGCGGCGGCAACTTCCGGGTCCGCGCCGAGGCCGTAACCGGCGATATCTGGGCCCCTGACCCGGCCTGTTACCTCACAGATGAAGAAATCGGCATCAGCTGAAGGGAGAAATCTGCATGCTCTTTCCCGAATACCGCGCCCGGCGGATGCGGCAGTCAGATGCATTCCGCCGGATGGTGCGAGAAACCAGGCTTTCCGTAGACGATCTGATTCTGCCGCTTTTTGCTATAGGCGGAAAAGATGTCAAAAATCCGGTTCCATCGATGCCGGGCCATTTTCAGCTCTCCATAGACAAACTGACAGAGGAAGCCCGAAACGCCTTTGATCTGGGTATCCCGGCTGTCATGCTATTTGGGGTTCCGGATAAAAAAGATCCCCTGGCCACGCAGGCCTATGCGAAAGACGGCATCGTCCAGAGGGCCATCCGGGAGATCAAGGAAAAGCTGCCGGATCTGGCAGTGATAAGCGATGTCTGTCTGTGCCAGTATACGGACCATGGCCACTGCGGCGTAGTAGAGAAAGGGATCATCGAAAATGACGCAACGCTGGATCTTCTGGCGCGAACGGCCGTTTCCCATGCCCGGGCCGGGGTGGACATGGTGGCCCCTTCAGACATGATGGACGGCAGGGTCTCCGCCATTCGGGACGCTCTTGATGAAAAAGACTACAGCCATGTGCCGATCATGAGCTATGCAGCCAAGTACTGCTCCGCCTACTACGGACCTTTCCGGGATGCCGCCCACTCCGCTCCGCAGTTCGGGGACCGCCGGACCTATCAGATGGATCCTGCCAACGCCATGGAAGCCGTACGGGAAGTGACTATGGATGTTGAAGAAGGCGCCGATATTATTATGGTAAAGCCCGCCCTCCCCTATCTGGACATCATCTGCAGGGTGCGCGAGGAAGTGGATCTGCCGGTTGCTGCCTATAACGTATCCGGCGAATACTCGATGATCAAGGCGGGAGAACAGATGGGATGGATTGACGGCGCGCAGGTGATGATGGAGACACTCACCGGCATCAAGCGGGCCGGAGCAGACACGATTCTCACCTATTTCGCAAAGGATGCGGCGGCTCTGCTTGCCAAACACCAATAAATTGCAGGGAGACTCAATTGAGCCCGGATCAGACAAAGCCTGAAAAATCTGCTACAGAAACTCCCAGGAAAAATGAAGACCTGCGGCTTGTGGCATGGGAGGTCACCCGCAACTGCAACTTAAACTGCGCCCACTGCAGGGCATCGGCCACAAATAAGGACTATGCCGGTGAGTTGGATACGCAGGCCTGTTTCAGGCTGCTGGACCAGATTGCAGAGGTGAGCAGGCCAATTGTCATCCTGACCGGAGGCGAACCCCTGATGCGGACCGACATTTTTGAGCTGGCTGAATACGGCACGACAAAAGGACTCCGCATGGTCATGGCCCCGAACGGCACCCTGATTACAGAGGATGCGGCCGGGCGGATGGTTGCCTCCGGCATCCAGCGAATCAGTGTAAGTCTTGACGGAGCCACAAGGGAATGCCATGACGGCTTCCGGGGAGTCGAGGGGGCCTTTGACGGTGCACTTCGCGGAATAAAAGCAGCCAAATCACGGGGCATTGAGTTTCAGATCAATACCACCATCAGCAAATACAACTACGAGCAGATCCCTCAGATTCTGCATCTCGCTGAGAACCTGGGCGCTGTTGCCCTGCATATATTCCTCCTGGTTCCCACCGGACGGGGCAAATACATTGTGGATCAGGCAATTACCGCCGAAGAATATGAAAACACCTTAAACTGGTTCTATGACCAGAAAAAAGAGACCAACCTGCAGCTGAAAGCCACCTGCGCCCCCCACTACTACCGGATCATGCGGCAGAGAGCCCGTCAGGAGGGCATATCCGTTACCTTCCAGAGCCACGGCCTGGACGCCGTAACCCGGGGCTGCCTTGGCGGGACTTCCTTCTGCTTTATCTCCCACACGGGGATTGTCCAGCCCTGTGGTTTCCTGGACCTGCCCTGCGGAGATGTTACAAAAGCCTCTTTTGCCGATATATGGCGCGATTCCGAAATTTTTCACAACCTCCGGGATTTTTCCAAACTCAAGGGTAAATGCGGGTACTGTGAATACAAGGCTGTCTGCGGCGGCTGCCGGGCCCGGGCCTATGAGGCAACAGGCGACTACCTGGCAGAGGAGCCCCTGTGCATGTATCAGCCGAAACAAAAACCTGAAGCCAAAGCCAAACATGGATAGAACGAGAGTGCAGACATGGATGTACGGCAGATTCTGATCCCGAGAATGGCAAACTTTGCCTATATCGTGGCCGACGAAACATCCCCCAACGCAGCGGTCATCGACCCCTCCTTTGAACCGGAGAAAATACTGGATGAGGCCGGAAGAGCCGGCTACAGCATTACTCATGTCATCAACACCCATGCCCACTCCGATCATATCTCCGGCAATGCGGAGATCCTGGAGGCCGCCGGAGACCATAGTGTGGCCGGGCCATGACTACGGCGATTTTTCCAGCTCGACGATAGCGGCGGAAAAACAAAACAATCCCTTTACCTGATACGGCTGCATAGCCACGCGGCTCAGGTATGCCCGGTACCGGGATTGCTTTAACAGCCGCCGGCACAGCCCCGCAAACATGAGGCAAGAGTGCAGGCCGAATCCCTGACAACAGCACAGCTTGCCGGTCAGCGCCTGATGGCCGGTTTTTTGGGCGCCGAAGCAAACCAGGACCTCAGATACCTGATACGCACCCTTAAGGTGGGCGGGGTTATACTGTTTTCCAGAAACATCGGCACTCCCTCCCGGCTGCGCAGTCTTTGCAGCTTTATTCAGGAGTATGCCAGCTCCTGCGGCCAACCCCCGCTTTTTATTGCAGTTGATCAGGAAGGCGGCGTTGTTTCCCGGCTTAGCCCTCCTTATACCCAATTTCCCGGAAACCCGTTCATCCGGACCGAGACAGAAGCGCGCGAATTCGGCGATATCACCGGAAACGAGCTAAGCCGGACAGGCATTAATATGAATATGGCACCTGTTCTGGATGTAGCCCCTCCGGGTTTTGCCAGCATCATGGCAGAGCGCATGTTCGGGCGGGATCCGGCCCATGTTGCACAAATGGGAGCCCTTGTCATCCGGCACCTGCAAAATCAGGGGATAATGGCTGTTGCCAAACACTTCCCGGGAATCGGCAGAACGACCCTGGATTCACACCATGAGCTGCCAGATCTTGACGCTTCCCTGCAGAAGCTGGAAGCTTTTGATCTGCGGCCTTTTCTGGCTGCAATCCGGAACGGAGCAGCAGCCGTGATGCTCTCGCATATCCGCTACCCGCGTATTGATCCGCACTGGCCTGCGAGTCTTTCCGCAGAAATCTGCGGGAACCTGCTGCGCCGGAAAATTGGATATTCCGGACTTGTATTGACAGATGACCTGGATATGGGGGCAATCTCCCGGCACTATGACATAGGCACAATCGTATCCAGGCTCTTTGCCGCAACTATTGATATTGCCCTGATCTGCCACAGCGCATCCGCGATTGAGGCTGCCGCTGCGAAAATGCAGCGCCTTATTGAAAGCGAATCCACGCTTCGGGCAGAGGCGCTTTGCTCTGCAAACCGGATCGCAAAACTCAAAAATGCCTATATCCGGCAGCCGGCATACTAATCTTTGCATTATCATCTGGACATCACCGGTAATTGCGAAAGGCTGATTGCCCGGGGATGTCTGCAAAAAATTGCAAAGATTGGTAACTCCCGGCGGCTGCCATGAGGATAGCGGCAAACCGGAACAGAGGTGGCTATGAACCGTAAGGAAATGATCTCCCGAATGAAACACGCCCAAGGTCCCTGGGATTTTATTATCATCGGCGGCGGGGCCACTGGCCTTGCAACTGCCATTGAAGCCGCCTCGCGCGGATACCAGAGCCTTCTTCTGGAACAGGATGATTTTGCCAAGGCCACCTCCAGCCGCAGCACAAAATTAATTCACGGGGGTGTGCGCTACCTTCAGCAGGGCAACATCACCCTGGTGCTCGAGGCCTTAAAAGAAAGGGGACTTCTGCGCAAAAATGCGCCCCATCTGGTCCACAACCTCCGCTTTGTAGTGCCCAACTATGACTGGTGGGAGGGGCCGTTTTACGGAATCGGGCTCAAACTCTACGATATGCTGGCGGGAAAACACGGATTCGGCCATTCCCGGCTTCTGTCCAGGGAAAAAACCCTGGAATACCTGCCCACAATCGAAACCAGGGGGCTCCGGGGCGGGGTCATTTATTATGACGGCCAATTCGATGACGCCCGCCTGGCAATTAATATGGCCCAAACTGCCGCAGAACAGTCTGCAGCCCTTATCAATTACATGGAAGTAACCGGCCTGCGAAAGGAACATGGCATTGTCTGCGGGGTTTTGGCCAGGGACAGGGAAACCGGGGACGAGTACGAAATTGCGTCCAGGGGTGTCGTAAACGCTACAGGCGTGTTCACCGATACCGTAACCGGAATGGATGACCCGGACGCAGAAAAAATGATTCTTCCCAGCCAGGGAGTTCACCTGGTTTTCGACAAATCCTTTCTGCCAGGGGAAAGTGCGGTCATGGTGCCCCATACGGCAGACGGGCGGGTGCTTTTCGCCACCCCGTGGCACGGCCGGGTGGTGGTGGGAACCACAGACATCCCGGTAGAGGAGGTTTCCCTTGAGCCCCGGCCCATGGCAGAAGAAATAGATTTCCTGCTGACCCATGCAGCACAGTATCTGAGTAAAAATCCCGGCCCGAACGATATTTTGAGTATGTTCGCAGGACTCCGTCCCCTGGTCAGACAGGGCTCGGAGGACGGCTCAGCCGCGGTGTCCCGGGATCACACGATCCACATCTCCCGCTCAGGGCTGGTTACCATTGCAGGCGGCAAATGGACTACCTGCCGCAAAATGGCCGCAGACACAATCGAGCAGGCGGCAACTGTAGCCCAGCTTCATGAGTCTCCCTCGGTCTCTGCAGATCTGCATATCCACGGATACCATAAAAACCTGGAAAAATACGGAGATCTGGGCATATACGGTGCAGATGCCCAATTCATAAAGGATCTTATGAATGAAGATCCCAGATACGCGGAAAGGCTCCACGAGAACCTTGCTACTGTCGGTGCGGAGGTGGTATGGGCCGCGCGGCATGAAATGGCGATAACAGTGGAGGATTTCCTCTCCCGGCGCACCCGTGCCCTGCTCCTTGACGCCCGCGCCAGCATGGAAATGGCGCCGAAAGTTGCCGAACTCCTTGCAGAGGAGCTGCAAAAAGACGAGGCCTGGGAAAAAAGACAGGTGCGGAAATTCCGCGAGCTTGCCGGCACATACCTGCCCGGCCGGGAGGGCTGATCATCCGGTTTAAGCAGCAGCCGCACGCAGACGCCCCACAAGGAATCCGTCTATCATCAGACTGATGAAATGATGGGCCACGCATACCAGCAGTGCAAGACCATACTGTGGAAACAGCGTGACCTGAAGAATGACAGACAACGGCAGAGTTTTCTGAATGCCCATGAACAAAACGCTCTCCCGCCTGCCTGCAGGCACTGCCAGAAAACGCAGGCTGCTCCAGGCTGCGGCCAGAAGGGCCAGATGAAATCCTGAAACCGCCAGCAAAATCAGCAGCAGGTCGCAGCCAGCCTCCAGGAGCACAAATTTGGACTGGGAAACCCCCATCCACACAATGCAGAGGATAAACAGTTGATTGGCGATCTGGAGACGGCTGCTCACCGCAAGTACAAGCCTGCGAAACATGGTCCGCAAAAAAAGGCCCACGGCCAGGGGAAGCACAACGAAAAAACCTATTTTTATCATAACTGCCGCCTTGTCAATTACAACCGCTGTCTCGCTGCCGGCCAGGGGGAGAAGCAGCGGCAGCGTCAGCGGGATGGTGAATACGGCAAGCAGGTTGGCGGTTACCGTGATTACCAGGGCATGGGCCATGCGTCCGCCGGCGGCCCCGGTCATAACCACGCCGGAACTCATGGTGGTGGGCATAACGGCAACAAGAAAGAGTCCGATTTTAATACCCGGCGCCAGGGGCAAAATCCCCGGCAGGCAACTAATCAGGGGAGCCAGAGCGAATATCAGCAAAAGGGCGAAGATCGTTGCCCGGATATCTGTAAGCCCTGCCCGGATATGGGCTGTATCGAGCATCATTCCGGAAAAAAGAAAAACCAGGCAGATAACAATATCCGGGCCGTGATGGGCTTTGCTCCATCTTCCGGCGTCTGCAACCAGGTTGCTCACATCCGCCAGGGTGAGTGCGGACACCAGGGCAAGGCCGATTAAAAACCAGTACTTTTTGATAAAATTCAACACTGCGCTCCCATATTTTATATTGCCTCTGCGGTATTTTCATCAGCCGGAGCCGCCTGACAATTTTTTATTGCGAAGGGCACGGAAATCAGGTTAGAAATACAAAATTTGCGTATATCAGTTTCGAAAACACAAATCCATCAGGAATTAACGCACTCGTAACATGCTTTCATCCTTTCCGGACAGGGCCCGCAAGTCCAGTGTATGCGTTTAAAAAGACTTGAAATTTGCGGATTCAAAACATTTCCCGATAAATCCGTTATTGCATTTCCCCCGGGAATCTCCGCCGTGGTAGGCCCCAACGGCTGCGGCAAAAGCAATATTTTTGACGCCATTAAATGGGTCATGGGCGAGCAGAGCATCAAACAGCTCCGGGGCAAATCCATGGGGGATGTTATTTTTGCCGGGACCCAGAAACGCGCCCCGGTCAATATGGCAGAGGTTTCTCTTGTGCTTGCAAGCGAGGGCACCCCGGAGGCGCATTCCTACTCTGAAATCATGATTACCCGGCGGCTTTACCGTTCCGGGGAAAGCGCCTATCTGTTAAACAAACAGCCCTGCCGCCTGAAGGACATACACAACCTCTTCCTCGGTGCCGGCATGGGCTCCAGATCCTGCGCCATCGTGCAGCAGGGTAACATCGGCGCCATTACGGAGACTTCGCCCGAGGAAAGGCGGAATTTTATCGAGGAAGCTGCGGGGGTTATGCGTTATAAGACACGCAAAAAGGAAGCCCTGGCAAAGGTTGAGGAAACCCGCAGAAACCTTGAGCGGGTCGATGACATTGTCGAAGAAATTGAGCAGCACCTCTCTGAGCTCTCTGAACAGGCGGAAACAGCAAAAACTTACAACCGGCTGCAGGAGCGGATAAAAGATGCGGACAGCCGTGTCGCTGTCTATTACTACAGCAAATACAGCACGGAAATTTCTTCTGCAGAAGCCCGGCTAAAGGAGCTGGCGGAAAAGGACACCGATCATACGGAAAGCCTGGAGGAGCTAAACGCAAGGCTTGAAAAGACGCGGGCGGAATCCGCAAGGCAGGAACAAAAAGTTTCCGCCATGCGTGAGGAGCTCGCGGAGAAACAGAGAAAACGGGATCGTGTAGAGGCGGATCTTGAACACCGGAGGCAGGAAACAGAACGCCTGAAAAATGAGATTAAAGAGCTTGAAACATCGCACAAAAAGATGCTTGAAAAAAACGAAAAGCTGGAAGCGGAAATTACGGAGGAAGAAGAAAATGAACAGCAGCTGACTGCGGCTGTTGAATCCGTGGAAGCCTCTCTTTTGCAGGATAAGGAGGAAAGCAGGGATGTAAGACAGCAGCTGGAAAGCTGCCAAAACCGCCTCGAAGAAGAGCAGGCGCAGGTCATGGAGCTTTCCACCCGCAGGGCCAGATATCAAAACATCTCTCAAAACGCCAGGGCCAACAAGGACAATCTCAAAAAGCGCCTCAAGCGACTGAACTCTGAAGAGACCGAGGCTCTGGAGACGCTCCGGAACCTGACCAGTAAGGAAAGCGAGGAAAGCAAACGACTGGAGAGTCTCTCCTTTAAGCGTGAAGAGCTTCGGGAGAAGGCGGCAAAGACCGGCCAAAGCCTTACTGAAAAAAACAGCATGCTCAGCCGGCTGGTAAAAACCGTCAACACCCTTACAGGAGAACGCAGCAAGCTTCGCTCCAGGCTGTCGGCCTTAAAAAAAATGGAGGCCAATTACGAGTGGTACAGGGAGGGGGTTAAACGCATACTTAAAGACCCTGAATCCGTCTGTCCCTCTTCAGAGACCGGAGAGCCGGCCATATTTGGGGCGGTTGCAGAATTCGTAACCCCTGAACCAGGGTTTGAACTGGCCCTTGAGGCCTGCCTGGGAGAAGCTCTCCAATACATCCTGGTGTCGGACCGGCAGGCCGGCCTGGCCTGCATTGACTACCTTGAACAGAGTCAGGCCGGAAGGTGCGGATTTTTCGCCCTCGATCAGGCCGGGAGCGACTCCGGCCTTCGGCAATCAGAACAGAAAAAGCAGGCAGGAAGCCTGTTTTGCCACCTTCGGATTCGTGAGGGTTTTGACTCCGCCATTGAAGCACTTCTTGGAGATGCGCTAGTAGCAGAAGACATGCAAAGCGCGGCAGATATTAAAAGAAGCTGTCCCCTGGCTTCTGTTGTAACAAAAAGCGGACATCTGCTAAAGGCAGACGGCACAATGATCGGCGGCAGCGCGGACAAGCTGACCGGTATTTACGAAAAAAAGCACGAGATCGGCGAGCTTGAAAGGAGCATTGCGGATCTTGACCGGCGCATAAGCAGGGAAGAAGAATCCCGAAAAGCGCTCGAATCAAAAATCCGTTCCATTGATTCCGCGCTTCACGATATGAACAGGCAGATGACAAACCTGGACAACGACATTGTCCAGGTGGAAAAACAGCTCTACAAGACAGGGGAAAAACTGAAAAACGCCAGGCGCCGGCATGAAATTGCATGCCTGGAAAAACAACGGCTGGAGGGGGAAAAGCAGGATGTGGAAAGCGAAATCCAGGAGCATGATGCAGCGCTTGAGGCCATCGGGCAGGATATTGAAACGGCAGAACAAAACGTGGGAGAGACAAAGGCAAAAATAGATGAGCTCTCCAAAGCGCTTAAGTCCCGGGATCAGCAGGAAGTGGACTTAAAGCTTAAAAAAACCCGCCTCCAGGCAGAACTTGACAGCAGCCGGCAAACCCTGCGCAGGCTGCGCAAGTTCAGTGAAGAAGGACGCACCCGGCTTGAAGAGGCGGTCCGGGAAATCGAAGAAAAAAAACAAAAACAAAGCGCCGCTGAAGAAGCCGTTCAGTCCCTTGCCGCCGCTCTTACAAAGGAGAGAGGCGATACAGAATCGCTTTGCCGGGAACTTGAGCAGGAGGAGGCCCGTAGTCAATCGCTGGCGAGACAATTAAAGACCACGGACAGCTCCCTTGCCAAAACACGCCAGCACATTTCTGCGAATCAGGAAAAAAGACACAAACTGGAGCTCGAACTCTCGCGCCTTAAGATCAACCAGGACAATATTGTCAATCGCTTCCTGGAGACCTATAATGAATCCTTTACCAATTACCTGGAAAAATACCAGCCTGCAGTTACCGCGGCGGATTTTTCCATAGAAGCCACGGAGGCGGAAAGAACCGAATGCAAAAACGCCGTCACAGCCCTTGGCGAGGTCAACCCCTCTGCAATAGAGGCCTACGAAGCACAGAAAAAACGCTATGATTTCTATATCGAACAGCGACAGGACCTGACCAAAGCCCTGTCCGATCTGGAAGACGGGATTGCCCGCATCAACAGCATCACCCGAAAGCTCTTTACCGAAACCTTCACCGCCGTTAACGAGAAATTTCAGGAGCTTTTTCCAAGGCTGTTTGAAGGCGGCAAGGCCTGGCTGGAGCTTACCCAGCCGGGCTCTCCCCTGGATACGGGCGTGGAGCTTATGATTCATCCGCCCGGCAAGAAGCTAAGCCGCCTCTCCCTTCTTTCCGGGGGAGAGAAGGCGCTTTCCGCAATAGCCTTTATTTTTTCCATCTTCCTTATCAATCCCGCCTCCTACTGCCTTCTGGATGAAATCGATGCCCCCCTCGACGAGGCCAACATCCACAGGTTCAATGAGTTGCTCAAAATCATAGGGGAAAAATCGCAAATCATCATGATTACGCATAACAAAAAGAGCATGGAATTCTCCGAAGCCCTCTACGGTGTTACCATGGGAGAGAGCGGGGTTTCGAAAATCGTCTCTGTGGATGTGGACCGAATAATGGCCGACAAAAACGGAGCCGCTGTACCGGCGCAAAACACAATGGAGTTTCAATGACATCTTTTATACTCGAGCTTGCAAACGGGGCTGCATTCCGGTTTCTGCCGTTGTCCCTGGGCTTTCTGGCTGTTTTGATCATGCTGTTTTTCCTTGTGCGCATCCTTCGCAGGCGGCGGCTGAAAAAGACAGGTATGGCGGGCGGCCGGAAAACGGGAAAAGAGCCGACAGGAACCTTTGAAACAGCAGAAAGTGCCAAGGAACCAGGGCCGGAAGAGGACAGAGAGCCGGCTCCGCCCGCAGGGCCGCAGAAAGAAGAACCAAAAGAAGGTGAAAAAAAGGGGGTTTTCAAACGCCTGCAAAAGGGTTTGGCCAAAACGCGCCAGTCCTTTGGACGCCAGTTCGAAACCCTTTTGTCGGAGAATCGGAGCCTGGACGACCAAGCGCTGGAGCAGATCGAGGAGGCCCTGATAACTGCTGACGTGGGCGTTGATACAAGCATGGAGCTGATCCGCCGCATCTCCGGTTCCGCGGATATAGAGGACATGGACTCCTTTAAGAAGGCCCTGAAAAAAGAAATGCACGCTTTGATGGATTTCAGCCCCCCCGCTCCGGCCGCAGATCCCAAGCCCCTGGTCATAATGATGGTCGGAGTCAACGGAGTCGGAAAAACTACGACAATCGGCAAGCTGGCCAGCCAATATCAACTTGAAGGAAAAAAAGTCATCCTCGGCGCGGCAGACACCTTCCGGGCTGCTGCTGTGGAACAGCTTGAAATATGGGCCGACAGAGCCGGGGCAGAGATTGTAAAACACCGCGATAAGGCAGATCCCGCGGCTGTAGCCTATGATACAGTAGAAGCTGCCGCGGCAAGAGATGCAGATGCTGTCATCATAGATACGGCGGGCCGGCTCCATACCCGGGTCAACCTGATGGAGCAGCTAAAAAAAATCAAGCGCACCATATCCCGCAGAATGCCTGATGCGCCTCACGAGATCCTGCTTGTAGTGGATGCAACAACCGGACAAAACGCCGTCAATCAGGCAGAAATGTTTCACCGGGATCTGGGCGTTACCGGGATTATCCTGACTAAGCTCGACGGAACGGCCAGGGGCGGAATAGTACTGAGCATCAGCCACAGCCTGAATATCCCCATACGCTACATCGGGGTCGGCGAAGACATCAGCGATCTGCAGGAATTCAATCCGCAACTTTTCGTTGATGCGCTGTTGGAATAACTGAAAAACCCGGGTTTTACAACAGGTTTGCAGAAGCGCCCTCCCGTATGGAAAAAGCTCTCTGAACTCTTTCCTGTTCAGGGCTCTTTTTCCGTGACCAGCTAACAATTCACAGTCTTGACATCAGGGTAAGCACCATGGCCGGGAAAATGCCATGATAATGGGGTCTTGAATTCATATGAATACAGCATCTTGATGCCCGGGACAGACAAAACGCAACAGGCAAGGGGTTTAGCAGGTTTGCATAGAAAAAAAAATCGGAAAAATGGCATTTTATGTATTGACATGATTTCCGGCCTCCTATAAGGTTCCAAATAATCAGGGCTTTTTTAACCTTTAAACAAAAAAAGGGAGGGAACCATGACAAAAGCAGAGATCGTAGAAAAAATGGCCAAAGATGCCGGTATTTCCAAGGTTGCTGCTAGTGCGGCGTTAAATTCCTTTATGGATGGGGTAACCAAGGCGCTCAAGAAAAAAGACGGGAAAGTTACGCTGGTTGGCTTCGGCACATTTGCCAAGGTTCGGCGCAAAGCCCGCACCGGCAGGAATCCGCAGACCGGAGAACCCATCAAGATCAAGGCCAGAAACGTGGTAAAGTTCAAGCCCGGCAAAATGCTGCGGGAATCGATTTAAAAAGCTCTTTCGCGCTGATACGAATAAAGGCGATGACCATATATGCTGCCGTCATCGCCTTTTTGCCCAAACCTGCGACCTAATTGCGGGGTTGCACGGAGAGGCGGAAAGATCTGCGTTTAAATCGTGTAGCGGACGCTGAAATCGGAAAATTCTCCGCTATAAGGCTCTTGCGTGACATCTACGTTTGTCACGCTGGCAACAGGCGGGCCCTTGCGGCACCAGTCAAGCATCTGATCCACTCTGGCAGCATCGCCCTCGATGAGGGCTTCAACCTTGCCGTCGCTTCTGTTGCGTACCCAGCCGTAAACCCCGATCTTTGCCGCGGCACGCGTAGTTTCCATGCGGAAATTAACTCCCTGTACACGGCCTTCAATGGTTGCCCGAACTCGTTTTTTTTCTGCCATAGCCTCCTACCTTCCGCAAAGAGTTTAGATATCAATGTTTTGTTATTATTGATGCTCTTGTAAAAAGTCAGCCTGGGATGGCAAAGTAAAAAGTTCAAGCCCCGCTTAGAATCAGAGGGCGGCGCAAATCCCGAGGAATGCAGCGTACATAGGAGTGTACGTGGAATTCCGGGGGACGGAATCGCAACGCAGATATTGGACTTTTTACGAAGCCATCATTATTGTAAACAGGATTTGGATTTCGTTCAAGCAGGGCTAATAAAACGGCGTTTGCAGGGCATGCGGGCTTTGTTAGTCCGAAACCCCCGCCTCTTTCAGCATAGCCTGCAGCTCCTGTTCCGTTATAACTGCTACCTCAAGCCGCCGTGCCTTGTCCAGTTTGGATCCCGGCGATTGGCCGGCAACCACGTAATCGGTCCTGCTGCTGACAGAACCGGTGACTTTGCCCCCGGCCGCCTCGATTTTCTGCCGGGTCTGATCCCGGCTCATACTCTCAAGCCCGCCGGTCAGGACAAAACTGCGGCCGAAGAGCGGTGCCTGCGAAGGCTCTTCCGCCTCCTGCGGGGGAGACTCTATCTCCACCCCGTTTGCCAAAAGATCAGAAATTGTGGCCAGGTTCTGCTCCCGGGCAAAAAACTCCACAATACTTTCCGCCACTACCGGGCCGATCCCGTCAATGGCCGCAAGCTCCTCCTTTGTGGCCCCGGAGAGAGCCTCTATACTTTTGTACCTGGCTGCAAGCAGCCCTGCTGTATGCTGACCCACGTGACGAATACCCACAGCATACAAAAAGCGCGACAGAGAAACCTTTCGGCCGGCTTCTATAGCATCTACCAGGTTCTGTGCCGATTTCTCGCCCATCCGCTCCAACTCACGCAGCTCATCGCGGCGGAGCCGGAATATATCGGCAAAGGAGCGAACGTAGCCTTTTTCCACGAGCTGATCAATAAGCTTGTCCCCCAATCCATCAATATCGAAAGCTGCCTTGGAAGCAAAATGCTTGATGTTGGCCTTTAACTGGGCCGGGCAGGCCACATTGATGCAGCGGGTAGCAGCCTCTTCATCCCGGACTGCCCTTGCGCCACAAACAGGACATTTATCCGGCATCACAAAGGGCTTCTCCGAGCCGTCCCTGGCGGAGGATATCGCTTTTACCACCTCCGGAATCACATCGCCCGCCCGCTGAACAAAAACCTGGTCCCCTATGCGCACATCTTTTTTCCTGACCTCGTCCTCGTTATGCAAAGAGGCTCGGCTTACAGTAACTCCGCCTACGTTAACCGGCTCCAGCCGGGCAACCGGGGTAAGGGCTCCGGTGCGCCCTACCTGCACATATATATCCAGGACCCGCGTGCGCTCCTGGAGGGCTTCGAATTTGACGGCCAGGGCCCAGCGGGGTCTTTTGGATGTGGTGCCGAGCTGCTGCTGCAAAGAAAAGCGGTCCACCTTAACCACCATGCCGTCAATATCATAGTCCAACCCCAGGCGGCTGTCCTGTAAATTGCGGAAATACTCCAGCACTTGTTTTAGCTGTATGCGGAAGCGAATCAAAGGATTTACCGGGAAGCCATACTGATTTAGTTTTTGAAGGGCCTGTGCATGGGAATCTAATGCATAGAGCTCGGGGGCGGTGCCTATGCCGTATATATAAATATCAAGGGGCCTTCGGGCGGTAATCCGGCTGTCCAGCTGACGAAGCGATCCGGCCGCAGCGTTTCTGGCATTTGCGAAAAGGGGCTTGTCCTCGGCGAGACGCTGCTCGTTTAAAGTCTGAAAATTGTGTTTGCTGATAAACACCTCGCCCCTGGCCTCGAGCAGCCCGGGCGGGCTTTCCCCCTCCGGGGTGTGTAACTGCAGGGGCACGGCGGCAATGGTTTTGATGTTCGGTGTTATGACCTCCCCTACCTCGCCGTCTCCCCTGGTGGAGGCCATGGAAAGCCGGCCGTTTTCATAGACAAGCTCCACCGCGACGCCGTCCATCTTAGGCTCAGCGGTATAGATGATCGGCCCGGAAATCTCCAGGCTACGGCTGATACGCTGATCAAAAGCCATGATTTCCTGCTCGGAAAAGCCCTTGTCCAGGCTCAGCATGGACAGGGAGTGCCTTATGGTGTCAAATTTTTCCAGCGGGGCAGAGCCTACCCTTGAAGTGGGCGAATCCGGGACCGCAAGCTCGGGATAGGCCCGCTCAAGCTCCAGTAGCTCCTGCATCATCCGGTCATACTCTGCGTCTGATATCTCCGGATCATCAAGCACAAAATAGCGGTAATTGTGCCTGTTGAGTTCATTGCGCAAAAATGCGGCCCGATCCTCCGCCGCCTTTTTGTTATCCCCGTCTGCCATCAGGCCCGGCCCCGGATGCTCTAGCTGTTGGGATCCACGAGCTTTGCCAGCTCGTCTTTGACTTCGTCAATAACGTCGTAAAGAAATAAAACGTCTTCCATGCTGAGCCGCCCTGCTTTTGCCGGACGTCTCTGGGAACCATCCTTTTTCATTAAGATCCGGGGACCTATCTGCAGCTTGGGCTCTCCCTCGGCATACTGATTGATGGATATATGTAGTCCGGTGTCCTCGCAGACCCATTCCTTAAGCATTTTATCTTTTTCCGGGTCATAGCCGGCCATAAAATATCTTCCTCCGTGTGGCGTAAGCAACCCTGGCTGTGCCCGCATTTATCCTGAACTGAGCGTTTCAAATTTTTAAAACTATTTATTTCTGAATTATTTTAAGGTATTTAAGCCATTTTTAGTTTTAAAAATTTCAAACCCTCCGGGATTTTCAATTTAGGTTTATATGTAGCCGCCGGGCGGCTTCCGCGGGCATAAACCGGGATTTTCAGTTTAGGTTTTTGTCTGATTTTTCCGCAGCTAGGTGGAAATCCTTGAAAAATCGGCCAGCAAACCAAAAAGCTGCGAAATCTGTTTAAGAAGGGCCAGACGATTTCTGCGCAGCCGGTCATTGTCTGTCATTACCAGCACATCCTCAAAGAAGCGGTCCACAGATCTGCGCAAAGTAGCCACTGCAGCAAAGCCCTGATCGATCCGCCCCTCTGCAAGGCTCTTTCGGACTTGGGCTGCAACGGAATAAAAATCGTCAAAAAGAGCTGATTCGGCATCATATTCAAACAGGGAGCGGGAGACCTCTGCCTGCTCCGTATCTGCGGAATCAGCCTTGCGGATGATATTTACCACCCGTTTAAATCCTACAGCCAAAGATTCAAACTCCGGCTCCGCCTTGAGGCGCTGAAGGGAGCGGGCCTTGGCTGCCGCCACAGGAAGCGGGTCATTTTCTGATACCGCAAGAACTGCGGCTACAGCATCCCTGGCAATCCCTTCGGATTCGAGCAGGTTCGCAAGACGCGCTGTCAAAAAGGCAACTGCCTGGCTTTTTGCCTCCTTCTCGGAAACAGCGGCTCTAATGTCGCTGAAAGTAGAGACGCTTGCTTCCACCAGACCGGGAATGGAAAGCGGAAATTGCTGATCCAGAATAATCTGAATAAGACCAATACCCTGCCGCCGCAGCGCATAAGGGTCAGAGGCTCCTGTGGGAACAAGGCCAACCAGAAAGCAGGCGCAAATGGAGTCAATCTTATCGGAAACAGCAAGCAGTGCTCCTGCCGGGCTCTTCGGGAGGAGCCCCCCGGAAACGGTAGGCCGGTAATGCTCCTCTATGGCAAGGCATACCGGCTCGGGCTCACCTGAGGCCCTGGCATAGATTCTTCCCATAACCCCCTGAAGCCTGGGAAATTCATCCACCATCAACGATACCAGATCGGCTTTGCTGAGCCAGGCCGCGCGGTCCAGATTCTGTGCGAATTCCGGGTCAAAATGCTGCTCCTGAGCCAGCCGGCCTGCAACATTTCTGATGCGGCATACCTTGGCATATACGGATCCAAGCTCCGCCTGAAACAGAACCCCCCACAGTTTTTCCGCCATTTCATCAAGGGAGGTTTTCCGGTCTGTGCGGTAAAAGAAGCGGGCATCCTCCAGACGGGCCTGAAGAACCCGTTCATGGCCGCGTTTGACAAGATTCATATCCCTTGCTGGCGTGTTGTTTACAGCCAGGAAATACGGCATTACCTGCTGCCTGTCATCAACAACGGCAAAATAGCGCTGATGCTCTCGCATGGCGGTAATCAGAACTTCCCTGGGAATATCGAGAAAGCGCCTGTCAAAACTTCCGAGCACCGTTGCCGGATACTCAACCAGGTACGTGACCGTCTCCACCAGCTCGGGATCAGAAAGCACCCTGGCCTCTACGCTCCGCACCGCCTCCTCCATCTGCTCAAGCATCCTGGCCCTGCGCTTTTCCGGATCAGCCACCACCCAGGCGGGAAGCAGGGCATCAGGATAATCCCCCGCGCTATCCAGCCGGATTTTTTTTGGATGTAAAAAGCGGTGGCCGAAACTGAGGCGGCTGCTTTTTACATTTCCCAGGGAAAAGCTGATCACCTGCGTATCCATAAGGGCTGTGAGGGAATGGATGGGACGGGCGAAATAGATGGAAAGATCGGCCCAGCGCATGGTTTTGGGAAAGGGTATAGCCAGAATAATGCCTGCAAGGGCATCTCTGAGAATGGTGCGGGTGGCGCGGCCGGGGTCAGTCCTGCGGAAAGCCGCGTACCTGCCTTTTTCCGTCTCGACCACGGTCAGTGAATCCGGGGAGACCTGATTTTTTTCGGCAAACTTTCTGGCAGCCACGGTGGGCCTGCCGTCAGCGTCAAAAGCTATTTGCTCCGGCGGTCCGGTTTGTTCTACCGTCTGCGGATCCTGCCGCCAGGCCACATCATCAATGATTACGGCAAGACGCCGCGGCGTGCCAAAAACCCGCGCCGGGCCGTGACGAATCCGGTTTTGCCCCAAATGTGCCTGGAGGTTTTCAGCAAATGCCTCTAACGCCGGCTTCATGTAGCCGGCCGGGATTTCCTCAGTTCCAATTTCAACCAGCAGTCGGGCCATTGCCACCTCTACTATTACTTTCTCTCCAGCAAGGGATGTCCCATTTCTTCGCGCTGACGGATATAACTCTCAGCGCACCGTCTGGCAAGGTGCCGGATCCGCGCAATATAGCCGGTTCGCTCCGTAACACTGATCGCGCCCCTGGCATCGAGAAGGTTAAATACATGAGAGCATTTCAGGCAATACTCATAGGCCGGCAGGACAAGGCCGTCTTCTATAACGCGCAAAGACTCTGCTTCAAACCGGGAAAAATTCTCAAAAAGCATCTCCACATCAGCGCTTTCAAAGTTATACCTGCTCTGCTCCACTTCCTGCCTGTGATGGATATCCCCATAACTTAAACACTCGTTCCACTCCAGGTCAAACACATTGTCCACACCCTGCAGGTACATGCAGATACGTTCCAGGCCGTAGGTGATTTCCACGGAAACCGGGTGCACCTCGATGCTGCCGGCGATCTGAAAATACGTGAACTGGCTGATTTCCATCCCGTCAAGCCATACCTCCCAGCCAAGACCTGCTGCTCCCAGCGTCGGCGATTCCCAGTCATCCTCAATAAACCGGATGTCATGATCCAGGGCATCTATGCCCAGTGCCTTCAGGCTTTGCAGATACTGGGTCTGCACATCCTTTGGCGATGGCTTTAAAATGACCTGAAACTGGTAGTAATGCTGCAGGCGATAAGGATTTTCCCCATACCTGCCGTCCGTCGGCCTCCTGGAGGGCTGCACGTAGGCCACGTGCCAGGGCTCCGGGCTCAAAGATTTAAGCAGGGTGGCCGGGTGAAAGGTCCCCGCCCCGACTTCCAGATCATAGGGCTGGACCAGCACGCATCCCTTGCGTGCCCAAAATTTTTGCAGAGAAAGGATCACATCTTGAAACTTCATGCTATGTTTCCACCTGTTGGATTGATTCAGCTGATCGCCCCGCCGCCGCACTGCAGGCCCTGCCAGTCAATGCCTGCAGCAATAAGCCGGCTGCCGGCCCTTTCTTCTGTAATGCGCTGCCATTTCCGCTTTACTGCCGCAATGGCGTCGCTGGCGCCAATAGCCCAGATGCAGCCCCCGCCCCCTGCACCGCAGAAACGGGCGCCGCAGCCCAGATTCCTTGCCGCAGAAACCAGCATTCGTCCGGTATCATCAAAAACATCCGGCGTAAGCTCGCACCGGATGTCAGTCTCCCGGTTCATCCACCCGGCAGCCGTTACAAAATCAAACGCCCGCAAAGCGCCGGCAAAAGCCTGCGTACATTCCAGAATATCCGTCCACTGCCTGTAATAACGGCCGGATAAGAACTGATGGATCCACCGGCTGTTAATATTTTTTGATTCATGCGGTACTCCGCAATAAGCCAGAAGAAAGGATTTGTCAAGGCTTGAGTGTTTTTCACGGCGGCATAAAGGCTCTTTTTGAAACCCGCAGTCACAGTTTGCGCCCTGCCAATACCAGGCATGAACCCCGCCATAAACGGCGGCCAGCTGATCCTGCATCCCGCATGTAGCAGCAGCAGCCGCCTCTTCAATCCCGTGGGCCAGCCGTGCAATCCTCTGCCGGGAAAGCGGCTTTTGCCCAAGGCGTTCAAAAAGCGTTTGATACGCGCCGATCGCAGCTACAGCAGCAACTGAAGATCCTCCGAGAGCACTTTTTACCGGCGCCGGCGAATCAATCCGCATATGGATGCCGTCAATACGATAATAGGCTGCAACCGCCAGCATCAGTCCCAGGGGGTGCTCAAAGGGTATCTCGTCCAGCCTGAACGCAGCGCTTTCAAATCCGCTGGAGGAAACTCTGACGGATCCGCTTTGATAGGGCAGAAGCCGGACAGTTGTTCGCAGATTGAGGGCAAGATTTACTGTGCATGGTCCGAAGGTGGCCAGCGGGTAATAGAAGGGGCTTATGTCCAGTGTCCCCCCCATATCCATACGGCAGGGGGCTGAGGCCTTTATGGCCTCCGAGGCCAGTATGTCAGGAATTGAGGCGGCCAATTTCGTTTAAGAGGTAAACGAGCGCATGTGGTTTAAAAATTTCAGACTTCTCGGCTCTCTGCCCAGATGATAGGGGACGAAAGCCTCCAGAAAAAAAAGGCTCTCCCGAAGCGCCGGCTCCGTAAATTTAAGCCGCCCCGCATTACGAAGACGGCTGGACTGCAGCCATAATAACTGCTTAACAGTGCCGCGGGACAAAGAAATGGGTATCTTTTGGTCTATAATACAATTCTGGCATACCAGCCCGCCTTTTGCAAGATCAAAGCCGCACTTCTCACCCGGCATATCCTCCAGGGATACGCCGCAGCGGCTGCACCGCTTCAGATCCGGAGTAAGCCCTGAGAACCTGAGGAAATACAATTGAAAGACAATGCTTGCAGCTGCCGGAGACAGGCCTGCATCCAGCGCGTTCAGACTGTATCGCAGGAGGTGATAGATATTTTCCTGGGCCTTCCCCTCTTCCAGCCAGACCAGGACCAGCTCGCACCAATAACTGGCGTAGGCTGTGCTCTGAAGATTTCCCCTGATACCCGAAAAAGGATTTTTTACCCAGGCCTCCTGCAGTACCGGCAATCCGCCTTTTCGGGGAACCGAGCCGACAGCCCCGATTTCCGAAAACAGCTCCAGTGTGCCGGAAAACCGCTTGCGGCTTTTCCGGGCATATTTGGCAATCATGGAAATCTTGCCGTAGGCAAGCGTGAAAAGCGTCAGGATCAGGTCGTACTCGCTGTATGCAATGCGGCGAAGCAGGATGGCGGAAGTAGATGGCAGCGGATGCATAAGCTATAAACCAAGAAAAAACGATGCCAGCTGAAAGTAGAAAAAAACGCTTAAAATATCTATGGATGTTGTAACAAAAGGGCCGGTGGCCACAGCCGGATCAATGTTGAAACGCACGAAGAGCATGGGCAGAAGTGAGCCCACAAGGGCGGCTATGGACATCGAGGATGCCACACCGCATCCAACTGAAATCGCCACAACCCCCGCATCGTAGTGAATCTGGGCCAAAACGCTTAAAAGCGTGCCATATATGACGCCCAGAATAAGCCCGATCATGAGCTCTTTGGAGACGACCCGCCACAGATGCCGGACATTGATCCGGCCCGTAGCTATACCGCGGACCACAATGGTTGAGGACTGAATGCCGATGTTTCCCCCCATGCCCATAATTACCGGAATAAAAGCAGCCAGATAGGAAATGCTGCGGAGGCTTTCTTCAAAATGACCGATAATAAATACAGCCAGAATGCCGCCCACAAAACTTGCAAAAAGCCATGGAAGACGGATTCTCGTGCTCCGCAGTACCGATTTGGTCTCAACAAACTCCTCGCCTGCACCGGCCATTTTCAGGATATCCTCCGTGGCCTCCTGACGGAAGACGTCAATCACGTCATCCACGGTAACGATACCCACCATCTGCTGCTCCTCATCAATAACAGGGACGGCCAGGAAGTTATAGCGGGCGACAATCTGGGCCACATCCTCCTGGTCCATATCGGTCTTTACAGAGATCACATCGGTGGCCATAAAATTCTTAAGCGGCGTGTCCGGCGGCACCACCACAAGCTGACGAAGGGAGCAGACCCCGACCAGGCGATTTTCTTCGTTTACCACATAGATGTAGAAGGGCATTTCCACATCTTTATACTCCTGGGTCTGGAGTGACTCAATTACCTCCCTGGCGGTCATATTCTCATTGAGGGCGATAAAATCCGGGAGCATGATGGCCCCGGCAGTATCATCCTCGTATTGGAGAAGGCCCTCCACATCCTCTGAGCCCGCCTTTTTCATCCGCTCAATCACTTCATCGGATTTTTCCTGGGGAAGCAGGCGAAGCAGGGCGCCGCCGTCGTCGGAGGGCATATATTCGAGAATCGAGACCAGTTCATCGACACTTAAATCCTCTATCAGATTGAAAATGATATCCTCGTCCAGCTCGCTTAGGATAATCCCTTTTTTTTCCTGGTCGTCAATTAAATGGAAAAGCTCCCTTTGATTGGAGGCGGAAAGCAGGGAAAAAAAGGCAGAAAGGTCTGCTGCATGGACTTTGCTGAGGATCTTTTTCAGCCGGGAATAGGAGCCGCGCCGCAAAAGCCGTCTTATGGTTTCAACCAGAATTTTATTGCGTTCGCTGAGCATCTTTTCCTCTATCGGTTTTCCCCTGCGGAGCCGGGCAATTCTATAGCAACAACATCCCCGCTTTTTCCCGGAATTTCGACAGGCGTACCGTTTAACTGCATCTGCAGGCCGGCTGCGTTGCCGATCACCATGCTGTAATGCGAATCCGCTTCCAGCTCCACATGATCCTTTGGGCGCAACAGGTATTCCAGGGGTTCTTCGCCGTCAATATTGATTTTGATCCATGTCTTTTCCACGGCATCGATAACCAGTACCAGCTTGCCCCTGTCTGCCTGCTTCGGCGGAAGAGATTTTGCCTTGGGAGAAAGCTGGTCAGCAGCCTTTTCCGCCGCAGGCCCGGAACCGGAATCGGGGACAGAGTCAAAAGCAGGCAGCCGGCTCCAATAATAAAAGCCTGCAATGCTTAAGGTGCATATCCCGGCAAGCAACAGAAGAGCCAGAATCATCCGGGGCAGCACTTTCCCCCATCCCGGGCCCTTCTTTCCATAAGCGGGGGATTCGGCCTCATAGGCCGCCCGGCTGATTTCATAGCGGTCTATGAGATCAGCAGGATCAATTCCGATAAAATCTGCATATGCGCGCAGCATCCCTTTTACATAGATTGCATCCGGCAGCTCTTGATGATCTTCCGACTCAATCAGGGACAGCTTGTGCAAACTCACCTTCAGGGATTCGGCCACATCGGAAAGCCTGATCCCCTTTTGTTCGCGGATCGCCTTGATATAGCGACCGAATGATATTGATACCTCCGGCTTGAAACGGTCTGCATTCAACTGACGCCCCTGAACTGATTACAATCATGAATCCTAAAACGAGTGTTTCCGATTTTTAAAGCTTTTGTGGTTATACTATTTTCTGAACCCTCAGTTTAGGAGGAATTAAACCGGGATTAGCATATGGCATATATCAAAAAAACGCAATTCATAGCGCCCTTTTTCAACGGATAATCTGAATATGAGCATCCTCCCGCAGCTTTTTGATCCAATCCTGATATTTTTTCTCAACCGCCTGATCATATAGCTGCTTTCGGATTTTCCCGGATACGGATTCAAGGGTTTTGCCCTTGGACTCCACGATTTCTGCAAGATAAAAAATATGCATCCCCTGACTGGTTTCTACAATACCGGAAACCTCTCCCTGATTCAGCTCCTTGACTGCAGAACGAATCTTTTTCTGCAGATCCTCCAAACGAAAAGTACCCAAATCGCCGCCTTTTTCGGCATTGCTGCTCTCCGAAAATTTTCTGGCAACCTCTTCGAACTGCTCTCCCTGTTCAAGAGCCGCCATGGCTTCTTTCATTTTCCGCTGAACAGTTTCGCATGAGTCAGCTTCCCCGCAAGGCATAAAAATGTTTTTCAGCCGATACTCCGGATTTCCCCGATATTTTTCCGGATGGCTGTCATAGTACTCTTGTATGTCCTCATCGGTTATGATAATGCTGGATTTGACCTCCCGCTCCACAAGCCTTCCCTGCAGTATCTGCCTGCGGATGTTTTGCCTGTAGTCTTCCATACTCATGTCGTTTAACCGAAGATTCCTAATGAGATCCTGGTCGGTGTAGTAATTCGCCGATTTCACCCGCTCAATCGCCTGGTCTACTTCGGCCTCGGAAACAGAGATGCCTCGCTTTTCAATCACCTGATCCGCCAGGGTTTGCTCGATCAAATGATTGAGAACTTTTTCCCGGTTCTCATTGAGAAGCTCTTTTTCCTTTTTAGGGGGATAGTTCTGGTTCCTGATCCTTTCGGCAATAGGCTGAAACTTCTGTTGCAGCTCCTGCAGTCGAATAATGTCATTGTTTACGATCGCTACAATACGGTCCACCGTTTCCGCGGCAATTGCATGCTTAGGTCCGGAGGCTACAAGCAGAAAAGCCACCAGTGCTGCTCCAGTTATTGTTTTAAAGGAAAAAAATCGCATAAACCGGTCCTTCATGTTCCTTGATAATAAAATTTTTAATTATTAACATGCGTTGCGATCTCCATCAAGGTATTTTTCGCTTCCGCCATCAGGCGTACTGGCCCATTCGCCTGCATCTGTATCTTCAAAGTATTCTCCGGGGTGAACAGGTAGCGCTCCGGCTCCTTATCTATCAGATCCAGGACGCCCATGGGGTTTTTCTGATGCAGTTCGGAAAAGGAGAGAACCATCTGTCCCTCCTTCAGGTCCAGGCGTTTGACCCCGGCCTTGATGGCAATAATGCGCAGCATGATTTTGATCAGCAGATTCCGGGCAGGCTCGGGAGGCGGTCCATAACGGTCTTTGAGCTCCCCTTTTATGTCGGCAATCTCTTTTAATTCGTTCATACGGGAGAGCCGCCTGTATACGGAAAAACGCTGGTCTGATTCAGTAATATAGGCCTCCGGAATATATACCGACATGGGCACGTGAATTTCCGGCTCCAGTTTTTCCACAACTGTTTCTCCCTTAGAGCGTGAAACAGCATCCTCAAGCAGCTGCAGGAACATGTCATAGCCCACCGCCGCAATATGGCCGGACTGCTCCACTCCGAGAGCGGCTCCTCCTCCCCTTATCTTTAAATCATTCATCGCGATCTGAAACCCGGCACCCAGGTCAGTATGCTCCATTAATACCTTGAGCCGCTTTCTGGCATCGCGGGTAAGAGCAGCCTCCTTTGGGACAAACAGATAGGCATAGGCCTGCTCATTAGAGCGTCCTATGCGGCCGCGCAGCTGATATATCTGGGCCAGTCCGAAGCGCTCCGCCCGGTTGATGATCATAGTGTTGGCGTTCGGGATATCCAGGCCGGATTCAACGATTGTGGTGCAGACCAGCATATCAATTTCACGGTTCATGAACTGGTACATGACCCGCTCAAGCTCTTCTTCCTCGAGCCTGCCGTGCGCTACGGCAAGCCGTACCTCCGGCACCTGGTCCTGCAGATATTTGGCCATGTTCCATATGGTATTTATGTTGTTGTGCACAAAAAAGATCTGGCCGCCGCGCTCGAGTTCTTTGCTGATGGCTTCCGTTATGATCATGGGATCAAATTCGGAGATATAGGACATAATGGGACGGCGCAGTTCCGGCGGTGTCTGAATAACAGAGATGTCGCGCACACCCATAAGCGACATGTGAAGCGTACGGGGAATAGGGGTGGCGGTCATGGACAATACATCGACGATCGTTCTTAACTGCTTCAGGCTCTCCTTGTGTTTGACGCCGAATCTCTGCTCCTCATCAATGACAATCAGCCCCAGGTCCTTGAACGCAACATCCTTCTGCAGCAGGCGGTGCGTGCCGATAACAACATCGGTTTCACCCTTTTTTAACCGCTCCAGGATCATCTGCTGCTGACGCCTGGATCGGAAACGGCTCAGGCTCTCGACATAAACCGGATATCTGGCAAACCTCTCGGAAAACGTGACATAATGCTGTTCTGCCAGAAGCGTGGTAGGAACCAGAACAGCTGCCTGTTTTCCGTCATTGACAGTTTTAAAGACCGCGCGCAGGGCCACCTCGGTTTTACCATACCCCACATCGCCGCATATCAGCCGATCCATGGGTCTTTCCTGCTCCATATCCGTAATCACGTCGTCAATGGCCTTTAGCTGGTCTGCAGTCTCCTCAAAGGGAAAACCCGCCTCAAAGTCCTTATAATAACTGTCAGGCGGACTGAAGGCATGGCCGCCGCTGTTTTTTCTGGCAGCATAAAGCTCCAAAAGCTCGTTGGCAATTTTTTCCGCGGATTCTTTGGCCTTCTCCCGGCTCCGCTGCCAGGATTTGCCTCCCAGTTTGTCCAGATCCGGTTCAATGCCTTCGACCCCCATGTACTTCTGAACCATGTTCATGCGATCCACCGGCAGATAAAGCTTATCGCCTCCCTTATAGTAAAGCTTTAGGAAGTCGCTGGTAACCCCTTCAATAGAAAGCTTTTCTATCCCCCGATACTTGCCGATCCCATGTTCGACATGCACGACCAGATCATCTGTATTTAACTCGCCAAAATCCAGAAGCTGCGTCTGCACCTTTGCTTTCGGCTTTTTGCGGGCGCGGGGCGGCTTGCGGCTGCCGAAAATTTCGGTTTCTGTAATGATGGCAAGGGATGCCTCGGCCCATACAAATCCTCTGGAGAGCTGCCCCTGACATATCCAGGCCCGTCCCGGGCGAAGCTGCAAAGGACTGGCTGCATCTGCTATCTCCGGGGAAATCCCGTACGGGCAAAGAAGCTCCCGGAGCCGCATGGCCTGGGCGTTTGTGCTGCACACCAGAAGTGTAAGAAACCCTGCGCGGCTGTGCTCATCAACCCACTCGGCAAGCGGAGCCAGATAATTTTCCCTTATTTCAGGGTCCGCAAGGCGATTGGCCACATCAGAATTGTCCCGGGTTTCAAGATGTAAGTGCGAGGCATTCGAAACAGACCCGGACACCGGAAGGGAACGGATAACCAGGCTGCTTTTTTCAGAAAGCCTGGCAGAGACATCCCACCATTTCTCATAGAGGTGCTCGGGATCGACACACAGTCGGTTTTCACTGCTGGCCTGCATATAATTCCGGACTGCCCGGTTCTCAGCCTGCTCTGCTTTCTTTTCAATTTCAACAGCCTCGTTCTGAACCCAGATCATGTCCGCGGGTGCATAGTCAAAAAGCGTATCAAGCTCGGAATAAAGAAGGGGAAGCAGACTCTCCAGTCCACTGAATACGCCTTCCTCGCGAATCCGGGTGATAAAGCGCTCCACCTTCTCATCAGAGAGGCCAAACTTGCCTCCGTGCCGCCGGGCCCGGCCCAGCACTTCACTGACTCCCTGTTTCGTCACAACGGCCTCTTTTGCCGGAAGAATCACTGCTTCATCCGTGCTTGTTGTCTGCCGCTGGGTAGCCGGAGAAAAAAACCGGATAGACTCTGCTGTATCGCCGAACAGTTCAATCCGGATGGGTTCGGCATACATGGGGGAGAATACATCAATAATCCCGCCCCGCACCGAGTATTCTCCTGGCTCTTCCACAAGGCCGGTATGAACAAACCCCCCTGCGTGCAGGTGAGCGATAAAGTTATCCCGGTTTAGCTCCTCATTGGCCATAACCAGTTCCGCGTAGCCATTTAGAGTAGATTTGGGAACCAGCCGCTGCAGCAATGTTTCAACAGGCAGCACTATGATAAGGTTGCGGGCCGTGTTGGATGCCAGCCGGTATAAAAGGTGAATGCGTCTGGCTGCAGTTTCATTGTGGTAGGCAATCTGTTTAAAGGGCAAGATATTGTAAGGCGGAAAAACGGAAATTTCCGTCTCCGCATCGTCGACAAAAAACTGCAGGTCTGCGGCCGCTTGTTCGCACATTTTGTAAGTGGGCAGCACCAGCGCAAGAGGCCGCTTCAGACGGCGGGCTGTCTCGGCTGCAAGAAAAATGCGCCCGGTGCCCGCTCCGGCCGTGCAGATCAACTGTCTGCCGGCGGCAATATCGTCTGTGAAGGGCCTCAGTATGTCAGTAACCGGGGTGCGTTGCATATCCATTGTCATCCATCTGTCATTATCCATAATTAAAAAAAACAGCGTGTTATCGTCAGATCAATACTGGCGTAAAGCTCTTATTCGGCAATTGTAAAATCGCTTGACGCTCTGTCAATAGCGTGTTAATTGGATGCCAAGATTTTCAGCCGTATTTTCGCCGACGTAGCTCAGTTGGTAGAGCAGCTCACTCGTAATGAGCAGGCCAGCGGTTCAAGTCCGCTCGTCGGCTCCAACAAAAAGCCAGTGGATGTCCCGCAAGCGGAATCCCCTTTTTAATGGAAGAGGACCAACTTCTCAAGCAGAATCCATTTTTTCCCGCAGAAACCGGAGAATTTATCCCCGATATCGTCCCAACCCATTTGATAAATTGAAAAATTTACTTGACATCAACCGGAACCAAATGTATTTTGAATAAAATTAATAACATTTAACTTCTTCAAAATATTTGCTATAAGAATCAATGAGTTGAATATTAGCCAACAGACAGAGATTAAGGCATCCATCCCGAGGCGCCTTGTTAGAAAACAGTAATCAGGAGGCAAAATGGCACTGACAAAAAATAATATTGTGGAAAAAGTAAATGAGCTTGGCTTTACAAAGAAAAAATCGGTTGACATCGTGGAAAACCTTCTGGAGATCATCAAACGCAGCCTGGAAAACGACGAGGATGTACTGGTATCGGGATTCGGCAAATTCTGCGTGAAGAAAAAGTCTACCCGCAGGGGGCGCAACCCGGCCACAGGCGACGACCTGCTGCTCGATGCCAGAAATGTTGTTACATTCAAGTGTTCCGGCAAGCTGAGGGAGATCATCAATAAGCAATCCGGCTAAATCGCGCAGGACTTGTGGACAGTGTCCTTTCGGCAAGCCGTTTATACCGTAAAAGGCCTTCGTTTACAGCGAAGGCCTTTTTTTATCATCCGCTGATGTTATAGGCCTTTATTTTTTGCAGCAGGGAGGGATGACTGATTTCCAAAAGCCTGGCGGCTTTACTCCTGTTGCCTTCGGTAGCCTCAAGGGCCCGCCTTATCAGGTTCTGCTCCAGAACGGCTCTGGCTGACTTCAGCGAGTAGCCCCGAAAGACCTCCTCTATACCAGGGCTTCCGGTTTGCTCCCCCCAGTTGGCAGGCAGCAGATCCACATCAATCACATCACTTTCGGACAGCACCACTGCCCGCTCAATGATATTTTCCAATTCGCGCACATTGCCCGGCCAGTGATGCTGAAACAAGAGTGTCATGGCGGCCGGGGAAATCGTATTGACCGGTTTATTGAACTTTTGGCTGTAGCGCTCGATAAAGTGCTGACAGAGAAGGGGGATATCCTCTGTGCGTTCAATCAGCGGGGGCAGACGAATAGGCATGACATTCAAACGATAAAACAGATCTTCTCTGAATCTCCCGGCTGTGACCTCCGCAGCCAGAGTCTTGGAGCTTGCCGCTATGATGCGCACATCCACCTGTCTTGATTTGGTATCCCCCACAGGCCGGACCTGATTGTCCTGCAGTATACGAAGAAGCTTAACCTGGAGGGAAAGCGGAAGATCGCCAACCTCGTCCAGAAAAATGGTGCCGCCGGAGGCAGCTTCGAACAAACCCTTGGCATCCCTGTCAGCCCCGGTGAACGCCCCTTTTTTGTATCCAAACAGCTCGCTTTCCAGCAGGGTTTCCGGGATGCCGCCGCAATTTACCGGGATCAGGCGGTTAGGCTGTCGCTGACTGCTGTTGTGGATGCCTCTGGCCATCAGCTCCTTGCCTGTGCCGCTCTCTCCGCTGATAAGCACCGTGGTTTCGAAATAAGCCACCTTCGCCGCCAGTTTAAATACGTCCTGCATTGCCTTGCCGGAGCCTATCATTTCCCCGAAATGGTGTCTGTTCTCAATGGCCCTGACCTGTTCACGCAGCCTGGAGTTCTCTGTTTGCAAACGCTGGCGCTCTTCCGCCTTTCGCAGTGTCAAAAGGATTTCATCGGGTTTGAAAGGCTTGGAAATGTAATCATAGGCCCCGCATTTCATGGCTTCCACGGCGGTATCAATTGTTCCGTAGGCAGACATCATGATTACGTTTGTGTGCTCCAGGTACCGGCCGACAGATTTCAAAAAGGCCATGCCGTCCATGCCGGGCATCCGAATATCGCAGAAAACAAAGAGGTAGCGGCTGTTTTCCATCATTTCCAGTGCTTGTTTCCCGTCGGAAGCGGTGTCCACAACATAGCCGGACTCCCCCAGAAGGCTCTGGAGCATATGCCGCATGTTGGCTTCATCGTCGACCACAAGAATGCGGGTTGGAAAATCTTCGCTCATCACGGATGTCTTTTTATCGTTTTTCTGACAGAATACCACTCTGCTCGGATATCTCCAGATAAACTGACATGGCGGTTCCTTCATGTAATCTGCTGCTGACTGTGATTGTACCGCCGAACTGTTCTATGATCATATAGCTCACGGATAAGCCGAGTCCGGTGCCTTTACCCGGGTCCTTGGTAGTATAGAACGGATCAAATATATTATCAATATCCTCTCCGGCAATGCCGGTTCCGTTATCCGCAACGGTAAGTTCTATGCTGGGCCTCTGATTGAGGGCTTGCGACGAATCTGATGCAACATCCCGGGTCTGGAGGCGAATCTCGCCGGCTTCTGCATTGGCGGAGAGCATAACGGAATCGGCTGCATTAATCAAAAGGTTTATCAGGACCTGGCGAAGCTGTTGATAATCCGCATCCACCCGGTCCTGCTCCGCCGCGAGATCGTATTGCAGATCGACACTTTGCATCAAGGGCTGCTCTTTTAGCATCTCGCCCACATCCCTCAGAAGGTCATGAACGGATATGGTCTCCGGCCGGCCGGGAGAGGCTCTGGAAAAATCCAGCAATTGTCGGATAATGTCGTTAATGCGGGTAATCTCCGACTCTGCCCGCGTAATATAATCAGCGTTCTTCTCCTCGGAAAAAACAGCAGGCTGCCGTTTGAGAATGTTTAGATAACCCAGCACAATGCCGATGGGATTGCCGATTTCATGGGCAATGCCGGCTGACAGGCGACCCACCGAGGCAAGTTTTTCCGCCCGGATCATCTCCTGCTGCGTATTTTTCAGGTCGTTGTGGGCTGTCTGCAAAGATTGCAGGGATGCTTGAATTTGTTCCTTGTCCGCCTCTATGCGCCTGGCCATCTGGTGTATGGCATTCGAGAGCCGGCTGAGTTCATTGTTAGGACGCTCCGGATATTCAGGAAACTGGTCACTGGAACGAAGCTGTTCGGTAACCCGGATAAAACGGTTTATCGGCCGAATAATAATCCGATGGAACCGGTACATGGCAAGACAGAGAAGCAGAAAAAAGTTGGCAAGACCATAGAGCAGGACCAGTTTCTGTGTGTTGCGCAAGCGCCGGTAGATATCATCAAGCTGTAGGAGCACTGTTGCCGCCCCGGAATGCGGGCGCCGAAACATGGGCCGGGAGATGGCGACATACTTGTTCTGCTTCCAGAAGACACCCCAGGTGGTTCCAAGAAATACATTCAGCGACTGACCGTTTTTCATGACCTTCCGGTTTGCCCGGTGGGGATCAAAGGATAATCCCTGCGGCAAATTCCCGACAGTAAGCGTAGGCAAGTCTGCGGCCGTAAAGCAGCCGTAAAGCAGAAAAGGCCGCCGCGCAGCAGCATGGAATTCAGATGCAGGAAAAGGCTCATCCGAAGATATGCAGGAAGGCCTGGATTGTAAAACAGAGGAAAAATCAGTCAGCAGCTCCCGCCCGTACTGCAGCCGCTGGCGGACCAGACTCTTTTCCATAATGCGAACCATTACCAGATCGGTCAGCACAACGGCAAGCAGTAAAAAAAAGGCGATATGTATGGTTAATTTGGTATGTAATCCGTGGAAGCGCACAATAGCCAACAAATGCGAAATATTGTAGTATGAGGCTTTCTTCCAGCCCGCAAATTGATAGCTCCAATTGTAAACAAACCGCAGAGAACAGGCAACATCTTTTCCCCTTAGTGCCTTAGTGCCTTAGTGCCTTAGTGCCTTAGTGCCTTAGTGCCTTAGTGCCTTTCCTCCCTTAGGACCTCACAAAAAAAGCCCCTGTACCAGCCGTCATAACGGCAGTAACAGGGGCTTTCTATAAAAATATTCCGGCAGCGTCCTACTCTC
>JAWOFF010000064.1:0-5736 GCA_046482325.1 Desulfosalsimonadaceae bacterium
GGATCAGCGTCTATACGGAAGACGCACATGAAAAACTCTCTTCCCGCAGGAGCGAACTGGCCAGCGCCATACAGTCGTGGGGTACATCCGATACGCGCGAGGTGGTCGGCGACCCGGTACTGGGTGTGTCTGCCACCGTGCCGGCACTTATGCCCTCATCGCCGGCTCCCGCTGCTGCAGCACCCATTGGAGACGCCCTGCACATGATGCCACAGGCAAGGCCGGCCCTGCCCTGGACAGAAGGGAGCCTGCTCTTGCGTTCTCCTGACGGCAAGGTGCTGCCCTATCACCCCATGTCGTCCAAGCAGCAGGCATGGGTGGATTTGGGCGTGGCCCCGATGGGCGGCGGCAAATCGGTCTGGCTCAACACCTACAACCTGGGCTTTGTCCTGCAGCCGGGATTGTCCCGACTGCCGTGGCTGTCGATCATCGACGTAGGGCTGTCTTCGGCGGGCCTTATCATGCTTTTAAAGGCCGCCCTACCCCCGGACCAGCAGTACTTGGCCGAGTTTTACCGGCTGCGCATGGACGCCCATCACAGCATCAACCCCTTTGACCTGCCGCTGGGCTTCCAGTACCCGGTTCAGCATCATTTCCAGTTCTTGATCAACCTGGTTTCCCTGCTCTGCACGCCGCTGGACCAGACCGCGCCGCCGGAAGGCATCTCCGGAATCGCACGGCAGGCTGTTCATCTGGCATATGATGAGCTTTCCCAAAAAAAACGGCCGCGCAAATACAACCGGCTGCAGGAACCGGAGGTACAAAATGCGGTGGAGGCCACCGGGATGCACGTTGACAAGGCCACGAGCTGGTACGAGGTAAGAGATCATCTCTTCGAGCATGGATACATCTACGAGGCCGATCGGGCTCAGAAACACGCCGTTCCGCTTCTGGCCGATGTCGCGGCCAAGGCCCGGGATGACTCAGTCCGGCGGATCTACACAGCCAGCGTGGCGGGCGAGTCCATCACGGACTTTTTCTGGCGCTGCTGCAGCGAAGGAATTGACGCCTACCCGATCCTGAAGAATCCCACGAGATTCAACATCGGCGCGGCAAAGATCGTGTCGCTCGACCTGGACGAAGTGGCTCCGCGAGGCGGCCCCCAGGCCGACCGCCAGTCCGGTATTATGTATATGCTCGCCAGGCAGGTCGTGGGCGGGCATATGTTCCTGATGCCCGAGGACGCCGCCTATGCCGACCCCAAGTTCCGGGATTATCAGGCCACCCGGATTGAACAGATCAAGCAGGACCCGAAGCGAATCTGCTACGATGAGGTCCACCGGGTCATGAACAACCAGAGCGTGGCCAATCAGCTCACCCGGGACCTTGAGGTTTCCATCCGGGAATCAAGAAAGTGGAGCCTTTCCATCGGGCTCTACACGCAATCCCTGGAGGACATGCCCAGCGTCATCACCGACGAGCTGGCCACCTGCATCTTTATCCTGGGAGGCGGGTTTCCCAAGGCGGTAAACGAGACCGCCCAGCGCCTCGGGTTAAACGAGGCCGCCAGAAACGCGATATTGAATATATCCAAGCCGGACAAGCGGGGCGCAAACATGCTTGCGGTCTTCAAGACAGCCAGCGGGACCGCGACCCAGCTTGTGACGAACTCCGTGGGCCTGCAGGCGCTGTGGGCCTTTTCGACCACAACGGAAGACCGGGCAGTCCGCGACGGACTCGTGAAACGATGCCGGGACATCAAGAAAATCCTGGCCAAGCTGGCCGAGATGTTTCCGGGCGGAATCAAGCCCGAGGTGGAAAACCGCCGGCAGGAAGCTGAAGCCCGCGGCTTGGAGGAGGACAGCTCCGATATCGTGGATAAGCTCATCGAGGAGATCGCAGCTCAACTAAAATAGCCGTCCGGCAACAACAACCCGAACCGGAAAGAAAGAGTTAACATCCTCCCCTCCCTAAAAGAAGGGAAGGATGTCAATGCGACAATAGAGTTGTTCCGTATTTTCTAAAGCCCCAACACCTTTCTAAGCTTCTCCATCGATTGCATATGCTTGGCTTTGCTCATTTTTTGAATATTTATCAGCTTCCATTGAACAGCGGGTAACCGGTCAAGTCCCCTTACTGACAAAAGCTCCCAATCCGGCTGTCCTTGTTTAAGAGAAAGAAGAAAATTTCTCTCCTTTTCCGTCAATGATTGATTTACTGTGTGGATGATTCGCTCACGATCGCTAATCAGTTCTTGGTAATCCACCTGCCTGAGGGTCATTCCGGAAAACTCTCTCTCATATGCAGAACGAAAATCAACCCTGTTGGGATTAAGCAATTCGTTCATAGGCCTATCATGGCTGGCCAGGTAAATTATAAAAGCAGTCCTGATCTTCTCTGTTATCCCCTCCTTCTCCATCAACACTTTAATATCAAAGATATCCCGCGGATGCTGACGGTCTAAGGCGGCGCACAACTTTCCTCCATATAAATCAGCCATGGAAGCTGTAGTCGCGGTGGTTGTCAGCTCGAACAACTCTTCTGCAGCCTTGCACAGATCTCTTGCTTCACAAGGGAAAACTGTCCCCCGAATTACCAGATTCGGTTCAATTTTGATCATGGCCCCAGGAGTGCCTATGGCAAGCCTGACAATATGGCTTGTGCCTTGCAAGCGGGTTTCTCTAACTGTAATGCCGGGAATTTTGTTTCGAATCGAATCTGAAATTCTGTTTAACGCAGAGCTAATATTATCCAGGGCCGCGTTTCTGGATTCAAAAGGCAACCATACCAGATCGATATCAATTGATAGTCTCGGCATATCCCGTATAAACAGGTTAATTGCCGTACCGCCCTTCAAGGCAAAACCTTCTTCCGCCGTTATATACGGCATGACCCTCAACATCAGTCTAACCTGGTTAAAGTATGGGCTGTCTTTCATACCCGCTCCGTCGGTTCTTGTCGCTGCCCAACTGATCTGGGAACAGTTATGTTGTATTTGGCATCTAGCCGGCCTCCTTTAACGATCACCCGCTTTCCCTTTCCTAAGTTTATTCCGGCTTTATCCAGCTTTTCCAACCACGAGTGATTGCTTTGTTCTGCAAGATAAAGGAACAATCGCTTTACTTTCACTGAACGGCATTGTTGCAGAAGACGCTGAAGTACATCCGGCCGCAGGGTAGCCAGGCCCTCCATTAGCAAACCAGCCTCTTCAAAGGATTCCTCCTTTGGTACAAGATATAAAACCTCCATCATAGCCCGCTCCGGAGCTGAAACCCGGATGGAAAACGAGCCCATATCTTTTTGTGTCAATCCAATATCATGAGTGCCGGAAAAAAGCCTGGCTGTGGTATACCGAAGGGCCACACCCCAGTCACATTTCTTAAACCAAGCCGGCAGGCGGGTTCCAGGCAGCCCAAAAAGTGAAAGGGTCCCGCCCTTTCCTAATGGCAGAAAATGGGCGTATCCCTGAAGCTGCAACGCCGTCTTGTCCGCTACATGAATTGGGAGGCCCAATTGATTCTGCACTGCATTCAGCCCCCCGCTCCATTCGACTACTTCACCAGCGCGCAGGTAAGCCCCCCTGCCCACGCGCCGCACCCATCCGCTTTTTTCGTATTCATACACCAGCTGCTGGGAAACACCCTGTGATTTTAGCCAGGGCGTTACGACAACACTGCCATGAGGCCACACCTGGAGCAGCCGGTTTAAAATATTTCGTTTTTCACTAGTCATACTTGTTTAATTAGCACGATAATAAACCATATTCAATTATTTTCCCTTCGATCCTCATCCACGGATTTTTCCATAACCCAGCCTTCAGGGTTCAATCCTTGCTCTATTGGTTGTTTCCCTTCCGGGAGCCAGAGAGATTGGCAACGAAAACATGAAAAATGTCCCGGGCAAAAAAGAGAAGCTAAATAAAAAAATCTTGAACAGCAGCGCTTTAAAGGATTTTTTGAGGATTTAAAATGCTGATGGCTGTCATTTCAGATTTCATCAACGGAAAATGAAAAAACCAACCGCCTGCCGCCTAACCATATATTCTCTTGGAACTACAGGAAATAGATTCCATTTTAAGACTCTTCGCGCAATGGGAGTAAAAGGAACAAAAAACAACGGGAGGAGTGCATGCTTTTTAGACGAAAAAAAACGACCAGGAAAGCCAGGTTTTCCAGTGCCCTGAAAAGCGGCTTCGGGGTAGATACGCACCGCGCGGGGTGGTCCATAATCAAGTCGCCCGTGGAGGTGTTGCACAACAGAAAAAAAACGGGAGAAGACCCCGAGAAGTTAAGGCAGCTTGACTTCTATGAACTGCTGCACAGATGGGGAATCCCCCGGGACAAGGTCCCGCGTCTGAAGCGGACACTCGTTTTTGAAATGTGCGCCTATATCGCCCTGGCGTGCCTGGGATTTTTCTCCGTTGCCTACAGGGTCTTCAACCCGGACTACAGCCTGGTCGGTGTCTTGCTCGGACTCATGATTGGAACCGCGGCCTTCCTGCAGTTCCTGCTTCGTCATCACTGGTACTTGATTCTTGTAAAGCAAAAATATCGGTCGTTTCGGGATTATCTTTTGCGAAGGGAGAGCAAATAATGCCGGATGCAAAGGAAGCACAGGCTCAGCAGGTAGAAAACATTATTGAATCCGGGCCCACGCCGGGAGCCGGGGACAAGGCCACGCAAATGCTCTCCGAGCTGTTCGGCGACGGGTGGACCGAGATCCTGTGGTCGGGCCAGGAAATCCAGGGGGAGCCTTCCCTTATAATCCCGATCTTGAATATGTTCAATGTGATCATGCTCGCGGCGGTAAGCTTGATCCTGTTGTATGTCGTCACACACGCCTTTGTCGGCAGCGCACACGAGGGCACGCCGCTGGGCCGGCGCTTGCACAGTATTTGGGTCCCGGTGCGTTCGGTGCTTTCCATATCGCTGCTTGCCCCGATTCCCTGGGCTCCGATGCTAAATTTCATACAAGGAGTCGTACTCGTATTTGTCGGATTCTCTATTCAATTCGCAAACACGGCCATGAACGTTGGCATAGAATATCTGACCACCCATCACGGCCAGGTCATCGCGTCGGTGCCGACCGATTTGACCGATGCGGCAAGCCGTGCGGCAGAAACCGGGCTCCACAACTACCTGATCCAGTATCATCAGTATTGGTTTCAGGAAAATGACGACCTTGTGACAGGTTACGACAAAAAGGTCAGGGAACCGGACAACGGCTTTTTGGGCTTTGGGGGGACAAACGGATACTGGGAGATAGACTACAGGTTTAAAAATCCCGAGCCTTTTAGCAAGGACGTAATGGGCAATATCGTGGTGCAATGCAAGAACCCGGACGAAGGCCTATGCAGGGCAAGGCAAAGCGCCCTCGAAGACTTGCTGGCGAACATGGAGGAAGTGGCGAGCCGAAAGGTTGAACAGCTCTACGGCGAAGACAGCCGCCCGCCCTCGGAATATGAAGTGACAGGCATGGTCGGGGGCTACGGCGAAACCGTCACAGAGGCGATCAAGCAGAGAATAGACAGGGAAAACCCGGAATTCAAGCAGGAACTCGAAGCGTTTGGGGACACGATTAAAGAACAGGGATTTGTCATGCTGGGCTCGTATTTCTGGGCAATGAGCAGGTTCTCTATGGCGCTGCAGGATCAAGTCGGGGCTACTGTGTCCGCGGAGGACTACAGCGAAAAACTGCTGGAAAACCAAGTGGTCGCGAATTTTAACCAGATAGATGTCAGTTTGAGTTCCCTGGACAGTTATTTTCGCCGGGTTGAGCATAGCCGGGAGGTAGCCG
>JAWOFF010000106.1:0-30154 GCA_046482325.1 Desulfosalsimonadaceae bacterium
AAAAACTATCGTTTACCTAACTTGGAGCAAACCGCCTGTCAAGCATAAATTGCAAAACAGGCTAACCTTTCAGGCGGCCTTTGAAATCCGGTTTTCGCTTTTCAAGAAAGGCGCTGGTCCCCTCCCGGGCATCATCGCTTGTCAGACAAATACTGAAGGCGTTAATTTCTATGCCGCAGGCAGTGGCGAGATCTACATCCATTCCCCGGTTTATGGTTTCCTTTGCGGCGTTCAGGGATACCCTGCCCTTGGCGGCGATGCTCTTTGCAGTTTTCTGCGTCTCCTCCATCAGCTTGTCGGCTTCCAGGACCTTGTTTACAAATCCGATTTGCCAGGCTTCCTGTGCCGATACCGTTTTACCGGTAAATATCATTTCCTTGGCCCTATTTTTGCCAATTATCCGGGATAGCCTCTGCGTGCCGCCGAATCCGGGAATAAGTCCGAGGGTGATTTCCGGGAGTCCGAATTTGGCGTTTTCCGAGGCATAGATAAAATCACAGGCAAGGGCAAGTTCCAGACCGCCGCCCAGGGCAAAGCCGTTTATCGCCGCGATTACCGGAATTGTAAGGTTCTGGATTCTTCCCAGGCATTGATGACCCCTGTGGGCGAAATATTTGCCCTGCAGGGCATTGAACCGGGACAGCTCCGAGATATCCGCTCCTGCCACAAAGGCCTTCTCTCCTGCGCCTGTAAATATCAGAACGCGTATATCCTCATTTCCGGCAATACTGTCAAGCAAGTCCCCGAGTTCGTCTATAAGTTCCGCATTGAGGGCATTCAAGGATTTAGGCCGGTTGATGGTAATAGTGGCAATGCCGTCGGATTCTTCGTAGATAAGGGTATTGTAGGACATAGCTGCCTCCCTGACAATGTTTGCATTTGCTGTTGCCGTCCATCCGGAAAACCCCGCCGGTTCCCCGGCCTTTGACGGTGTGGAAAGCCGATTCCATCTTGTATCTTCGGCAAATTTGAAATCGCTCAGTTCAGGTTTAAATAATCACAGGCGATTTGTCAATTGCCCTGCAGCAGACTGCTCCGGTGTTTCGGGAAAGAGGGAAATGGACATGTCTTCTCTGGCGGCATCCTATTGTTGACTCCCCGGCATTTTTGCGCATAATATAAATTATTTTTGAACCTGCAATGACTGATGGCTTCGCAAACAGCATGCACAGATCCATCACGGCAAGGGCATATGGAAATGGACATGGACGAATCGGCAGTAATTAACAGTTACAAACGCCTGTCAGGCAGCTATGATAAAATTTTTGGCCGCATATTTGCGCATGGCCGAAAACAGGTGGTGAAAAAAATGGGTGCTCTGGATGCGGAGAAGGTGCTGGAGGTGGGCATAGGCACCGGTCTGGCCATGGATGATTATCCGCGGGATGCCGAGGTATATGGCATAGATATATCGCCGCACATGCTGGCGGTAGCCAGGCGGAACATGGAACAGAGAAAATGCAAAAATATCCATCTGGCGCTTATGGATGCCCAGAGGCTGTGTTTTCCGGACAATTTTTTTAACAAAGTTTCGGCAATGTACGTGGTCACTGTGGTGCCTCATCCCTGCCTGATGATGCGGGAGATCAAGCGGGTATGCAAACCCGGCGGGGATATATTCATATTAAATCATTTCAGCAGCCAGCATGTGCTGGCGGGTTTGCTGGAATCCATGCTGACTCCGCTGCAGCGGATCATCGGTTTCCGGCCCCGTTTTTCCATGCAGCGCTTTATCGCGGATAACGACCTTGATTTGGTGGAGACCGTGCCTGTCAACCTGATGGGCTACTGGACCCTGATCCATGCCAGAAACCGCAAGACAGCCGCATCTTCGGTGTGTCCCGCCCGCCAGGTGAAATCCTTTGATAATGCTGTTTGAATTCTTCCGGCGTTGATGTTACAATCAAAAACTGATCATGATACAGTGGCTGTCTGGTAAGCGATGGAATAAAGGGCTTTTCCCATTGCCGGGCAAAGCCCTTTCTCTGATTTTGGTGCGCCTGGTGCGATTCGAACACACGGCCTACGGATTAGAAGTCCGTTGCTCTATCCAACTGAGCTACAGGCGCATAAAAAAAATATATTATTATCAGTTTCTCCGCACAATGTCTATAGGAAAATCCGCTCCGGGCAGGCCTGAAAAAGCCTGATGAGCCGCATCCCTTTGCAGAATTTGCATTTATAGAAACTTCTCATTAGAGTAAAAGTCATGGCACAACAAAAACAGACACTCGATAAAGACAATAAAACAGATCAGGGCGTCGCCGACACACTGGAAGGCGTACTCGAGGAAAGTGATGCCCGGCGCAGCCGTGCGGAAAAAGGGAAGGCTCAGGCTACAGTGGAGCCGGAGAAAAGCCTTGTCGAATATGATCCGCTTCAGCGCTACCTTGCGGAAATCAATCAATACCGGCTGCTGACCCGCGATGAAGAAATCGAACTGGGCAAGCGCATTCATGAAGAGGGAGACAAGGAGGCGGCCTATAGACTGGCTACTGCCAATCTGCGGCTGGTGGTCAAGATCGCTCTTGAGTTCCAGCGCGTATGGATGCAGAATCTTCTGGACCTGATCCAGGAGGGCAATATCGGTCTTATGCATGCTGTACAGAAATTTGATCCCTATAAAAATGTTAAATTCTCCTATTATGCTTCCTTCTGGATCAAGGCTTATATTCTGAAATTCATCATGGACAACTGGCGTCTGGTAAAAATCGGGACAACTCAGGGCCAGCGAAAGCTTTTCTTTAAGCTAAAAAAGGAAAAGCAGAATCTCATTGACCAGGGCTTTGTCCCCCAGCCCAAATTGTTGTCCGACCGTCTCGGGGTATCGGAGCAGGAGATAACAGAAATGGACCAGCGCCTCGATGGCTGGGATCTTTCCCTGGACGAGCCATTAAAGGACGACTCCGATACCGAACGCGGAGAGTTTTTCAGCTCAGAGACCGATTCGGTGGAAAATCAGATTGCCAAAAAGGAAGTAGAGGGCCTTTTGCAGGAAAAAGTGGCCGAATTCCGGCAGCAGCTCTCCGAGCGGGAGCTGGAGATTTTCGACAAGCGGATTTTTACCGATTCTCCCCACACACTTCAGGATATAGGGGATGCATACAACATTTCCAGAGAGCGGGTCCGGCAGCTGGAGAAAAATATCGTTAAAAAAATGAAAGTTTTTTTCGAGCGCGAGATCCCTGATTTTGCGCTGTACGAATAACCCGCCCCGCGGCAGAGTGGTGCTTGCAGGCCAATGGAATAAAAAATGAGTAAAAGAAGCTGGGTTAAAAGGATAATTACGGTTGTGATGGCAGCCGCTGTATTGGTGCTAAGCGGCTGTCCCGGCCGTGGCCCGGAGCCTGACCCCTCCCGGGAGTCGCCCAGTTCTTCGATCATGAAGCTGCCGGAAAAATCGCTTTCCAGGCCCGAGGCTTCGGCAAACAGCTATTATTTTTATCTGGAAGCCCAGTTTCAGAAGAACCGCGGCAATGTAGATGCAGCAATTTCCTCTTTAAACTCCGCCATTTCTATGGATCCGGAAGTTTCGTATTTAAAGAAAGAGCTGGCAGTGCTTTATCTGCATAAACAAAATTACGAGAAATCCCTTGCAATCATTGAGCAAATGCTTGCAGAGAATCCGGAGTCCGTGGAACTGCTTCTGTTGAAAGCTTCCATCCGTCGCACTCTTAATCCGGATGCTAACGTCATACCGATTTATGAAACTATTCTTTCCCTGGATCCCGGCAAAAAAGATGTTTATCAGGTGCTTGGAAAACTCTATATCGAGGCTGGCGAGCTGGAAAAGGCCGTCTCAGTGTTTGAGAAATTGGTTTCCCGCTTTCCCGGCGCCTATCTTGGGCATTTCTATCTCGGTAAAATTCATTCCCGTCTGGGCCGCTACGAGAAAGCACAGTCCGCATTTGAGCGAACAATTGATCTTGCCCCTTCTCTGAACCAGCCGCGCTGGGCCCTGATTGATCTGTATCAGTCCAGGGGGGGAGATGAGAGGGTTATCGAACTCTATGAGCAGATCCTGGAGCATAGCCCGGAGAATGCCGCTGCGGCCATTGAACTGGGTCTAGCGTGTGAAAAATCCGGCAAAAGCGCCAGGGCGGAGAAAATTTTTGCGGAGCTTGGGCGCAGAAGTGCGGATGACAGAAGCGTCATCCGCACTGTTGTCCGGCGCCTGGTGCTGAACAAGCGCTATGATGATGCCCTTACGGTACTCTCGGGTATGATTGCGGGGGCACCGGAAAGCTCCGGCCTCAGGTATGCCTCCGGAATCGCCCGCTACAATCAGGGAAAATACGGGCAGGCGGAGCAGGAGTTTCAAAAGGTCTCTCCCGAATCCGATTATCATGGCAACGCTGTCATTCACAGGGCCATTATCTCCTATCAGCAGCAGGAAAATCTCGACAAGGCCATTGCCGTTCTGGAAGAGGCTCTCAAGAGGGCGGGTGATGAGGAGAAAACAGAGCTTATTCCGTACCTGAGCTCATTTTATAAAAAAAAAGAACTTTTTGACAGAGCCGAAGAGCTGCTCCTGGAAGGGGTTTCCATCTCTCCGGAGAACACAAAGCTCCGTTTTGAGCTTGGCGTGCTCTATGATGAGAAGGAAGAGCGCGAGAAGGCGATTGAGCAGATGGAGAAGGTTCTCGCCGTGGATCCGGAGCATGCCGACGCGCTTAACTACATCGGCTACACCTACGCCGATCAGGGAATTCATCTGGAAAAGGCGGAAAAACTGATCCAAAAAGCGCTGGAGAAGAAGCCGGAAAACGGCTATATCATCGACAGCCTGGGATGGCTGTATTACCGAAAGGGATGGCTCGAAGAAGCGGCTGCCTGCATTGAAAGGGCTGCGCAGCTCATCCCTAACGATCCGGTTGTGCTGGAGCATCTGGGCGATGTTTATAAGAAGCTGGGCCGGCAGGAAGAGGCAATGGAGGCCTACCAGCGCGCTCTTGAGAACCGTACCGGGGACAGGGCAAAAATCGAGGACAAGATTAAAGCTTTACAGAAGAACGGATCCTAGGCGCCATGCGCTGGAAGGCAACGCTATGCTGCCTGGCCGTATTTTTCCTTGCAGCCTGCCATCCCAGGCTATCCCGGCAGATAGATTTTGCAGACAGCAAGGCGGGCAGCCTGCTGCGACTTCTAAATACCCGCAACAAGGGGCTTGAAACCTTTAAGGGGATAGGCAGCCTTCGCGTGTGGAATGCACAGGGGGTACAAACCACCCGGATTGCCTGGCTGGCTGCGCTTGATGGAAGGATGCGGGCGGTCGTGATGGGCCCCGCCGGCAATCCCCTGATGCGTTTTTCCTATGACGGCCGCAGCCTTTATTTTGCATCCGCAGACCGGGAGGGCGTACGCCAAAAGGGTTGTGAAGACCCGGGATTGCAGCATATCCTGGACGTACCTGTTAGCATTGGCGAGTTAATTGTTCTTCTTGCCGGAAGAGTCCCCGTATATGATTACAAGGAGGCAGCGCTCGTCCGCAGCCGCTCCGGTGCCGGGCCTCCCAAGCAGTTGGTGTTAACCAATGAATGGAGCGGACTTCGGGAGAAGATACGCCTTCGCCCTGATCGGCAATCAGCAGCCTCGGTTGCCATTTATGAAGGCGAGGATCTGCGCTATCAGGCAAAACTTGCCGATTACCGGCAGGTAAACGGCTTTTCCCTTCCGGGCCGCATTGTGGTTTCAGGCGCCGGGGCTGCAGGATTTGCACTCCGGGCGGAGCGTATCTGGACCAATGTCCCTGTAGAGGATGAGCAGTTTGTTATATCCCGGCAATGAAAAGGGGGTCTGCCACCCCGAGTGCGGTTCAGGCCGGAAGAAGGCTGTCGCGCTGGAGGCGCGTCTTAGAGATTGCCCCAGCGTGCGGACGCTGGGGGTTCGCCCCAATTTTTCCGATTATTCGCAGCAGGAGGCGGCCCTTATCCGCGGGGCGGAAAAAATTTATTATCCTTCGACCCATTACGTGGATATGTTTGCCGCCATGGGCAAATCCACCTTTCCCAGCGTGCACACCTACCATTTTGTTCAGGACAAGATAAAGCAGAGTAGTCTGTTTGAGCTTCTGCAGGTGCCAATCCCCCGGACCAGGTTTTTTTTTGGCCGGGGCAAGGCGGAGAAGATCAGCCGCTGCTTTGATTTTCCCTTTGTGGCGAAAATCGCGCGGGGTTCTGCGCTCGGCCGTGGGGTTTTTCTGATACAAAACCGCGATGAGCTGGAAAATTACTGCGCCATTGTACGTACTGCCTATATCCAGCAGTATCTTCCCATAGACCGTGATGTACGGGTGGTCGTTATAGGTGAGCGCATAAGGCACGCTTACTGGCGGATCGGAGCCCCGGGGCGGTTTGCGAACAATGTGGACCAGGGCGGCCGCATCAGGTTAGGAGACGTGCCGCAAAAGGTTTTGGAGCTTGCCGCGGACACGGCCCGCAGATGCGGCTGGAACGATGTGGGGTTAGATATTTGTCTGGTAAATGATCATCCTTATGTGTTGGAAGCCAATATGAAATATGGTAAACAAGGGTTTCGCGAAGCAGGTATCAATTATGCGGATCTGATGGAGGAGCTGATTGGCAATGGCGAAATCTGAACTCTCCCGGCTGCGCCCCATTCTCGAAAAGAGGGAGGCTTCCCTGCTCTCTGCTTATGCTGTGGCAAGCGCAGAAGGCTGCCGGCGGCGCAGTGAAAACCGCCTGGAGCAGGACTACCGCCAGGCTTTTGCCGTGGATGTGGACAGGATTCTGCACTCCCTGGCTTATACGCGCTATATTGATAAAACTCAGGTTTTTTATCTGATTGAAAACGATCATATTACTCATCGGATGCTTCATGTGCAGCTGGTATCCAAGGTTGCCCGGACTATCGGCCGGTTTCTGGGATTAAATGAAGATCTTATCGAGGCCATTGCCATCGGCCATGATATCGGTCATCCGCCTTTCGGTCATGACGGGGAGCGCTGCCTGTCCCGTTTATGCCGCGACAGCGGCATTGGCGAATTCCATCACAATGTACAGAGCGTGCATTTTCTGGACTTTGTGGAAAAAAAGGGATCCGGCTGGAATCTTTGTCTCCAGACCCTGGACGGCATCCTCTGCCACGACGGGGAAATCCATGACCAGGTCATACGTCCGCTGCGCGGCAAGGATTTTGCCGCCCACACACGGGAGATGGCGGCCAGGCAGGCCGGGGAGGATGTTGAACTGGTGCCCATGACGCTTGAAGGATGCGTGGTCCGGTTTGCCGATACGGTCAGCTATATTGGCCGCGATATAGAAGATGCAATCCGGCTGGGGATCATCAGCCGCAGCCGGCTCCCGAAGGAAAGCGTCCGGGAGCTGGGCAGCACCAACGGCACCATCGTCTATACCCTGGTGACCGATATTATCGAAAACAGCCTGGGAAAAGAGGAGATCGCTTTCAGCCGCGCAGTCTCAGAGGCTTTGCAGGAGCTGAAAACTTTTAATTACAGCCAGATTTATATAAACCCGATGATCAAGAAGAACCTGCCGGCCATTGAGCGGCTGTATAAAGAACTGTTTTACCGTTTTACTGCCGATATTCGTAATAAGCGCCTGGACTCGCCCATATATGCAAAGTTTATAGATGGAATGGCGCCGGATTATCTTGATTGCCGGCATCCCGAGGAGGTGGTCAGGGACTTTATCTCCGGCATGACTGACAAATACTTTTTGCGGCAGGCCCCGGAGGAACTGCGTCCTGCTGTCTGTACGGACTGAGGCGGTCCGCAATGGGGGAGCCGCGCCTTTACCGGGAACATGCAGGCAACCGGCATCTGGAAGGCTACAGGGTCTGCGTCAGGGAAACCGACCTGTGGGTTCAGACAGAGACGCGGCTGGAAGCAGAAGTGCGCGAGGCCGTGTTGAGGCACCGGGCCTGCATTGAATCTTATATTGGCAAACTGCCGGTGTTTTTTTCCGCCATGGCCCCTGTGGCCCTGTCCGGCCCGGCTCCGGGAATTATCCGGAATATGCTCGGTGCGGCCCGGGCCGCAAATGTCGGACCCATGGCGGCAGTCGCAGGAGCAATGGCCGGGCGTGTGGGGAAAGAGCTTCTCGGCAGAAGCCGGGAAGTGATGGTGGAAAACGGGGGAGATATTTTTGTCAAGCTGGACGCGCCTTTTACACTGGCCATTGACGCGGGGGCCTCGCCGCTGAGCTATAAAATAGGGCTCCGGCTGGATGCCTCTGTGCGGCCTTTGGGGGTGTGCACCTCCTCCGGTACAATCGGTCATTCTTTGAGCTTCGGGCGCGCGGATGCCGTGTGCGTAGTTTCTGAATCCTGTGCCCTGGCCGATGCCGCAGCGACGGCTATCGGCAATAGGGTGAAGGCGGCTGAAGATATTGATGCAGCGATTGCTTTCGGCAGATGGATCACGGGGGTTTCCGCTGTTGCAGTTATTGTCGGCGATCGGGTGGGGCTTTGGGGAGATACCGCTATCGTGCCTGTCCGCAGCTGACCGGCTTTGGGGATGGGATAAAATCGCCGCTTTTGGAGGATATTATACGGAAAGGAAAATGCCATGAGAAAATTTAAACTGTTGTTGTTGTTGATTGTGCTGGCCCTTATCGGCCTGGGGGTTTGGCAGAATTTGCCCCTTTTTCAAACCAGGCATACGCTAAAGCTTAATCTGGGGATCACGCAGTTTCATCTGGAGGCCGGCCTTGGCGTGCTTTTGCTGGCTTTTTTCCTGGCAGGGCTTCTGATAGCGTATTTTTTCAGTCTTTTCCACCGCTTTAAGTCCCGCAAAACCATTCGCAGCCTAAACGAACAATTGGAGGCGGAGCGCAAAAAGGCCGCCGACCTGGAATCCCGCCTGAGCGGAAAACCGCAGCAGACGGACAGCGGAGCTGCCGTTGCCGGAGCAGCCGCCGAGGGGCAGCAAACCGGGTCCGGAAGTCAGCCGGGCAAGGAAGGATAAGAAAAGAAGAATCGGCAGATATGGCATCCGGCAAACATACACCCATGATCCGGCAGTACCTGGAAATCAAGGAGCAGTACGGCAGCTACATTCTGTTCTACCGTATGGGCGATTTCTATGAAATGTTTTTTGACGATGCCGAAATCGCCTCTCGGGAACTTGAGATCACCCTTACGGCCAGAAACAAGCACGAAGAAGAATCCGTGCCCATGTGCGGGGTGCCGGTGAAAGCAGCGGAGGGCTATATAGGCCGGCTTATCGACAAGGGCTATAAAGTGGCTGTCTGCGACCAGACCGAGGATCCGGCACAGGCAAAGGGCCTGGTAAAGCGCGACGTCGTCCGGGTGGTTACCCCCGGCATGGTCATAAACAGCGATCTGCTCGAGGAGAAGGCCAATAATTTTGTTATCGCCCTTTGCATGGGGGAAAAAGGCGGCGGCATTGCGAGCCTGGATGTCTCGACCGGCACATTCAGGCTGGCCGAGTCGGAAAACCGTAAGGCTGTTTTCGAGGAGGCGCTTCGGGTGGGGCCCAGCGAAATTGTCCTGCCGGAGGGTGCACATAGGGATCCTGCCTATGAAGGGATTGCGGATGCATTTGCAGCGACGGCGCAAACTTTTCTTGAGGACGAGAGTTTTGATTATACAAGCGCACGCAGCCGGCTTATAGAACAGTTCCGCACCCACAGCCTGGAGGGCTTCGGCTGTGAATACAGCCGCCTGGGTGTGGCCGCAGCAGGTGCCCTGCTCTATTATCTCCGCGAAACTCAGAAGCAGGATATTTCACATCTTTACCGGCTGGAAACCTATCATCTGGACAATTGCCTGCTGATTGACGCGGTAAGCCGCAGAAACCTGGAGCTGGAGAAAAACCTGCGCACAGGGGCCAGAGAAGGAACGCTGCTCGGGGTTGTGGATGCAACAGTGACCGCCATGGGCGGCCGCCTTCTGCGGCACTGGCTGCGATACCCCCTGCAGGATCCGGAGGCGATTGCAGAGCGCCTGGATGCAGTGGAGGAGGCCAAATCGTCACTTACGGTACGCAAATCCCTGCGCACTTATTTGCAGTCTGTTGCCGACATGGAGCGGCTGGGCAGTAAAATTGCAATGGGGCAGGCCAATGCAAGGGATCTTTTGGCGCTCAAACGCTCGGTCAAGATGCTGCCGGCTATTGCCGAAGAGCTTGCCGGCTTTGCTGCGCCCCTTTTTTGCTGGGATAAGAGCCTGTATGCCCCTCTAATGGAAGCCGCGGATTTGATCGACGCCGCCATTGACCCGGAGCCGCCTCCTACCCTGCACGAAGGCGGTATTATTCGGCGCGGCTACAGCGGGGAACTCGATGAGCTGATCGCGATCGCCACCGAGGGCAAGAGCTATCTGGCGGAGTTGGAGGCCGGAGAACGGGAGCGCACCGGCATCCAATCCCTTAAAGTGAGCTATAACAAGGTGTTCGGCTACTATATAGAGGTCTCAAAAACAAGGGCCGAGTCGGTGCCCGCCGACTACATCCGCAAACAGACCCTGGTAAATGCGGAACGCTATATTACCGAGGACCTGAAAAGTTTTGAGGCCAAGGTCCTGGGGGCCCAGGAAAAACGCGCTGCCCTTGAGTATGAAATCTTCTGTGATGTCCGCGCCAAGGTGGTGGCCCGGCAGGCAGAAATCGCCGCTTGTGCCCGCTTTATCGCCCGGCTTGACTGCCTTTTGAATCTGGCCGAAAAGGCGGACCAGAATCAGTATGTGCGGCCTTTGCTCAGTTGTCAGGGAGCAACCGCAATCAGCCAGGGACGCCATCCGGTGGTGGAAAAGCTGATTGCCGCCGAGCGCTTTGTTCCCAATTCCGTTTTTCTCGATCAGAATCAGAATCAGGTTATGATTATCACAGGTCCGAACATGGCGGGCAAGTCCACTGTTTTGCGCCAGGTGGCCTTGATTGTATTAATGGCGCATATGGGTTCATTTGTGCCGGCGGAATCAGCGGAAATTGCCGTGACAGACCGCATATTTACGCGGGTTGGCGCGCTGGACAACCTGTCACATGGCCAGAGCACGTTTCTTGTCGAGATGCAGGAAACCGCGAACATCATTAATAACGCTACGCCGAACAGTCTGGTGATAATGGATGAGATCGGAAGAGGCACCAGTACTTACGACGGTTTGAGTATTGCCTGGGCTGTTGCCGAGTACCTTCACGACCTGCGCGGAGTTGGGGTAAAAACCCTTTTTGCAACACATTATCATGAACTGACCGAACTTGCCCGCACAAAGCAGCGGGTGAAAAATTTCAATATCACAGTCAGGGAAGCAAACGACGAGATTGTTTTTCTTCACCGGCTTGCTGCCGGGGCGGCAAACCGCAGCTACGGTATTCAGGTGGCGCGTCTGGCGGGCATCCCGGAGGGGGTTGTCCGCAGATCCAAAAAGATCCTTGCAAACATAGAAAATACAGGTTATCCGCATGAAGATGCGCAGCCGGAGAAGGCGGAAGATGAGGATCCCGGGCAAGGAGCTGTCCAGCTCGGCCTTTTTCGTACGCCGGAGCAGGCGGTCATTGATAAATTGCGCGAAATTGACATCTCCTCAATCACTCCTATGGAGGCGATTAATTATCTGCATGCACTTCAGCAAACAGGGGCAGGCTCAGAAAAGGAAAAAAAGAGCAGGAAACAGGCCTCCGGCAGCTAGGGCGTAGTGTTTGCAGACGAGCAGCCGTGGCGCTTTCTGCACTTCGTTTAGATTACGTTTTTAAAAGAATTCCGCTTAGGTGACAGGGAAGTTTTGACAGAACTAAGCACTGCTGCAGATCCTGTTGGTGCAGGACGGAGCAGGGGGTAGCAATGGGCCGGTTCCGGATCAGGCAGTTATCAGTTATAATTTTTGTTTGGCTTTCTCTTTTTTTGATTTATGCGAGCCTGCCTTCTCAGTGCCGGGGTGAGTCGGCAAGGCAGCTTTATTTTAAAGCGGAATCCTGTTACAGGCATCTCTCTGATAGTCCCTCCAAACAGAAGTACCGTTCCAACTGGAAGCGATGTATTGATAAATTTTCCCGGGTACACGAGCTGGATCAGGACGGCCCGTGGGCGGCTGCAGGTCTTTTTATGAAGGCCCGCCTCTATGCAGAGCTCTATGAGCATTCCTATAAACCCGACGATATCCGCAGCGCCAGATCCATTTATTCCCGGATCATCCGGAACTATCCGGACAGCGAGTACCGGCGGCGTTCCGAGAGGGCGGTAAAGGATCTGCCCGAAGTCGGGCCATCTGCCAAAGAAGCCTATTTTGATGCAAAATCCGCCTACAGAGAGCTCCGGGGGCACCCCGGGCGGCAGAAGTACAGGAGCCACTGGAAAAAATGCATTGATGGCTTTTCTTCCGTCTACCGACGGCATCCCGACAATTCCTGGGCCCCGTCCGCCATGTTCATGTGCGGACGGGTCTATGAGGGGCTCTATGCCCATTCCTGCAATGAAAAGGATCAAAAAAAGGCCGCAGAAACCTACCGCCGCCTGATCCGGAACTATCCGGACAGCGAGTACCGCAAGAAGTCCGAGGCGCGGCTGGAAAAAATTGAAGATGTTATTGGCAAGGTTATTGCAAAAAATGAAAACGGAGACGAAGCAAAGGAGCCGGTTAACGTTACGGGTATTCGCTACTGGTCAAATCCCGATTATACCAGGATAGTTATTGATGCCAGCGGGGAGACTGCCTATGACAACAACCTGCTTAAAAAGGATCCTTCCGTTCATAAGCCCTATCCGCGGCTTTACGTGGATCTGGCAAATGCCCGGCTGGGGGATGTGGAAAAAAAGATTCCCATAAATGACAGTCTGCTGAGGGCGGCAAGAGCGGGTCAGTACCGCAAGGATACTGTGCGGGTGGTGGTAGACATTAAGTCCTTTTCCGACTACGAGATCTTTTCCCTGCGCAATCCCTTCCGGATCGTCATTGATGTCCGCGGCCGGGACGGGCGGGGAGGGCCCGCATCGCCTTCCCTGCCGGGCGATATGGTTGTGACGCCTTTTTGTCTCGGCGTGGACCGGATCGTTATCGATCCCGGCCATGGGGGAAAGGATTACGGCGCTCCGGGTTACCTCTCAGGGGTTCATGAGAAAATGGTTGCCCTGGAGATTTCCAAAAAGCTGGCAAAGAGGCTTCGGCAGGAGCTTGGCTGCGAGGTATTGCTGACGCGGGGGGCTGACAAATATTTGACCCTTGAGGAACGAACGGCGATTGCCAATACAGAAAAGGCGGACCTGTTTCTTTCTATTCATGCCAATGCTGCAAGAAACCATCAGGCCTACGGCATTGAAACCTATTTTTTAAACCTGACCACTGATGAATCCGCGATTTCTGTGGCAGCACGCGAAAATGCGACCTCGAAAAAGAATATCAGTGAGCTGGATTCGATCCTCCAGGATCTGTTAAATAATGCAAAAATTAATGAATCCAGCAGATTGGCAACATGCGTGCAGGATTCCCTGTGCAGCTGTTTATCCAAGCGCTACTCCCGCATCAATAACAAGGGGGTTAAACAGGCACCCTTTTATGTGCTTTTAGGTGCGCAGATGCCTTCTATACTGATTGAAACTTCTTTTATCAGCAACCCAAGAGAATGCCGGAGGCTTACAGACGAGAAGTACCAGTCTGCAGTGTGCGGGGCCATTGTCAAAGGGGTTAAGCGCTATGTTGACAAGATGCGGCCGAAGGCCGGTTTCGTAAGGGAGCAGACCTCTGAGGAGGAGGGCTGAGAGAAAACAGCATAAAAACACCGAACCTGTTGTAAAAAGGATTATTAAATGGACAATCTTGAAGCCATTTCCGTTCTGGACGGCCGTTATTGCAGATACACCAGCGATATTGCCGCTATTTTTTCCGAATACGGCCTGATCCGGCGCCGCGTTTATGTCGAGCTGCAGTGGCTGAAGTTTCTTTTAAAGGAGCTCAATCTCGATCATGCAGACCGCGGGGAGTTGAGGGCTATAAGCGCCATATTCGACAATTTTGATACAAAAGCGGCTGCAACCATCAAGGAGACGGAAAAAATCACCAATCACGATGTAAAGGCTGTGGAATACTTCATTAAGGACCGTCTCAGCGAGGCGGGACTGGAAAGACTGAGGGAATGGGTTCATTTCGGCTGTACCTCCGAGGATATCAACAACACCGCCTATGCCTTGATGATTCAGGAAGGACGGCAGTATGTGGTGGCGGAGGTGGCGGAGATTCTGCGCAGGCTGGAATCGCTGGGAAAAGAGTATAAAAAGACCTCGATGATTTCGCGCACCCACGGTCAGCCGGCGACTCCCACGACCATGGGAAAAGAGATGATCAATTTTGCCTGGCGGCTGCGCAGGGAGTACACCAGTCTTCGCATTGCCTATATTCAGGCCAAAATGAACGGTGCCAGCGGCAACTTCTGCGCCCATCAGTTTGCCTGCCCGGATACTGACTGGATAGCCGCTTCCAGGAATTTTCTTGCCAGCTACCTGGGGCTCACCCCTGTTATGCTCACAACCCAGATCAATCCGAACAGCTATATCTCCGAGATTCTGCACATCCTCATTCGGATTGCGGCGATAATCATCGATCTCGACCGGGATATGTGGGGCTATATATCCCTGGGCTACTTCAGACAAAGATCCATGGATAGCGAGATCGGCTCCTCTACCATGCCCCATAAAGTCAATCCCATTGATTTTGAAAACAGCGAGGGCAATATGGGGGTTGCCATATCGCTTATGGAGCATATGGCGGTCAAGCTTTTAAATTCCAGATTTCAAAGGGATTTGAGTGATAGTACTGTTTTGCGCAATCTGGGTGCGGTTTTCGGTTATATGATGATCGGCCTTAAAAGCAGTATCAAGGGGCTTTCCAAGGTGGTCGTGGATCAGCAGCGCATTGCATCCGACGTAGAGGCCAACCCGGAGATTCTGGCAGAGGCGATTCAGACGGTGATGCGGGTCTACAAGGAGGACAGGCCTTATGAGAAGCTAAAGACATTAACTCGCGGCAGATCCGTAAGCCGGGCCGATGTAGAGCGCCTCATCGAGGCCATGGAAAATGTGCCGGATTCCGTGAAGAAACGGCTCTCGGAGCTGAGCGTGGGACAGTATACCGGTCTTTCTGAAGAGCTGGTTGACTGGTATTTTGCCAAAATCGCGCCAGAGTCCGTATAAACGGCTTCAAACAGCTTTCTGTGCTTGCATCGGATTTTGCTTTTATGCTACCAGATTAATTAATTATTTTTTTTAATTGATTCTGTTCGGCCTTTAAGATAAGGATTCTAAAAGGCGTTTAAGAGGCAAACACTAATTCTGTGGGTAACTGTGGCGGCCCGTTATTCAGGCGTTTGGATCAAAAGATAGTATAAGGGGTGAACATTCATGGATTTTACGATCGAATTTGACAAGCAGCAGATTGAATCAATTGAGAATATCCTTCAGGAAGAGCTGATCGATATGGGGGTGCAGAGCGTTATCCTGATGGATCTGGCCGGCAATGTAGTCGTCAATTTGTCCCGGGGCGACAAGGATCACGACGTATTTTCCCTGGCTGCCCTTGCTGCGGGAAATTATGGAGCTGTCAGCGCGATGGCCAATATTATCGGGGAACAGGAGTTTTCTCTGCTGTTTCATAAAGGCGAAGAAGAAAGCATCCACTTCAGCAAGGTGGCCGAGGATCTGTTGCTGTTGACCATTTTTGATAAAAACGTATCCCTTGGTTTTCTGCGTTTGAAAGTGGCTGAAGCCATCAAACGGATCCAGGCCTTGATGTAACCGGCATTAATTTATTATTTCTGGAGGAAAGCGAGTTGGCGCTAATAAATCCGAAAAAAAAGGAGGTTCAGGTCAAGATCGTCTACTACGGGCCCGGCCGTGGCGGCAAAACGACGAATCTCGAGTACATTAATGAACAGTTCAAGAAGCGCATCCAGAATGAAATGGTCACAGTCAAAACCTACGGGGACCGTACCCTGTTTTTTGATTTCCTGCCCTTTGATATCGGAGAGATCAAGGGCCACAGCATTAAGGTACAGCTCTATACAGTGCCTGGCCAGGTAAAGTACAATGCCACACGCCGGCTGGTGCTAAGGGGTGTGGATGGGATTGTTTTTGTGGCGGATTCCATGGATCTGCGCCGGGAAATGAACATACGGTCGCTGCAGAATTTGAAGGAAAATCTGGAAACATTTAACAAGAACATTTTCCATGTCCCGCTGGTTATGCAGTACAACAAGCGGGATCTGGAAAATGAGGGAATTCCGATCTTGTCTGTTGACACTCTGGAAAAAGATTTAAACAGCAAGCTGCAGGCACCCTATTTTCCGGCCAGTGCCGTAAAAGGCGATAATGTGGCAGCAACTATGAAAAAGGTCATTGCCATGACCGTCACCTCTTTGCGCAAAAAACTCGAATAATTTCTGACAGGAGGGTAAGCTATTGGGTCCCACAGACGAAGATGCCAACCTCAGCGCTGAAGTAACCAGTCGTTTAGAGGAGCTTTTCGGAGAGGAGGAAGGGAAAGCTTCTGTGCCGGCGGATGCCTCCGGGGAATCTCAGAGCAGAGAAGCCGTCAGGCAAACCCCGTCGCCCGAAGCTGCGGACTCCGGCCAGCAGGACTCAGGGTCGGCCGGCCCGATTGAAAACCTCAAAGCGCTTGTTTTCTCCATTGACTGGGAAATCACAGATGCCACCATGAAGGATTTTCTAAAAGAGATCAAGCGGTTAAAGGACCGGTACAAAGATGATCAGATCAGCCTGATATTTTTAAAGCTCCATGAATCCCTTGGCAAGTATATCAAGTCGAGAAAGGCGCAAGCCCATCCCGATGCCACCAAGCTGGTCGCCTCTATATATAAAAAATTTGAAAAAATTCTGCAGTCGCCCGGTATGAGCGAGGCCGAGAGAAAGAAAATAGCAGTAAGCGCGGTGAAAAAATACAAAAAGTTCCAGCAGCAGGTTATGCCGGAAGGGGAGGCTACAGCCGGGACGGAAACCGTCTCCGCGACCGCACAGCCTCCGGAGGCCGGCGGGCCGGAACCACTCGTTGAGGCGGAGCCGGAAGCCGAACCGGCCGGCGGTGAAGGAAATATATCCGGAAAATACCGGGAGATGACAGAGCAGATTATAGCCGAGCTCCGCAAGACCATTCAGGCCGAATTTGCTGAGCTGCACAAAAAGCTTGCAAAGGGAAGCGATTGATCCTCCCGGCTTGCCGCGGAACGTAACAAAAACAGATGATACTCACAAATCCAATCTGCGGAGAATAAATAGCTTTCGGAGGGCTGTCTTATGGTAGAGCTTTCAGGGGATATTTCGAGACTGGTGATGCGGCGCAAAGTCCGCGCCGACCTGGGGGAGGTGTCGCTCGACAGTGAAATGCTGCAGGTTTTAATGGAGCTTGACGGCAGCAAGAATCTTTCCCGGGTCGCCCGTTCACTTAATGTGAACATGAAGCACCTCCGGACAGTTCTTAAGAAACTCCAGGATCTGCAGTTGATCGAGGCCGCCCCGGACGCCATGCCGACGCTGGGACAGGATTTTTTAAAAACCCTGTCTGCAGAGCTTTCACGGGCTATGGGTCCGATTGCGGATGTGGTGATTGAAGACGAAATAAACGATATGGGCGAAACCCCTGACCGATTTCCCGCTCACCGGGCTGCAGAACTGGTGGATTTGCTTGCGCGGCAGATTATCCGGGAAGAGAGGAAAGTAGCGTTTCAGCAATCCATGGTAAAAAAGCTGCGGGAAATCGAGACATGACACTCCCCGAAGGCCGGCATAGAAATATCGGCCGGGAGCAAATAGCGCAGGCAAAATCAAAAATGGGATTGCCAATTTTGAGAAGGAGGGAGCATGACGGTAATTTGTGAGGAATGCGGAAAGATTTATCATCTGGACCCTGATAAGCTGGAGCAATACAGGGGAAGGGATATCAGGGTCCGGTGCGGGGAGTGCGGCCATGTGACCCAGCTTTCCAGTTTGACTGAGCCGGAGGAAGAAGACTTATCAGGCCCCTCTGTTCAGGAGGAAGAGGAGCAGGACCTGGAGCAAAGGCTTGGGCAAAGTCTGGAGCAGGAAATGGGGTCTACGGACTGGGGAACCGATGAGGGACGGGAAGAGGAGGCTGCAGGTACTTCGGCGCCGTCATCCGGGTCTTCAGGGTCTTTTGCCGCCGCCGCTGAACCTTCCGCCGGACGCTCCTCCGGCCTGCTGGGGCTCAGGGGCAAAATGATGATACTTTTCCTTTTGGTTCCCATTGTTTTGATTGCGGCAACAGGCTATTTCTCCCAAATGCAGATCAATGAGCTGGCCGATGACATTACCGAAAGAAGTACGGATCTTGTCCTTGAAGAAGGCAAGGAAAAGATTATGCAGAAGGCCCGCGATGTGGCCCTGCAGTGCGAGATTTATTTGCGGGCGCATCCTGATCTGAAGCCCCAGGATTTCAATTATCACCCGGTGTTCAGCAGCATTGCGGTACAAAATGTCGGCGAAACCGGCTATACCGACTTGATCCAGGAACCGCATAAAGACAGTGATTGGACCATTTGGGCTCATCCCAATCCGAATCTTGTGGGGATAGACGACCCGAGCCTGCTTCAAAAGGCCCTTGGCCCATATTTTCCGAACTTCTGGAAGATTATTACCGGAGCTGGGGGCCAGAAAGAGTCGGAGGGTTTTTATAAGTGGAAGGATCCGGACGGCAAGATCCGGGAAAAATACGCCGCCATTACTCCGGTTGACATCGAAGGCAGGCCCTATCTGGTTATGGCGACAGCCTATATTGATGAATTTACCCGGAAGACTGAGAACCTGAAAGCCTCGGCTGAAGAAATGGCAATGCAGACCAGGAATATCAATTTTGGCATCCTGGTCGGCGCTATTTTGCTTATCGGCCTTTGTATAAGTATTTACGGCAATCGTCTTGCCCATAACATTCAATATCTTACCGAGGCAGCAGAGCGGATCAGCGTCGGTGACCTGGAGGCCGAAATTGAGGTGAGGTCCAGGGACGAAATCGGCAGCCTGGCTGACGCGATTTCCCGGATGCAGGACAGCCTTCGTTATTCGATAGAGCGTCTGCGCCGTCGCCGCTGATTTGACGGTTTCAACCGGGAAACGGGGCAAAGCAATGCGGTACTGCCCGCATTGCTTTGCTTTCTGAGCAGAATGGATTCAGGAGTTGCGATGAAATGATCATAATCCCCAAGGAAAGATCCGTTGTAGAGGATTTGAACAGCTATTACCTCAATCTGGATAAACTGTTGGAGCATTACAGGGGCGTGCTGGAGAGCGGTGCCGTTTATTTTTATTCTCCCGCAGCAGAGGCGGTGGTCTATTTTGACGAAGAAAATGCTCTAAAGGGCTTGTATCAGGACAAAATCCGGACCGTGCAGGGAAAAGATGCCATTGACCGTATTATGGAATCCGCCGCAAAAAATAATTTTTCGGTATCCGTTTACCGTATTCGGCCGGACCGGCTTTATTACTGGGCCAATCTGGCGAATTCGAGCGTGCTCCACAGCGGACTGACCTCCGAATTTGCTGATTTGGAGGGGCTTCTCAAAAAGATGGAAAACGAGAATCTGACCGGATATATCGAGGTGCAGTTAAACGACAATGCGGAAAACGGGCTTTTGTTCTTTTATAACGGGGAAATGCTTGGAGGGTCCTGTTCGCAGGGCATGTCCGGAGTCGACCGGAGCCGCGAGTACCGCAATGAAATGATAAAGCGCTGTCAGGAGCACGGTGGCATCTTCAATGTATACAAAACTGATTTGACAGTAGAGAAAACCGGACAGGCGCCTGCAGCGCACAGACAGGAAAAGCCCCCGCATAAGGCTGAAGCGGAAAAGGCCTCAGCCGAGCCCGCCACCCCGGATATGGAGCGGGTTATAGCGATGCTCCAGTCGCTTCTTTCAATTCTGGAGAAAGTGGCGCGGGCAAACAAAAAAAGGCGCAGTGATTTCGAAACGCTGCTTAACCGGAAATTTATGGAGAAAGTTGATAAATATGAATTTCTGGATCCGTTTGCCAAAGAATTCACATACTCAGGCGGCAAGCTCAGCTATACAGGCGACGCTCCGCAGGAGCAACTGGTTGCCGGCGTGGTGGAATGCGTGGGGGAAATGGTTTCTGAGCTCGGTGTCGACAAGCCGTTCCGCAAGCAGTTGCCGGAATGGCACAAAACATATGTTGATGAAGTCTACACCTACAATATTATTCTCTAAAGGCTTAACTACTCCGTGGTGTTTTGTAACGTTCGAATCCGCAAGGAAAAAATAGATGCTGCCCCAGGTATTGCTTGTTGATGACGACCGGTCATGGCTGAAAATGATGGAAAAAGAGCTGGCCAACTATGCCGGAAGTTTTCGCGTAAAAAGTACAAACAGCGCGGAAAATGCTCTGGCCATGCTTGCCCGCGAGCATTTCATGCTGGTGGTTTCGGACCTGCGCATGTCCGGTATGGACGGTTTTGAACTTCTCTCACGGATCCTGGAAAAATATCCTGACGTGCCGGTAATTATTGTAACCGCCCATGATCGGCCCAAAACCAAGGAGGTGGTTTTTCGCAGCGGTGCGGCCGGATACATGGTCAAGCCATTTCCTGCAGATAAGATGTCGCGCGAAATCAGCAAGATGCTTTCCAAAAAGGCGGAAGGCGGGAATCTGCACAATGTATCGCTGGAGACTTTTCTTCAGCTCGTGGAAATGGAGCAGCAGACATGCACGCTGCATGTGCTCAATAAGACCAGGGGAAGCGGCGGGGTTCTGTTTTTCCGGGATGGAGAACTGGTAAACGCAAGAATCTGCGACCGGATGGGGACAGCCGCGGCGTATGAGATTTTGTCATGGTCCGGCGTATCTGTGTTTATTGAAAACAATTGCGTGTTTGAAGAAAAACAGATCGATGGCGACCTGCAGGCTATCCTGCTTGATGCCATGCGATCCAAAGATGAAAATGATGATTTCGCATTTGAAGACAAGGAACAGACAACCAGAGAGGCTGCAGAAGGACAGGAAAAAGAAGTTGAGGAACAAGCGGGCTATGATAAAGGCTCCCGGCAGCAGCAGGACGATGCAGAGGATCCCGCCGACAGTGAGGTCATTCGCCGCCGGCTGGATGCATCGCTCGGCAATTATAGAGGGGTTGAGGATGTTTATACAGACTCCGCGTGGAATCCTCTGCTGTCTGCTGTCTCCGATACAGGCAATAAACTGGGTTTGGGCCAGCTCAATGTAGTCTATGCGAGTCGGGCGCAAAAACAGCAGTATCTGGTTTTGCCCGGTGAAGTACCTACGGTCATCGCCGTAACCGCAGATGCATCAAGGGATAAAATTATGGGGGCGCTTAGTTGATCAACGCAGGCCCAGCAGGTGAGCAGAAGCAGTTATGAAGGATTTGTTTAAAGATGTTCTCGGGATCGAGGGCGTGCGGGGTGTGGTGTATTTAACCGATGAGGGGAGTGTGGCCTTCTCTCAGGCCGCGCAGGAGTATCAGGCGGATGCTGGCAGAATCCGGGAGGCGGGCTGGCCGGCATTGGCAGCCGCATTTGCCGGGATCACGGAAACGGAAATGGTGTTCGATTCCGGCCGTCTCTATATCCGCAAAGGCAACAATGGTTATTTGGCGGTAATTTTGGAGGACCACGCCCCTGTGTCCATGGTCCGGCTGAATTGTGAAGTCTTGATGTCGAGCCTTGATAAACAGAAGAGCAGCAAAGGTATCGGTCAGTTGTTCCGAAAAAAACTTTTCTGATTCCCGTTTTTCCGCCTGTTTTTCCCCTTTCCCGGTGCGGGCATGTGCCAGCGCCCCTTTGTTCTTTTCAAAATGATTTTCATTTGTTACAATATCTATACAGCGGAAAAATATACCTAAATTGGTGATTCATCAATACAGGAGTTTATGAAATGGGCAATGCACAAGCAGCAGCAAATGATATTGAATCAAAGTTAAAGACTGCCGATGCATATGAGTCGCATGGCCTGTTCGATGAGGCGCTGGCTGTATATCAGAAACTTCTGGAGGAGCTGCCGGAGGATGATACTGCCAACCGTGAGCGCATTCAGAGAAAAATCGATGTGTTAAACCAGGAAAAGGAGGAGGAGCCGGAAGCCTCCCACGGCCTTTCCTCTGCTGATGTAGACTATATCAAAACAGGACTCTCCATCGGTGAGAGCGCTCCGGAAGTCCGCGACAGCGCCAATGCTTTCAAGGAACTCGGACTTTATAAGGAAGCGCTGGCTGAATATCGCAAGCTTTTTGAAAGTGAACTGGCTCTGGATGATTTCCTGCCGGATTTCCTGGAGTGTCTGCTCGCTGCGCATCCCCCTGGTGAAGCGGTTTCCGAGGTCGAAAAATTCGCCGGCGAGATGCAGGTGGAGAAAAAAACCGAGGCCGCCATTAAATTTGCGCTGGCCCGGGAACTGGACCAGCGCGACTATAAAGAACTGGCTGTGAAATGCTATGAAGGTGTGCAGAGCGTTGATCCGGTTTATCCTAAGATCAAGGAGCATCTGGAGGCCGCCCAGCCGGAACGCCGATTTGAATCCCGCTATGACTATCTTCTGAAAAACGAAATTGTTTCTACAGCAAAGCTGCAGAAGGCGCTGGGCCTTGCCAAAAAGGTGAAGAAGAGTGTAGAGCACGTCCTGATGGAACAGTTCAAGGTTTCCAAGAAGGACATCGGCAAATCGCTTTCCGCCTACTACAACTGTCCCTTTCGCACTTTTGATCCCAGAATGCAGATTCCCTATGAACTTATCAGCAACTTGAAAAAGCCCTTTCTCCTTCAGGATCTCTGGGTGCCGCTTCATTGGGAGATGGGTCACATCGAGATTCTGATGGACGATCCCAAGGATCTGCGCAAGCTCGATCATGCCAAAGCCCTTTTCAATACAAATAAATTCAAGTTCTCGGTGGGGGTCAAAGAGGACATTGAGGCGATCATAAACCATTTCTTTACTGCACCGGGTGCCGGCCAGGGGGGGAAGGCCGGTCAGGCGGCCTCTGCGGCTGATCTGGAGGACATGCCGGAGATCAGCTTTGAGGAAGAAGACCACGAGGAGGACGAGAGCGCAGAAGCCTATGACGAAGGCTCCGGCAAGGTGGTGCGCCTGGTGGACCAGATCCTTATCTCCGCGTGTCGCAAGGATGCCTCGGATATTCATATTGAGCCGTCTCCGGTAACGCGGCGCACCAAGATCCGCTTCCGCATCGACGGCGTTTGCCAGGATTTTCTCGAAGTCCCCAACTCTTTTGCCAATGCGCTGCTGTCGAGGGTTAAAATCATGGCCAATCTCGATATTGCCGAACGAAGGATGCCTCAGGACGGCAAGATTAAGTTCAGGCGCAAGGGGATTCCCGAGTTTGAACTCCGTGTGGCCACCCTGCCCACCGCCGGCGGGTATGAGGATGCGGTGCTTCGTATTCTTGCTACGAGCGGAGCTATGGAGATTGAGGACCTGGGTCTTACTGAGCGCAATTTTAAGGCTTTGCGAGCGGCCATTATCAAGCCTTACGGGATTATTCTGTGTGTGGGGCCGACCGGTTCCGGAAAAACCACCACCCTGCATTCTGCGCTGCATCATATCAACACTTCGGAGCGAAAAATATGGACCGCTGAGGATCCGGTGGAAATTACCCAGACCGGACTGCGCCAGGTTGAGGTGAAAAATAAGATTGGACTGGATTTTGCCCGCATCATGCGCTCTTTTCTGCGTGCAGACCCGGATGTGATCATGGTGGGTGAGATGCGCGACTACGAAACCGCCTCTATCGGGGTGGAGGCCTCCCTTACCGGCCACCTCGTTTTTTCCACGCTGCATACAAACAGTGCCCCGGAAACGGTTACCCGTCTGCTGGACATGGGTTTGAATCCTTTGAACTTCTCTGACGCATTTCTGGTGGTGCTTGCCCAAAGACTGCTCAGGACGCTCTGCAAAAACTGCCGCAAAGAGTATACTCCCTCGAAAGAGGAGTTTGATGAGCTGGTACAGGAGTATGGGCCGGAGGAGTTTGCCGCCACCGGTATTGAGCACAGCCCGGATTTAAAGCTGTATGCTCCCGCAGGCTGCGAGCAGTGCAACGGAACCGGCTATAAAGGGCGGGTCGGCATCCATGAACTCATGGACGGAAGCAACACGATCAAACGCATGATAAAAAAGCAGGCCAGTGCTGAAGAGCTTTTCCGCCAGGCCAAGCAGGAAGGCATGACCACGCTGATGCAGGATGGAATTTTGAAAGTGTTTAAAGGATACACTGACATTTCCGAGGTGCGGCGGGTTTGTGTGGTTACCTGACAGCTTTTGTAGCTGTCGGGCAGAGTCCTTCTATTTTCGCAATCCTATACTGTGATAACAGGAGCTACTGGCTTGGCCGCTCCCTTTAAGACACAAATTCTGGCCATGGGAGCCAGCTTCGCGGATTTTATCCGGCGTTTGTTTTCCCGGCCTGAGCCCCGCTCCAATGAAGGACAGCCCGCTAAGGCTATGCCGTCCGAGCGTAGCTACAAGCGTAATTTCAGGCGCTATCCCATTGCATTCGATGTTTCCGTATCTTTTCCTCCCTCAGATGCCCCGCCCTGGGAGGACCAGGGCGAGCTGCAGGATATATCCGGCGGCGGCGCTCTTTTTATTCCCTGCAGGCCGGATAAATACTATGTCGGTCAGCCTCTTGAGACGGTCATTTACCTTGCCGGAACAAGCGAGGTGCAAGGCTGTGTACGATCCGAGGCGCGGGTCGTTCGTGTAGGAGCGGTCCCCGGAGCAGGGCCGGAAAAGGTGCATGTGGGGGTTCAATTTGAGCGGGCGTTTGATTTTGAGCGAATCAACGGCGGCAGCAGCGGGATGGATGCATGAGCAGGCGTAAGCCCATTAAGCCCCGCGATTATTACAGCCTGGGCGGCAAGGTAAATGTTGCCCTGGCATTAATGATAATCCTTCCCTATCTTCTTTTGCTCTATTTGTTTTTCAGGCAGCAGATCGATGTTTCGGCCACAGCCCTTTTTTTTCTTCCCGTCCTGTTCCTTCCAATTTTGGCCGGCTTTCTGCTGCTTCGCCGCTCAGCCAAACAGCTTTATCTGTTAAGTCAGCAGACAGCCCGCGTGCGATCCGGGAATCACAAAGGGCCGATTCAGATCCATGCGGACTGGGAATTAAATGAAATAGCAGGCAATTTTAATTCCCTGATGGAAAAAATGGAGGAGATGAACCGCAAGAATCAGGAGCAGGCTACCCAGTTGATGATCTACTCCCGCGACCTTGCGCTCTCCTATGAGAAGAGCCGGCAGGAGGAGGCACTGCGCAACCGGCTGAGCCGCTATGTTGGCAACAACCTGGTGGAAAAACTTGTTAACTTGAAGGAAGGGGTTCTGCTGGAGACCGAACGTCGCGAAGTGACGGTTCTTTTTGCTGATATCCGCTCATTTACTGCCATCGCCGAGCGTATGACGGCTGAGGACGTAGTTCTGATGCTCAATCAGTACTTCAGTGAAATGGTGGATATTGTTTTTAAGAATAACGGCCTGCTTGACAAATTTGTGGGTGATCAGTTAATCGCCGTATTCGGGCTGATGGAATCTGATACGAATTCGGCTGAAAACGCCATCCGCACGGCTCTTGAGATGCAGCAGGCCACTGCCCGCCTGATGGAAAAACGGCGCTCAGAAGGCCGGGAATGCTTTGCCGCCGGAATCGGAATCAACACGGGACTTGCCATTATCGGCAATATCGGCTCCTCCAACCGGATGGATTATACGGTTATCGGCGACTGCGTCAATGTTGCCGCAAGACTGGAGGAGATGGCGGAAGGCGGCGAAATCATTATCGGTGAGTCCACCTACAGGAAAAATACCGGCTGCTTTCATTTTCAGAGCAGGGGGGAGGTGTACGTGAAAAATAAAAACGCCCCGGTTGTCTGTTACAATGTCTTATGCAGCTAAGGCCTGCCGGGCATGGATGATTTTAACGCTCTCTGTCTCAACAGGAGCAGCTAAGTATCCAGATGCCGATAAAGAGTCCTCCTGCTGATGCCCAGGATGGCGGCAGCCCTTCTTTTGTTGCCGCCCACTTTTTCAAGGACATGCGCGATGTATTGCTTTTCGATTTCCTGGAGCGTGGGCAGCATCTCATGCTCCCGCAACAGGGTGTCGGTCATTTCCGCCGAAGAGGAGCCCGCCTTTTCATTAACAGCATAGACACACTGCCGTATGCGTGTTGGCAGGTGCTCCATATCCAGGCGGGGCCCGTGGCAGAAGGTGACCGCTCTTTCAATAACATTTTGAAGCTCCCTTACGTTTCCGGGAAAAGAATAGGCGGACAACTGTTCCACGGCCTCAGGCGTAAACCCCTGGATTTCTTTTCCCATCTGGAGGCAGTACCGGTTCAGGAAATGAGCCGCAAGCAGCGCAATGTCATCCTTACGTTCCCGCAGCGGGGGTACTCTTAAGCTGAAGGTCTCCAGACGGTAAAAGAGGTCCTGGCGGAATGCACCCGAATCAATCAGGCTGTCGAGTTCCTGATTGGTGGCACATATGATCCGGACATCGACTTGCTGCTCCTTGTTGCTGCCGACTGGACGGAAGTAGCCGTCCTGAAGCACACGCAGCAGCTTGGACTGGAGGTTGTAGGGCATTTCACCGATTTCATCAAGCAGCAGGGTTCCCTTGTGAGTTCGCTGAAACAGCCCTTGTCGCTTTTTTACGGCGCCTGTAAAGGCCCCTTCTTCATGACCGAAGAACTCGCTTTCCAATAGGTCTGCCGGTATACCGGCACAGTTAACGGCAAGAAAGGGGGCTTTTTTCCGGGGGCTCAATTCATGGAGGGCTTTGGCTACAAGCTCTTTGCCCACCCCGCTTTCTCCATGAATCAATGCCGGCCCGTGGGCAGAAGCGATTTCCCGTAATTGATCAAACATGACGCGCATTTTTCGGCTCCGGCCGATCATGCCATGGAAAGCGTCACGGGCCATGAGTTCCCTGAAGCGACGGACTTCCTGCTTCAGTCTGCGATTGCGCAGAATCCTTTCCACGCTTAATCTGAAATGTTCAAGGTCCAAAGGTTTGGCCAGAAAATCATCGGCTCCGGATTTTAACGCCTCCACAGCCTGGGATATGCTGCCAAAGGCTGTTATTATCAGAAAACCGGGCTGCGCGTAGAGCTCTTTGGCCCACTCCAGCAGGGTCATGCCGTCCGCACCGGGCAGCTTCAGATCGCTGATTACAAGGTCCGGCTCCCAGGATTTCAGAAGTCCTCCCGCCGCTTCAGCGGAAGATACGGTCTTTACCCGGTATCCGACCTCTTCAAGCTCTTCATAAAGCAGTTGCACCAATCCACTGTCATCTTCGGCTACAAGGATTCGCTCCATTGGCGTTTCCGAAGATTGCGTTGTCATGGATTCAGCCATTTTCCTCCCCTTGTTCCGGCTGTTGTTTTTCGGATTGTACGGGCAGGACAATCCGGAAAGCGGCACCGCCCATTCCGGCGTCAAAAACCTCAATGCTGCCCTCGTGCTCCCGGATAATCCCGTGAACCACCGAGAGTCCCAAACCGCTATTGGCTCCGTCATTGCGCGTACTGAAAAAGGGCTCAAAGATTCTTGGCCTGATCTCTTCAGGGATGCCAGGGCCGTTATCCTCTATTTGGAAAATAACTTCATGGTTCGCAGTCCGCTGCCAGGCAATGCGAACGCAGGTGGTTTTCTCAGTTTGGGCGGCATTGCGCACCAGGTTAATCAGGGCCTGCTCAAAGCGCAGCGGATCTACATAAAGGAAAAGCTCCGGTTCCTGGCTCTCCGTTATGATTTCTATCCCGCCGCCCGTCTCTTTACGAACGATTTCAACTGCGGAGCCTGCCAGGTGCTCGGCCCGGCACCAGCGCTTTTCCCGCATGGCACCTTTCCCGAAATCCAGGAGCTGCCGGATTATTCCATTCATGCGACGGACCTGTTGACGGATATCCCGGAGGTTTTTTTCATGGGCCGTTTTGATATCGGCATCCCGCAGACAACGCTGGGCCTTGCCGTCGATCAGAGACAGTGGGGCGCCCAGTTCATGGGCAACACCTGAGGCAAGCTGGCCGATGGCCGCCATTTTTTCGCTCTGCAGCAGCTTGGCTTCCAGGACCTGCTGGGCTTCCCGTCTTTCGGCGATTTCTTTTTCAGATTGATCCAGGCTGTCAAGCATACCGTTTAAAGACTTCGCAAGTCTTGCGATCTCCTTCGGCCCGTCCGATTCAGCCCGGTGGGCGCGCTCACCGCTCTGGACGCGGGCCATACTCTCCGACAGTTTCGCGAAATACCGTCCTGCGGCACGATGGAATCCAAACAGGACAAAACCGGAGACGAACAGCCCGGCCCCGGCAAGAATGGCTGCAACCAGAATCCGAAGACGGTGGATGTAGTCTTCAAAATCGCTTTTCCTGCGTGTAATCTGGAGCAGACCGTTGCTTTTTCCCGCAGCATCGAAAAGCGGTACGAAATAGGAATAAACACGGCGTCCCTGGATTTTTTCATATTTTCCCTTGCGCTTTCCGCGTTCAACCACTTTCCGGAGATCTTCCTGTTGTTCTTCGGGCTCAACAGCGCCGACCGCAGCGATTCGTTCCCCCCCGGCATCATAGACATAAGCCCCGTAAACCCGTCCGATGCGGAAAACGGATTGCAAAGATTGCCTGACGCTGCCAAAGCGGTCTTTTTCAAGGCTGTAGCTGACCGGCAGACGGATGGCCCGGCCTATGAGTTGCACATCCTCCTTCAGCCGCTGTTCGACAGTATGCTCCATTGCCTGCAGGCCAAAATAAGTGGCTGCGCCCATTGCAAGGAGCAATGGCACAATCACGTTGATAATCAGGACCGAGCGCAGGCTGAATCTATTCAAAATTGCTGTAAGCACGGATAAATCTCCCTGGTCAAAAAAAACACATGTGACTTTTTGGCACATGCATTCCGGCGTTTTGTGCTGCCCTGGACATATATTAAAATAATTAAAATTTAATATCTTATATCTTTGTTTAACTTTCAGACGTTTCTGGCATAAAGCATGCAGAAATCACGTGTAAAGCTGGTAAAATATATTAATTTTACCATTTAACCCATCCATTAGAAAGGAGAATACTGAAAATGAATGCAAGAACCATACTCAGAAAAAGAATGAACTGGAAATCCATTGCCTTGATTTTTGCCGTCAGTTTTCTGATTTCTGTTCCGCCGCTGGCAGCCCAGCAGGGCCAGCAGGGCCAGCAGGGTCAGCAGGGTCAGCAGGGTCAGCAGGGTCAGCAGGGTCAGCAGTATCAGCATCAGGAGCCAACGCAGCAGCAGTCGCCGGATGTCAGCGAGGAAGACCTGAAAAAATTTGCAGAAGCAAAAACCGAGGTGGATGAACTCAGGTCCAAATATTCCGAGGCCCTGGGAAAGGTGGATGATCCCGAAAAAGCCGGCGAGCTTCAAGATAAATACAGCCGGCAGATGGTTGATTCTATAAAGGAGAAGGGTTTAAGCGTTAAAGAATACAATGAAATAACCCGGGCTATGCAGCAAGATTCGGAGTTACAGAAGAAGATAGAGAAAATGACCGACTGAAGCCGATGACTGTGAAGATTTGTGCCTAAAGCGAGCGATTTTCAAGTTTGCCGCAGATACAGAGAGGATGACTGCGGAGTTGCAGGCAGCTATGCGAAACATCATCAGACTCAGTAGATGCGGTAAAAAACGACATTATTATATTAGGAGGATACCTGAAATGAATGCAAGAACCTTGAAAAGAAAAAGAATGAACTGGAAATCCATTGCCTTGATTTTTGCCGCCAGTTTTCTGGTTTCTGTTCCTCCGCTGGCAGCCCAGCAGGGCCAGCAGGGCCAGCAGGGCCAGCAGTATCAGCATCAGGAGCCAACGCAGCAGCAGCCGGCGGCGAATTTCAGCGACCAGGATCTGCAAAAATTTGCAAAGGCAGAAGCTGAGGTTAATGAAATCAGGGCCGAATATTCGGAGGCAATAAAGGGTGTGGAAGCCGCCGACAAAGCCAAAGAAATCCAGAGCAAGTATACCGAGCAGATGATTAATACAATAGAAGACGAGGGCCTGAGTCTGAATAAATACAATAAAATAGCCAAAGCGGCGCAGGAAAAACCTGATCTGCAGAAAAAGATAGATAATATGGCTGACTGAAAATATTGTAGCTTGCTTGAACGATAAATTTTATGTCTCAGC
>JAWOFF010000127.1:0-36402 GCA_046482325.1 Desulfosalsimonadaceae bacterium
CTCTTCCCGAAAGTTGACCACCCGCATGCCCTTACCCCCGCCTCCGCCTGCGGCCTTGATTAATACCGGGTAGCCAATGCGGTCTGCCTCGTCGGCCATATCTTCGGGGTCGGAAATAGAACCCCCGGATCCGGGGATAACGGGAACGCCGCTCTCGATCATGATTTTGCGCGCGGCGGTTTTATCTCCGAGCTGGCTGATCACCTCGGCCGGAGGGCCGATAAAGACGAGGCCTTCCTTTTCACATCGCCGGGCAAACTCTGCGCTTTCGGACAGAAACCCGTATCCCGGGTGAATGGCCCCGGCGCCGGTGGTTTTTGCTGCGGAAATGATCTTGTCAATGTTTAGATAGCTTTTTGTCGCCGGGGTCTCCCCAAGGTGGACCGCCTCGTCTGCATAGAGCACATGCAGCGCCTTTTCATCCGCTTCAGAGTAGACGCCCACCGTTGCAATCCCCATTTCCCTGCAGGCTCTTATTATGCGCACCGCGATTTCTCCGCGGTTGGCGATCAGTATTTTTTTAAACATCCGTACTCCATGGTAAAGGTCTCTGTTCTGCGTTGCATTGCGGTCCGGATACTCTACATCCGGAAAATTCCGTAACCCGGCTCCTCGTTGCGGATCGGGGCGTTTAAGGCGGCCGATATGGAAAGCCCCAGGACGTCCCGGGTTTTGGCCGGGTCGATAATGCCGTCGTCTCCGACTTTGGCCGTGCAGTGATAGGCGTTGCCTTCCCGGGCCGCCTTTTCAATGATCCGCTTGCGGATGGCATCGGCCTCCTGTCGGGTCATGGGCGGTTCTCCGGCATTGGTGAGCTGGTCGTTTTTGGTGCTGACAAGCATTTCCGCGGCTTTTCTGCCGCTTATCACACCGATTTCCGTATTTGGCCAGTTCCAGAGAAATCGCGGCCCGAAGCCGCGGCCGCACATGCCGTAATTGCCGGCACCGTAAGAGGCGCCCATTATGACCGTGAATTTGGGAATGGCAGCTGTGGCCGCGGCATTGACCATTTTCTGGCTGTGCTTGGTGATTCCCGCGCGTTCATAGGCTTTGCCGATCATGAACCCCGAGATGTTCTGCAGAAATACGATCGGGGTTTTTCGGCGGTCACAGATCTGGATAAACTGGGCGGCTTTTTCCGCACATTCGGAAAACAGTACCCCGTTGTTGGCCAGTATGCCTACGGGATAGCCGTGTATATAGGCCCAGCCGCAGACCAGGGTCTGACCGTACAGGGCTTTAAATTCAAGGAATTCGCTCTTGTCCACGATTCGGGCAAGGACCTCGCGTACCTCGTAGGGGCGCGAGAGATCGCGGCTGACAATGCCGTATATTTCCAGGGGATCATAGGCCGGCGGTGCGGGAATCTGCATGGAAACCCGCGTTTTTTCAGTTGCGGGAAGGTTTTTGACGATGTTGCGGATCACGGTCATGGCCTCGGCCTCGTCCGATGCACAGTAGTCGGAGACGCCGGATTTTCTGCAGTGCAGATCCGCGCCCCCCAGTTCCTCGGTGGATACCGTCTCACCGGTTACGGTTTTTACCACTGGAGGGCTGCCCAGAAACACGGCTCCGCTTTTGCGGACATGGACCACCTCGTCTGACATTGCCGGTATAAAGGCATCGCCTGCTGTGCATATACCAAGGACCCCTGCTATCTGGGGAATCCCCTTTTTTGAGAGCATGGCCTGGTTGTAGTAGACCCGTCCGCCGTCGCCGACATCGGAGAAGACCTCGAATTCCAGGGGCAGGTAGGGCAAAAGCGAGTCTACAAGGTAAATCACGGGAAGCAGATTCTCCAGTGCGATTTCCTGACAGCGCAGGGTCTTTTTGAGTGCCACGGGATAGATGTTGCCGCCGATAACCGAGGGGTCAAATGCGTGGATCAGGACCTCTTTTCCGGAGACCACGCCGATTCCGGCCACGATCCCGGCGCCGTGCAGCCTGCCGTCATACATTTCCCGTCCGGCAAGCGGGGCGATCTCCAAAAAGGGCGTGTTGTGATCGAGGAGCATGTCAATGCGCTCACGGCAGGGGAGCTTGTCGTCGGCGGCCAGACGGTCCAGGTTTTCCCGGGGACGGTCTTCTTTTGCCTGCCGGAGCTGTTTTTCCAGGTCCGCCACAAGTGAGGCCATGTGGTGATAATTGCGCTTATATTCCGTGCTGTTCGTACTGATGCGGCTTTTGATTTCCTTCATATATCGCCTCCGGTCTTTGCTGTTTCCGCGGCAGCGGTATTTTTGCAGAAAGCAGCGGTCAGCGTAATCTCGTCCATTCAGGCTCAGACCATAGCTTGTTTGGCTGCGCTTTGCAAAGAACTGTCACCAAGGGCCGCCAAACAGCCTCTCGGATAACCTCCTGCAATAAATGAATAAAAGAATAGCTTTTTTTTATCTTAAAACTTAAGCACTGATTTTGAAGCTGCTCGGAAGCCATCAAATTTTTAAATATAATAAAAAAAAACGGGATTGAAAATTACAGATTCGTATAAGCTGAATTCAAACGCCAACTTTAGGATAAATCGTCAAAGGGCGCTCTGCTTCGGCTATGCTTGACCACAGCAGTGCATGCCTTATATTATCCTAAACCGGGCGTTTCAAAGTATCTGCGGCAGACTTGAAAATCGCTCAATTCAGGATTATATCAGTTTTATTGACAAGATAGCCTGGGTGTAATATTTAACCCTTTCATTGGCAGCAGCGGGAGCAGCAGAGAATCGGATGACGCAATTGCACACGTATGAAAAAAAGCAGTTTGAAAAACTGTTTCAGGAAGAAAATATTGACCGGTTTGAAGAACGCTTCCCGGTATTGGAAAGCTTTCTCCGGACGGAGCAGCACTTAACAGCTTCCGAACTTGCGGCGCAGCTTCAGGAGGAAGGAGCGGATGCGGGTGCGGATTTTGTAGAGGAAACCCTGGAGTTGATGTGCCGTTTCGGCTTTGCCCAGAAAATCCGTATGGAAAACGGGCAGGTCCGTTATGAGCACCGCCATCTGGGACAGCACCATGATCACATGATCTGCACAAAATGCGGCCGGATCATCGAGTTTCACAACGAGCAGCTAGAGGCGCTGCAGACGCAGGTTGTAGGTGGCTACGGGTTTCACATGCTGCAGCATCAGCTCAATATTTACGGTATCTGTTCTGACTGTATGAAGGCCAGGAGCCGGCAGATGCCGCTGATTATGGCCAAGCCGGGCGAGCAGCTGGTCATAAGAGATTTTGTCGGCGGCCATCATGCACGGATGCGGCTTATGAGCATGGGCTTCCGGGTGGGCGACACCGTTGAGGTGATCAGCAACCAGGGAACGGGTCAGATGGTTGTGGCCCTGGATTTTCACCGCTATGTTCTGGGCCGGGGGCTGGCGCAGAAAATTCTCGTTGGAGACAGTGAGACCGGATGATCCGCTCCTGCCGGAGCTAAGCGGAACTCGTTTCATAAGTGCCCCGGCCGCTTCCGCGGGGCGGCCCGGTTTCAATCATTCCGCGTTTTCCGGAATAACAAAAGCGGTTTTAATCCGCCTGTAAATAAAAGGTTTGGCATATGCGTTTAAGTGAGATGCAGGAAGGCCAGAGCGCACGAATTGTAGGCATTGAGGGAGATCCCCGGCTGCGGCGTCGGATACAGGAGATGGGGCTTACACGGGGCTCGGAGATCTATATTGAAAAGTATGCCCCGCTCAGGGATCCCCTGGAGCTGATAGTCAAGGGCTACCACGTGTCCCTGCGCGTACGGGAGGCAGCGGAGATTCAGGTCGTGGACAAATCCCCGGAGGGCTGGTATGCCGAAGAAACTGCTTAAGGTAGGGCTTGCCGGCAATCCGAATTCCGGGAAAACGACAATATTCAACAAGCTTACAGGCACCCGCCAGAAAGTCGGGAACTGGCCGGGAGTAACTGTTGAGAAAAAAGAAGGCGAGATCCACCGCAACGGCTATCATCTTCGCATTATTGATCTTCCCGGCACCTACAGCCTGACCCCTTTTTCCATAGAGGAAATCGTGGCCCGGGATTTTATTCTGGAGGAAAATCCGGATGTGGTCATCGATATAATTGATGCCTCCAACCTGGAGCGAAGCCTCTATCTGGCCAATCAGCTGCGGGAGCTGGATTGCCGGGTCATTTTCGCCCTGAATATGGCCGACGTTGCCCAATCCCGGGGCATGCAAATTGATGCAGAGGTGATGTCCGAGCTGCTGGGTGTTCCGGTAGTTTTTACCGTCGGCAACAAGGGGCAGGGCATTAATGAGCTGATCCAGGCCGCCATTGATCTTGCCGAAAAAGGCGGCAGCATACCGGAGGAGCGTCGTGTCCGCTATAGCAAGGATATCGAGGAATCGATTGCGGGGCTCAAGGCTGCTATTGACGAGCGCCGGGACGCAGGGTTTCCCTATAACCCGCGCTGGGTTGCGGTCAAGCTGCTGGAGGATGATAAAATTGTTAAAGAGCGGCTTCCCATGGTCCTGGGCGAGTCTGCCGATGCTGTTCTGGAGGAGGCGAAGAGGCTGCGCGAACAGTTGACGCGCCGCTTCGACGAAGATCCCGAGATTGTAATGACCGACGAGCGCTACGGCTTTATAGCAGGCATTATGCGCGAGGCGGTCACCAACACTGTGCGGCGGCGTGTGGACATCTCCCGCAATATCGACCAGGTGCTTACCAATCGTTTTCTGGGTTTTCCCATTTTTATTTTCTTTATCTGGGCCATGTTTCAGGTCACCTTTACGGTCGGCGCCTATCCTATGGAGTGGATTGATGCTGGCATCGGGGTGTTTTCCGCTTTTGTGGAAGGCATCCTTCCGGAGGGCATGCTGCAGGATTTGCTTGTAAACGGTATTATCGCAGGGGTTGGCAGCATTGTCATTTTTCTGCCCAATATCCTGCTGCTTTTTCTTTGTATTGCCCTGTTCGAGGATACCGGCTATATGTCCCGGGCGGCGTTTTTAATGGATAAGGTCATGCATTTGATCGGTCTGCACGGCAAATCTTTTATTCCCATGCTCATGGGCTTTGGCTGTAATGTGCCGGCAATTATGGCCACCCGGACGCTGGAGAGCCGAAAGGACCGGATTCTTACCATCATGATCACCCCCTTTATGTCCTGCTCGGCAAGGCTTCCGGTATATGTGGTGCTGGCCGGCACCTTTTTTGCCGCAAGCGCCGGGACTGTCATTTTTTTGCTTTACCTGCTGGGCATTATTGTGGCCATCGTTACCGGCCGCCTTTTCCGTTCCCTGTTTCTGAAGGGAATTGAAGCCCCCTTTGTCATGGAACTTCCGCCTTACCGGGTGCCCATGGCAAAAAGTCTTGTCATCCATATGTGGGATCGGAGCAAGATGTTTCTAAAAAAGATGGGCGGCATCATTCTGATAGGATCCATTGCAGTATGGTGTTTGTCCTCCTTTCCCAAAGATATTGACTATTCCATGAACTACGGGGAAAAAATTCAGCAGGTGCAGTCATCTTATGCCGGGAAAATAGCCGGGGCCGGACCGGAAAAGACCCGGGATCTCCGGGAACGCAAAAGCCACTTGATCCAGGAGATAAAAAAAGCTCGTCAAGCCGAAAAAGCCCGCAAATCCTACATCGGTCAGTTGGGCCGCCTGTTCGAGCCCGTTTTTGAGCCTGTGGGAATCGACTGGCGCGGCAGTGTTTCTCTCTTAACCGGTTTTGTGGCCAAGGAAATCGTGGTGAGCACGATGGGAGTTTTGTACGCTGTGGATGCCGGTGAGGCGGAGCCCGAGGTGCTGCGCAGTGCTTTGAAGAAATCCGGCATGACAGCCCTTTCCGCCCTTTCCATGATGGTTTTTGTCCTGCTCTACGTGCCCTGCCTGGCCACGGTGGCTGTGATTGCCCGGGAAACCGGATCCATCCGCTGGGCATTGTTTAATGTCGCCTATACCACAGGTGTCGCCTGGATTTGTTCCCTTATCGTCTATCAGGGCGGACAGTTTTTGGGGTTTCAATAAAAAAAAGCGCGGGCTATGCGCCCGCGCTTTTTATGCGACTGCCCGGGATTCAGGCAGCATAGGTTTCCTCCTGAGAAATGCGCTCCAGCAGCCGGAATTCGACTGTATCATTTGCAAGCTCCGCCTGAACCCGGCTGTTTTCTGCTATATCACCCTTGAGCAGAGCCATGGACAGCGGATTTTCAATGTGCTGCTGAATGGTACGCTTTAAGGGCCTTGCACCATAAACCGGGTCAAAACCCCTTTCCGCCAGCATGTCCTTGACTGCATCAGAGAGTTCCAGTTCAATGTTTTTCTCAGCCAGCCGTTTCTGCAGATACCCCATCTGAATGTCCACGATGGTCCGGATCTGCTCGTGGCTTAAGTTGTGGAAGATAATGGTCTCATCAATCCGGTTGAGAAATTCCGGTTTGAAGTTGGCCCGCAATGCTTCCATGACCCGGGCCTCCATCTCCTGGCGCCTGTCTTCGCTGTAATCCTGGAGCAGATGGCTGCCCACGTTGGAGGTCATGATAATCAGCGTATTTTTGAAATCCACGGTTTTGCCCTGTCCATCGGTCATGCGGCCGTCATCCAGGATCTGGAGCAGCGCGTTGAACACATCCGGATGGGCTTTTTCGATTTCATCAAAAAGCACCACCGAATAGGGCCGGCGCCGCACGGATTCCGTAAGGTAGCCGCCCTCCTCGTAGCCGACGTATCCCGGGGGCGCACCAATCAGCCGGGAGACGGCATGCTTTTCCATGTACTCGCTCATGTCCACCCGGATAATGGCCTGCTCGTTGTCATACAGGAATTCGGCCAGGGCTTTGGCCAGCTCCGTTTTGCCAACCCCTGTGGGGCCCATGAAGATAAAGGAGCCTATCGGGCGGTTGGGATCCTGCAGGCCTGAGCGTGCCCGGCGGACAGCGTCGGAGACGGCCCGCACAGCCTCTTCCTGGCCGACCACCCGCTGCTGCAGGCGCCCTTCCATCCGAACCAGTTTTTCGCGTTCGCCTTCGAGCATTTTCTGCACCGGGATGCCGGTCCATTTGGATATGATTTCGGCCACGTCCTCGGCGCTTACTTCCTCGCGCAGCATCCGGCGTTTGCTCTGGATTTCCGCGAGCTTGCCGTTGGCTTCTTCCAGCTGCCGGCGCAGTTCGTTTCTTCTGCCGTAGCGGATTTCCGCCACTTTTTCATAGTTGCCTTCACGTTCGGCCTTCTGCTCTTCGGTGGTCAACTGGTCCAGCTCGGATTTGATGGAGCGGATGTTCTGAATAACTTCCTTTTCATTTTGCCAGTGGGCGTTCATCTGGTTAAACTCTTCCTTTAAGTTCTCAAGCTCTTTTTCCAGCTTGCCCAGCCGCTCCAGGGAGGCCTGATCGGATTCTTTTTTGAGGGCCTCTCGCTCGATTTCCATTTGCCTGATTTTGCGCTGGATTTCATCGATTTCCACCGGTTTGCTGTCTATTTCGATCCGCAGCCTGGAGGCGCATTCATCGATTAAGTCAATGGCCTTGTCCGGCAAAAACCGGTCGGTTATATAACGGTCCGACAGTGTTGCCGCCGCAATAATGGCCGAATCCTTGATTTTCACGCCGTGGTGCACCTCGTATTTCTGCTTGAGCCCCCGTAGGATGGATATGGTGTCCTCTTTGGAGGGCTCGGAGGTAAACACGGGCTGAAAGCGCCGCTCCAGGGCCGCATCCTTTTCTATGTGTTTTCTGTATTCGCCTATGGTTGTAGCGCCCACACATCTCAAAGTCCCGCGGGCCAGGGCGGGCTTTAACATGTTGGATGCGTCCACTGCTCCTTCTGCTGCGCCCGCGCCCACGAGCGTATGGAGCTCATCGATGAAAAGGATGATGTTGCCTTCCGCTTTTTCAACTTCCTTGACCACGGCTTTCAAGCGGTCTTCAAATTCTCCCCGGTACTTGGCTCCTGCCACAAGGGTGCCCATGTCCAGGGCAATAAGCCGCCTGTCCTTGAGGGACTCGGATACGTCGCCTTCCACAATGCGCTGGGCCAGCCCTTCCACGATGGCGGTTTTGCCAACACCGGGCTCGCCGATCAGAACAGGGTTATTCTTTCGTCGCCTGGACAGGACCTGCACAATCCGGCGGATTTCATCATCGCGTCCGATCACCGGGTCGAGTTTGCCGCGCCTGGCTTCATCGGTCAAATCACGGGTGTATTTCTCCAGTGCTTCGTACTTGTCCTCCGGATTCTGATCGGTAATGGTCTGGTTGCCGCGGATGTCCGAGAGAACCTTCAAAATGGCGTCGCGCTGCACCCCGTAGCGTGCGAGTATCTGAGCCAGATTGCTTTGCTTCTCCTCCGCGATGGCCAGGAAAATGTGCTCAATACTTACATACTGGTCCTTCATCTGATCGGCCTCTTCAAAGGCCTTTTCCAGAACCTTTCGCGTGCGCTGGGATATATACACATCCGTGCCTGCTCCCTCGATCCTGGGGAGTTTCTCCAGCAGACGCTGCAGCTCCCGGCTGACATTGTCCGGAGTCACCCCGATTTTTCTCAGGATAGAAGGGACGATCCCGTTGGGGTCGGCAAGCATTACCTCCAGCAGATGCTCCGGCTCGATCTGCTGATGTTTATAGCCGGACGCCCGGGAGTGAGCCTCCTGGATCAGTTCCTGGGATTTTATGGTAAATTTATCAAATCGCATGGATCTGTCCTCCTTTACTGGTGCGATGTTATATTTTGGCCTGTTTTCAATTAGTTAAGATAAGCACAGAGACTGATTTGTCAACTGTACGGCCAAAAGAAAAGCCCTCTTTTTTTATTTGCTTTCATCTGCCGCCCTCCTTAGCTTAAAAATATATCCTTCCTATGAACGCCGCATTTTTTAAGGAGCTAAAAATGAGCAGGCAAATGTCGTTTACCAAGTACGAGCGCAAAATTCTGCCTGATTATCGGCAGCGCCTCAGCTCCGCGGAATCGGTGCATGATGTGCGCAGGTTTTTTGTTTACATGGTCGGTTTGCTCATGAAGGAGATTTTTGCTGATAAACTGATATTTACAGAGGCAGATATGGAACTGACCCCGGAGGGGGCCGCACCCTACCGGCTAAGCCACCGGCTGCGGAGCCTTCCTGAGTTCCGTGATGTATGGAATGCTTCTGATTTGTCTGATGTGCTGGCCCGCATGGCGGAAATGGCCTGCAATCGCTGCCGGCATCTGGAAAAACAGCCGGAGAGGATTCCTGCAAAAATCAGAAAATAGTCGCCGTATGCATTTTTGGTGCTGCAGGCATTAGAAGCTTCGCGGCTTGCAGATAATCTCGCGTATCTGTAAGTCAAAGAGATTCGACTGGTTGGCGGGTCGGAGCACCACTGCTGTGTCCGCCCCGCGGCCGGTACCGCCGATGGCAACAATGTCGCCCCCGCTCAGGGTTCCGGCGTCTGCAGCCATAACGGCAATTTCCACCGCCACTTTGGTCCCCTGTCCGAAAAGCCGCAAAGTATCTGCCATTAAAAGCGCAGGGCAGGTGCCCCCGTATTTTTTGGCGATTGAGCGCTCAACCCCGGAAAGAGCGTGGGTCGCCCTTACCACCTGCACGCCTTCTTCCTTCAGATCCCGGCGTACATCATCCTGCATGGTGTTTTGAAAGGGCTCTTTAAATCCGCAGTGATATGTTACCACAATAAGCCGGAGACCCTTGAAAGATTCAAGGGCCTTGTATGCCGTATCGCCGGTGGAGGAGGCCAGAACCACCTCCCTGATGCCCAGCTCCCGGCTCCGGTCCAGGGCAAATTCCAGGGTTTGATCCGTATTGCCGGGGCCGGGCTGTTCAAAGAAGGCCAGCCATTCGGACATGCTCATAACTGTTTTGCCTCGCTTCTTGTTTTCATTTGTGTATTAGGCTATGCTAAACAGTAAAAGTACTATAGGGTAGCAGAAGCGACGCGGTCAAGACAAAAGCAGGGCTGCGTAAGCCTTGTTCAGAAGCAGAGGGATTATGATTATTGACGCGCATACCCATATTTTTCCGGATGCAGTCTGTGAGAACCGGCAGGCCTATTTTGAAGGAGAACCGGAGTTTCAACTTCTTTATGAACCGCCCAAATCCCGGCTTGTAAATGCCGATGCGCTGGTGGCGGAGATGGATGTCCAGGGCGTGGACATGGCTGTTACTTTCGGTTTTCCCTGGCATCACCCGGAGTATTTTCAGCGTAACAATGATTGTGTCATGGACGCGGTAAGCCGCTATCCGGACCGGCTCAAAGGATTCTGCTGTCTGGATGTCCTGGCTGAAAACGCAGCAGACGAGGTTGAGCGCTGTTTTGCCGGAGGACTCTCCGGTGTAGGCGAACTGGCATTCTATCAGGGGGGCTTCTCATCGGAAACCCTGAACCAACTGGAGCCGGTGATGGCCATCTGCCGGGAGAAGGGCGCTCCGGTCATGATTCATACCAATGAACCCATAGGGCACATGTATCCCGGTAAAACGCCCAACACCCTTTCCGAAATATATGAGCTCATCAAGCGCTTCCCCGACAACCGGATCATTCTGGCGCACTGGGGCGGGGGGATTTTCTTTTACATGCTGATGAAAAAAGAGGTCCGCGACAACCTTGCCAATGTCTACTTTGACACTGCCGCCTCACCTTTTCTCTACAGCCCCCAAATCTATCCGGTGGCCGCAGAGATTGCCGGGGCTGAGAAAATCCTGTGGGGCACGGATTATCCCCTGATCAGGCCGGGGCGCTATTTTCGCGAGATCGGGGGATGCGGCTTAACCGAGGGGCAGAGCAGGCAGGTACTGGGGGCAAATGCTAAACGGCTGCTCGGCCTGTGAGACGGCCGGCATCTTTAAAAACGGATTTTGTGTGCGCGTCATGCAGGAGACAAGAGAGGCGGTGATAGAGCAGCTGCGGCAGCAGGCCAGAAAGATTGCGGCCCGTCAGCCGCAGGCGGCCTTTTACAGGGACTGCTCCCGCGAGGTAAAGATCTCTGAAAAATATTTTAGGACAGATCCCGTAGCAGGCTGCCTGTACTCCTTTGTGGCCGGGGCGGTGGACAATGAGTACGGCCACGGGCTTGCCCATGCCCGGCTGGTAGCCCTGGATGCAGCAGCAATTGTGGCGGTTGAATGCCGGCGCGAGGGTTTTTCGGATGCGACTGCTTCCAGGCGCATGCAGCTGGCTCATTGCGCGGGGCTGCTGCATGACATAGAGCGCAGGAAGAAATACCATGCAAGGCAGGGCGCCGCCTATGCCCGGCGGGTTCTAAGCGTATACCCCTTTGCCGAAGACGAGGTGGCGGATATCTGCACCGCCATTGCCAACCACGAGGCTTTTGGCGAGTTCGAGGAAATGCCTACAATATCCTGTAAAATGCTCTCGGACTGCCTCTATGACTCTGATAAATTCCGTTTCGGCCCGGATAATTTTACCCATACGGTATGGGACATGGTGGAACTCTCCGGCATCAGCCTGGAGCGCTTTGCCTCACTTTATCCGCGGGGCATCGAATTCCTGGAAAAAATCCGCTATACCTTCCGCAGCCCTACGGGAAAAAAATACGGCCCACAGTTCATTGACATCGGCCTTGCCATCGGCGAGCAGCTCTATCATTATATGAAAAACGAATTGCGGCTTATTCCCTGAGGAGCTGCGCTTTCTGCGGTATTGAAGGCGTTTTTCAGGCCGCAGATGGGTCGTTCTGGTGCCTGGCAGCAATAATCGGGGTATTAAAAACCAGGGCGGAATATTCATCGGATCGCTGAATATCGAGATTCATGGCATTGCGGTCGATTTCAAAATAGCGGGAGATCACCTCCAGGAGTTCCTCCTGCAGATTCTGCAGCATGCCGTCGCTGACTTCCAGCTTGTCATAGACCAGAGCGAATTTCAGCCGTTTTTTGGCTAATTCCCTGCTGTCTTGTTTGTTTAGCAGTTTTTTCAGCAGCTCGTTGAATTTCATTTGGCATCCTTATTTTTCCGGCCGAGTTTTTTGCCGATTTTTTTCCAGAAGCCCTTCTGCGCCATGGGATTTTCGACAGGCAGCTCCGGGTGGCCGTTAAGCCGCATGGCAATGCGCTGGAAAGCCATGCCGGCCCTGGAGTCCCTGTTGTTAATCAGTGATGTACCGGTATTGCTGCTGACCACCACCTGATCATCCATTTCTACAAGCCCTATAAGATCGATGGAGAGCACGTCAACAATATCTTCGTGGCTTAACATGTCCCCGTTTTCAACCATTTTGGGGACAATACGGTTGACTACCAGCTTCGGCGTGATCTGGCGTGCGTACAAAAGGCCGATTACACGGTCGGCATCCCGTACCGCGGACACATCCGGACTGCATATCACAACAGCCTCGTCAGCAGCGGCAATGGAGTTTTTAAAGCCATGCTCAATACCAGCCGGGCAGTCGAGAAGGGTGAAGTCAAACTCCCTGCGGAGTTTTCTGGTCAGCCAGACCATGTTTTCAGGTTTGATAACATCTTTCTCATCGCTCTGGGAGGCCGGTATCAAGTAAAGGTTGTCGATGCGACGGTCCTTGATAGCCGCCTGTTTGAGTTTGCACCTGCCCTGTATGACGTCGACAACATTGAATACAATGCGGTTTTCAAGGCCCATGACCACATCCATGTTGCGAAGCCCGATATCCATGTCCACGATGGCAACACGCTTGCCCTGCATGGCAAGAGCTGCACCGATGGAGGCGGTGACGGTGGTTTTGCCGACACCGCCTTTTCCTGAGGTCATAACAATGACTTTGCCTTGCACATTACACCTCTTTTGTTAAAGTTGATGGCTTCGGAAAACCCTTTTTCCGGGTACCTACCGATGGAGTCGCAGCATTGACCGGGGGTGTTGCGCCTACCGGACCTGCGGCCATGTCAGCTGCCTGAACGGGTTGTCCTTTTGATAGTCGCAGACAACTATGGCCTGGTTCTCGATGCAGGCAAACTCGGGGGAGCCGTTGCTGCCGCTACAGAGACCGGCAGCAACGATGCCGCCGATCTGGACCTGGGTGGGACGGAAGTTGAGCGCCATGATAAAAGCCTCTTCATTGTCGGGCTGCCCTGCCTGGGCCTTGCCGGAGAGCGTCCCCATGATCAGGATGTCGCCTCCGGCAACGGCTTCGGCCCCGGGATTTAAATCCCCCATGATGATCAGGTGGTTTTTGGCCGCAATTTTCTGGCCTGATCTTACCCGGCCGGCAATGATCAGCGCCTCGCTGCGGTAGTGGTGCCAGGCGTTGCCCAGATCCTGATGCCGGATACGTTCCCTGTTGATTCCGCTTTTCTTCTCCGGCGGCTTTGAGACATGGCCCACATGGAAGCGTTCCTGCAGAAAGCGGCCCAGTTCCTCAACCAGTTCTTCGCTTGGCTGTCCGCTCTCCTCAGGCCGGCTGGAGTCGATAACGATCCTGGCGTTTACCGCGAGGTGACGCAGGCGTTCAAAAGGCTTGATCAGGGCTTCCTGCAAATCCTCCGGAGAATGGGCGGGATCCACGCTTACACAGAGGCTGTCGCCTACACCTTTTATTTTTACAGGAAGATCATCGTTTGTGTTCATAAATGCGTCAGGTCTGTTTGCAGAATTCAAAAATCCTGGTTGCTTTCGGCCGCCGCCGGTTATCTGCATACCGTAAGGCGGCCAAAAGGCAGAAGCCGCTGGGCCTTGTTTATCCCCCGATCGCCGCTTCGGGAATTTCCACGGCAGCACCGTTGGTGGCGGCAATGGCATCGAGCTTGCCCATGGTCCCCGGCAGCAGCGTCCTGATGAAAAATTCAGCGGTTTTGATCTGTCCGAAATAAAAGGCGGTTTCCTTGTTTTTCTCCGCCTTTTCCTGAATCTGGGCAAGGTCATCGGTTTTTGCCTGTTTTTCCAGCTTTTCGAAGGCGACCCTGGCCCGCCACAGAAGCATCCAGGCCATGCTGATCTCGCCTGTGACCTCCAGAAAGGGATGGGCATAGGCAAAGGCGTTTAAAATATTATCCGAAGCCGCCGTCTGGGCCAGGTGCTTTGCAATTTCTCCCAGGCGGTTGACTGCTTCCCCGACTTTTTCCGCTATCGGACCAATGGCCTGAATGCCGGCCGCCGCTTCTGTTTCCTGCTGCATCAGCCCGAGGTAATCCATAAAGGGCTGGCCCTTTTTCATTCCAAGCTTTCGGCCCATGAGGTCCATGGCCTGGATGCCGTTTGTGCCTTCATAGATCATAAAGATGCGGCAGTCGCGCAGCAGTTGTTCCACCGGGTATTCTTTGATATAGCCGTATCCGCCGTAGACCTGGACGCCGTGGCTGGTAATCTCAAAGGCCTTGTCTGTGACGTAGCCTTTGATAATCGGGGTTAAAATGGCGCTTAAATCCGCATACTTTTCCCTCTCCGCATTGTCTGCGCCGAGCTGCTCCATGTCGTAGCAGAGCCCGCCGTAATAGATAAGGCTTCGCATACCGTCTACATAGGCCTTCATGATGGCAAGCTGTCGTCTGACATCCGGATGCTGAATAATGGGAACATCCGGGGCGTCCGGGTCCTTGCCGGCCTTGAGATGCTTGCCCTGGATGCGCTCCTTTGCGTAGTTGGCCGCATACATATACGAGGCCGATGCCGTGGCAAAGCCCTGGAGGCCAACCAGCTGGCGGGCCTCGTTCATCATGAGGAACATGGCGCGCATGCCCTTGTTCTCATCGCCCAGCAGTATGCCGGTGCAGTTGCCTTTGCTGCCAAGGGCCAGGGTGCAGGTGCTGTTGCCGTGCAGCCCCATTTTCTCTTCAATATTGGTGCAGACCACATCATTGAATTCGCCCGGGCTGCCGTCTTCGTTGACCCGGTACTTGGGCACCAAAAAAAGCGAGATCCCCTTTGTTCCGGGAGGCGCTCCTTCAATCCGGGCGAGCACCGGATGAACAATATTTTCCACCATATCGTGCTCTCCGCCAGAGATAAAAATCTTGGTGCCGCTTATGCTGTAGGTACTGTCGCTGTTTTGGACAGCCGTGGTCTCCAGCGCGCCCACGTCCGAGCCGGCATTGGGCTCTGTGAGAAGCATTGTGCCGGACCACTGGCCGGAATAGAGTTTGTTCAGGTACAGTTTTTTTAGATCTTCTGAGCCGAATGTTTCAATAAGTTTGGCTGCTCCGTGGGTTAAGCCGTGATAGAGCATAAAGGCGGGGTTTGCCCCGTAAAAGTATTCATTTGCAGCCAGCGAAACCGTTTTGGGCATTCCTTGTCCGCCCCATTCGGGGTCATCAATCATCGCCAGCCACTCCCCTTCCCTGTACAGCTTATAAACCCGGTGATATTCCTCCGGGACCCGGACCGTGCCATTGTCGAACGCGCAGCCCTCGTCGCTTATTTTCTGGGTGGGCAGGATTTCCTTGATGGCAAGATTGCGCGCTTCGGTGATGATCATGTCGATGGTTTTTTTGTTGAATTCCGCAAATTTTTCATGTTTGGTCAGCGCTTTGATGTCAAGCTGTTCGTGCAGTACAAAGTCCACGTCCCTGCGGTCGGCTATCAATTGTGCCATAATCAGTCTCTCCTTTATTTCCAAGGGTTTGCAAACCAGGGTATTTGTTCGGGCAACAGCGCCACACGCATATAAAGTTCCTTTCGGGACGGCAGAGGAAAAGGCTCCCGGTCCGTTTTCAGCAACAAGAAATTTTTTAGGGTAAACAGCGGCTAAAGTCAAGTTTGATGCATAGCTTGTAGCATCTTTTCCCCGCTTCAACAATTACTGTCTGCGAGCCCTTTGCGAAGAACGGACAGGTTTGGTTTCTGCACAGATGGCGGAGGTGTTGCAAATTTGGTGCAAATAACTATATTTATTAAATAAAGAAGTGTATGTACCGCTTTGGCGCGCGTTTTTGCAACTCGATCCCAAGTCAGGCGCCAGTAACCTATTGACAAAGGAGGCAGAAATGGGAAAGAAGATTACGACCAGTGTGATCAAGGCTGATGTGGGCGGCTATGTAGGGCATTCCGCCATGCACGAAGACCTGATGGAAGAAGCCGGGAACAGACTGGAAGGGGCACGGCATCAGGAGAAGATCATTGACTACCACGTAACCGCCTGCGGCGACGATCTGGAGCTGATTATGACCCATCGCTGCGGCACCGACAGCGAGGAGATCCATAGGCTGGCCTGGGATATTTTTGAAGCCTGCTCCGACATCGCTCACCGCCTGGGACTCTATGGAGCGGGGCAGGACCTGTTAAGCGATGCATTTTCCGAAAATATCCGGGGAATGGGCCCCGGCGTGGCGGAAATGGAATTTGAGGAACGCGAGTCAGAGCCCATTGTTGTATTTCTTGCAGACAAAACCTCCGCCGGTGCATGGAACCTGCCGCTTTATAAAATGTTTGCCGATCCTTTCAACACTGCCGGTCTTGCCATATCGCCGAGCATGCATGCAGGTTTTCGTTTTGAGGTCCATGATGTGAAAAATCACAAGCGGATATTCTTTGACGCCCCGGAGGAACTCTACGATCTTCTGGTTTTTATCGGGGCGGGCGGACAATACGTTATCAAATCGATTTTTGCCAAGGACAATGAAATCGGGGCCGTATCCTCCACAGAGCGGCTTTCCCTGATTGCCGGCAAATATGTGGGAAAGGATGACCCTGCCATGATTGTCCGCTGTCAGGGCAAGTTTCCGGCAGTGGGCGAAGCCCTGGAGCCTTTTACCATGCCGCAGATTTGTGAGGGCTGGATGCGGGGATCGCATTACGGGCCCCTGATGCCGGTTCCCGTTCGCCAAGCAACGCCCAGCCGTTTTGACGGCCCGCCGCGGGTGATTGCACTGGGCTTTCAACTCTCCGGCGGCCGCCTGGTGGGTCCGCGGGATATGTTTGATGATCCGGGATTTGACAGGGCCCGGGAAAAAACAAACGAACTCGCGGACCTGATACGCCGTCACGGTCCGTTTGAGCCCCATCGTCTGCCCATGGAGGCGATGGAATACACCACCCTTCCCGATGTCATGAAAAAGCTGGAAGGCCGCTGGGAGCCGCTGGATTAAACAGAAACCGCCCTCCTCCCCGGCAGAAAGAGCCGGGGAGGAAAAAAATTTGAGCGGGATTAGCGCAACATCTCCTCAAGTTCTTCTGCTTCATAGCCCTCCTGATTGATAGAGAGGTTCAGGTTGCTCATAAGCCCTCCGTGCTTCCGGGTTTCCGATTCGTTTTTGAGGGCATTGTGCTGTTCTTTGGTATGGCGGACGCTCTCGAGAGCCCCCTGCAGGGCTCTTCCGACATCTGCATGCTGGATGGTGCCCCCGGCGCTGAATCGGGGGTCGAAACCGTTTTCCGCAACTTCTTCCGCCATATGGGCCAGTTGTTTCATTTTTGTATAGGAGAAATCCATTATCTGCCATGCCGTGCGCCCCTCCTTCTGAAAGACCCAGGAATCGCGCAGTGTTTGCAGCATCTGGTTGTATTTGGCCTCAACCAGATGCTGCAGCGTCTCTACATAGGGCTGCGGCAGTTCATTGTCTTCCCCGGGCAGGCCGTCTGCATCCGCGGTGCCCAGCTTGTCGTGCATCTTCTGGAATTTTTCTGCATGCACGGCGGACTCCCAGGCCTCCCGCAGAAGGACGCGTTTGATGTGCGGATCATCCACCTTCTCCGCCTCTGATCGGTAATGGGGAATCAGCTTTTCCTCATAGGCCACGTAAGAACGAAAGATGGTCTTGCGGCTGCTGGGATCAAAGGGGTAGCCGGCCGGTATCATGCCTGGTTCGCCGCCGAGAGCGCCGATAATCATGCCGAGCCAGTGCATGTGCCACATCTCCTCGCGGGAGCGGGACAGGAGCTTTGCCCCGATCGGGGTGTCCTCGCCTTCGAGGTAGCTGTGCACCAGGTAGCGAATGATGGCGGCGTGTTCGTCTGCCAGGTCCTTGTTTAACATCTCGATCAGTTCCCTGTTCTCCATCTCTTTACCCTCCTCGTAGAATTTTGGCCTCCGGGATTTCGTGTTTTGTGCAGGGTGTGCGCTTTGGCGATGAGCAAAAAAGGACTCTTTTATTATCTATCATAACATACGCGATTTCCTGCAGAGATGCAATAACAGCCGGATCGTCAGAAAAAATCTTGCCTGTGCGGTGCCAAGCGGCTAAAATTTGTATTTTAAAGGCAAAATCAGCAACTCGTGTCCAGGAAAGGGCTTATTCGTGAAGCGTATCGGCTTGTATGTAAAAAAGGACGACAAGGCTCTCAGAAAGGCTGATGAATTCGAAAAATGGCTACTGGTAAAAGGCATTGACGTCGTGCGCCGGGAGACATTTCCTCTTGAGTATCGGGAAAACGAGGCCCCGGAGGCCAAAAACGAGGCTCCGGCGGAGATGGACTGCGTTTTTGTGCTGGGCGGAGACGGCACGTTTTTGAGCGCTTCGCGCTGGATCGGCGACTCCGCCGTGCCGCTGATCGGTGTGAAATTTGGGGATATCGGCTTTCTTGCCGAAACCGCTGAGGAGGAACTGTATCCGGCGGTGGAAGATATCCTGAACCATAACTTCCGGATAGAGAAGCGGTGCCGGCTGCGTGTGGAGGTTTTTCGAAGCGGGGACTGCATCGCCAGGGAAACCGTCTTAAACGATGTCGTCATCAACAAGGGGGCGCTTGCCCGCCTGGCCAATATTGAAACCTACATCAACGGCCATTATCTGACCACCTATAAGAGCGACGGCCTGATCGTGGCAACACCCACCGGTTCCACCGCCTATTCCCTTGCAGCGGGAGGACCGGTGATTCACCCGGCAGTACAGGGTACCATCATAACCCCCATATGTCCGTTTACGCTTACCAACCGCTGTATGATCGTCCCCAGTACGGATACGATCCGGCTGCAGCTTGGCGAGAAGACATCAGACATTGTCGTGACCTTTGACGGACAGGTTGGGCTTGCCATTTACGGGCAGGATGTCATCCATATCGCAGAAAGCGCTCATCCGGTCCATATGATTTCGTTTCCCGGTAAGAATTACTTTGATGTATTAAAGGCAAAGCTCCGCTGGAGCGGCGGACGGATTTAAACCAGCGGAAGGCATGTTGACATGCAGATAGCCGTTGTGGGGTCCTGGGAGAATCAATTGGCCCGGGAAATTTACTGTTTGGCGGAATCAGCGGGCCGGCTCATTGATGCCCGCGGCGGTTGCAAGAAAGACCACTGTGGCAATCTCTCTTGAGGCAATGTAGCCGGCCGCCGCCAGTTTTTCCTGTACTTATGAAACGCGCTTGCAAACTCCATCAATTATTCCTTTATTCGTTTACGGGGAGAGTTCCATTAATTGCAGATAACGCAGATAGCAGCGGCGTTCAATTGCGGCAAGCCTTGCAAGCGCCCTGTTAAAGTCCGTTTCATCGCAGCAGAACACCCCGTGGCCGTAAACTATGACGCCCTGGCCTTCCCGGATGACAGGGGGTACTGTATGGCAAAGCCCCCATTTTCCCCCGCCGACTTCCCCGGAGACTATGGGGATGTCGCTGCAGGCGTAGCGGCTGTAAGGGCAGTACCTGTAGCATGTACCCGCATGCGGACAGTCGGCAATGTCGCAGTCCATGGACAATACTACGGAAAAGCGGGGATGGCCGTGGAGAATTGCCCGGCAGTCGGTGCGGCGGAGGATTTCCAGGTGGGCGGGCAGCTCGCTGGAGGCTTCCGGGTGGTTCTCAGGCGCCTCTTTTATCGGGCATTCGGTTATCCCGTCTTCCAGCGTATCCAGAAACGTTCCGGTCCGGCTGATATAAAGCGTCTGCTTCGCACAGTAGGAAATGTTGCCGAAGCAGGAATCCACCAGGCCAAGGGCAACAATCTTTTTGCCCGCCTCGCATATGGCGGCCCGGATTTTTTCTTCACCCGTAAACGGCCCCCGGCAGAGCCCCTCTTCCCATTGCGGAGGAGGGGTTGTCACGGAAACTGCGTATTCAAGCATCCGCCTGCTCTCCGGGCTTTCTTTCCCGGATTTGCGAGCCTGCAGCAGATCGGTAAAAAATTTGACAAAGCAGGCGAAGCAGACCGAAGAAGCGGTGACAAAGGCTTCCCTGAGACTGCGGCTGCTTGCTGCAATAATGCCGTTTCCGGGAACTATTACGCTTTTGCGGCGGGAAAGGATCTTTGCAAACGCCTCGCCTGAATCCTCTGCCGCAACCGGCAGATCTGTAAGAAACAGCCGGGTTTCACAGTCCTGCGGACAGATCGTGCCGGCCGGCGGCCGGGCCAGAAAATCCAGAATGCTCCGGTAGGGCTCTTCCGGCTGAACCCGGATCAGGGCCTTTATCTGCAGTTTGTCAAAAAGGGGGGCGAGCAGGGAGATGTCTGCTGCATCCCGGTTAAAACTGAGCTCCCCGTTTTCCGCTGAAGCCATCAGGGCCGCACCGGGCGCGGCAAGGCCGTTTTGCATAAGGCGCTGTTCATATTTGTCAAAAAGCATGGTTTGCATCCTTTGTGGAAAAAAGAATAAGCTCCACCCGGTCATTTTGTGGGGGAAGGGCCGGTATGCGGCGGAAGCAGTCTGTTTATGGCTTGTCCGCCGAATGCCACCCAAGGGGCAGCGGGGGCTGGATGCAGTCCTGATAAGCGCTGCAGCGGGACTGGTACCGGCATTTGCGGCAAACTGCGATATGCTTGCGGGGCTGCCCCTTTTTATAAGGGCAGGCAATATAGAATTCGCTGGGATCTGCCTGCATCTGCACCTGCTTTTCCATTGTTTTTCCCCCGTTTACAAAGCTCTTCTATCACCTGGCGGCTGTGGCTGCAAGGCAAAAAAGGGCTTCAGGCACCGGGGCTGAGACTTCGGGCAACTTCACGCAGGCGGGGATCGGCGTCATTGGCGAGTGCCTCTATGATTCTGGGGCATCGGGGGTCATTGATCCGGGATATGGCGTAGGCCGCAGATATCCGGACCTGCGGGGAACGGGCTTTGCGGAAGAAAAGGCGGCGCCTGGAGCGCAGGATGTTTTGCAGCGGCAGCACAAAGGATTCGTCCCCGATCTGGCCCATGGCCTGGCACAGCGCGACCTGAAATTCTTCATCGCGGCAGTGGGCAAGAAGCTGGATCAGGGTGTCTGCTGCGCTTATGGCGTTTAGGCGGCCCAGGATATTCACGGCTGTAACTGCGGCTGCGGTCTCCTCGCTCTGGGCTACCTGAATGAGGATTTCCACTATGGCCGGGCTGTTAAGTCTTTCGGCCAGGCGGCCGGCTGCCTGACGGACAACTTTTGTAAAATCCAGTAGCGCGTAATACAGCTCTTTCTCCAGCTCTGTGCTGACCCCGTCAATAACGTCCAGGATGCGGGCCCTGTCTTCCGGTGTGGGTTCGTTCATCAGCGCTTTTTTAATGGCTTTGCTGCCTTGCGGCCCTTGTTTTTTGAGCAGTTCTGCAGCAAGGCGCCGCGCCCGAAGGCTGGCATCGCTTTTTATCATGTTGATAAGGTGCGGCTGCGCGGATGCTCCAAGGCTGGAGAGCAGTTGAAAGGCAGACTGCTGCACATTGCGGTCGCTCGTGGCGAGGCCGTCCACAAGGGTTTCCAGTACTGATGCCGGCATTTCCGGTATTTTGATCTCGGGGGAGCGCGGGTGGTTTTGGAGGCGGGTAAAGATCCAGGTTGCCAGGGCGTATTCGCCAAAGCCGATAAAATCCTGTGCCGCCCTGCAGCAGGAGGCGGCCATGTGGCTGAGAAGCTCCGGGGCCGTCTCTGTCTGCAGCAGCTCCAGCAGCGGTGCCAGGACAAACTGGAGGTAGGCGGTGTTGGGCCGCCAGTCCTCGGGCGTGAGAATCCTGTCAAACAGATGCAGAAGTTCTTTTCTGCCGGCCTGATCACTTTCTTTATAGCGGTTTTGCAGTTGGGCAAGGATGCTGCGGGCGTCTTCCAGACGGCCGCTCAGGAAAAGATCCCGGATCCGGGCGGGCAGGTTGGCTGCATCCGTTTGTTCGGCTGGCGCCTTTTTCGGGCCGTCGGTTTCCGCAGCCTGATCGGTGGTGCCTGCTGCGATGTCTTTGATGCTGTAGAGTCCCCGGTTGACCAGAATATGCTGTATGCTGCGGTTGTTAAGTTCTTTTTCCCAGAAGTCCGCATCTGTTTGGATCTCCTCTGCTCCACAGGCCGCTGCGATAAAGCCGGAAAGCTCTTCCGGGCCTGCCTCCAGCATGATCGTGAGGCTTTCTATGCCGGAATCGGAGAATAAGTTATGCACCCCGCCGGCAAGAGTCTCAAAACCGGTGAGATCCAGCCGGTTGCCGTTGGCGAGCAGGGTGTTTTCCACCCTGGCTATGGTGAGCGCTTTATGCCGGGCGAAAAAGCGCTGCAGGGCGTTGTAAAGATTTTCCACCGCGTCTTTGGCCACAGGGGAGGAGGCGGGATAGAGCTTTAACTTGTTGGCGGCTCCCAGAAAGTGCCCCAGCATTTGTTGAATGGCCTGCAGATCAGCCTCGCTGAATGCATCGAAATCTTGCGCTGCAGCTGCATATGATGGCTCCGATTCGGCAGCGGACGCAGCAGGAGCCTGCTGCCTGGCATCCTCCGGGGGTAAAATTTTTTCGTAGCGGATCTGGCCTGCGATGATGTGGGGCATTGGATGCTTCTGCTGAAAATCCAGCCAGTATCCGGGCCTTACTGATTTGCTCCGCGTCTGGCCCAGCGTGCGGATAAAGCCGGAAAGCTCCCGGCTGGTTATGCCGTGGATAAATGTTACATGGTGCAGCTCCAGTTGATCCCATAAGTCCAGGATGTTTTCCGCGACTTTTGGGTAAGAGGTGGTGCGCAGGGGCTGCTGATTTATATAGAGTGCGTTTTTGTCGTTTATGATGGAAACGCGCGGGTCAGATCCGTGGATTTTCTGCAGGATGGAGAGGAGCTGATCCAGGGAGTCGCCTACCGATTTGCTCATTGGGGGATAGAGGCGGGTGTTGCGAATGGCCACTACCAGTGCGCGCAGCAATTCCGGTACATGGCGGGCGGATTCCTCGCTTAAGGGACGGCCGGCTATCGGATCTTTTTCACCCGCCCCTGCCACGCTGTTCTCCGCATAGGCGCGGGCCTCATCCGGATTGAAAAGGCGCTCGTTGTAGTCCGACTGAAACTCCTGATAAAAATTTTTCTTTTCAGCATCTGCGCTGTGATTGAAATGATGCGCAATCATAGCGGTTGAGGACAGGAGGCTGCGGCTGTATAAATCTTCTTTATAGTAGCCTATGCGGGCCTGCAGGTCTTCTTTGATTTCTTCCGGGATATCCTTGTAAATGGCCTGCCGCACCATTTTCCCGGAAAAGCGGATATTTTCGTCCAATTCGCGGAATTCGGAGCGGACAAGGCCCTTGGACGCGGCTTCATTGAGGTAGTCGTAGATACGGGCGGAGCGCTCCTTGGAAAATCCGGCCAGCATACTGAGCGACACGGATTCTCCAAAGGCTGAGGCCTGGTCGATAAAGCGGCGGCTTTCCTCATCAAGCAGCTCTTTTTTCTGCCGTATGATCTCCTCAAGGGATCTGGGAAGATAATTTTTTTCCAGCCGTCTAATCTGCCATTTACCGTTTTCATGGAAAATTTTGGCGTCATCCACCATTTTTCTCAGCACCGCCACAATAAAGAGCGGGTTGCCCTCAGTGACAGCTGCAAGCTCGCTGGCCATTCTGCGGGGCACCTCAATGCCGGGAAAGATCATCCGGATGTGTTTGTCGATGCCTTCCGCAGTGAGCCCGGTAAGACTTATATCCTGTATGCCAAGCTGCTTTCCGTAAGCATTGCGGAACAACTCCAGGGGCACTGCCTGGGGCCTGGTGGATACTTCGGCTGTAGCTGTGCCGCAGATCAGCATTGCGGCAGGGCGCTTTTGAAACAGGACTTCCAGAAGCTGCAGGGAGGCTGGATCGCTGTAATCCATGTCATCGATAAGCAGAACAAGCGGGCTTTCGTCCAGCAGGGCAGTAAAAAACCTGGTAAAGGTCCTGAAAATTGTCTCTCTGTGAGCGGCGTTGTCCTCTGGTCTGGGGTCATCGGCCCCGATTAGCTGGGGCATTATATGGGCCAGCCGTGCAATGCCTGCCTCATCCATCCCGTCCAGTACGGATTGCCCGTTGTCGGAGAGCTGCCGCATCAAGGCCATGGCTATATATGAGATAAGGTAATAGGGGCGGTAGGATTCCTGCAGAACACCTGATACATGGGCAATTTTTATATTTTTCTTTTCAAGATTGCGCTGTACCAGTTCCAGAAAGCTTGTCTTGCCCATTCCCGGTGCGCCGTCGATGACCAGAAAGCTGCTCTTTTTTCGGCCCAGTTGCTTAAGAGCCGTGGCAACCACTTCAAACTGGGATTTGCGGCCCACGATGCCGGCGTTATCAAGGTAATGAATAGCGTTTTTATAGGAGACGGTCTCGGGAATCACTTCCGCGGCATCTACGTGCCGGTTTTTCCCGGCCTGCTTGGCTCCATACACAGCAAGATCGGCCTGATGGAGGAGTCCTTTTGCGGTATCCGCATCATCCGGTGCTGTGGCGCAGCCGATGCTTACTGTAAGCGGAATGGGCGTGTCCGCCTCAGATGCAAAAAAGAGGTTGTAATGGCTTTGTTCCAGCAGGTTTTCCGCCACGGCAAGCGCGCCGTTTTTGTCCGTGCCGGCAAGCAGGATAATAAATTCGTCGCCCGCATAGCGCACAGCCAGGCCATGGGCGGGAGTAACCTCTTTTACGAGTCCGCTGATGTGGACAAGCGCCTGATCACCGGCTTCGTGTCCGTACTGATCGTTTACGTGCCGCAGGTAGTCGGCGTCGATCATCAACAGGGAGACCGGATGGCGCTGTAGTTTGTCCCAGTTGATATTGTGCTGGAAATAATCCAGCAGAAAGCGCCGGTTTTTCAACCGGGTCAGTTCATCCTCAAAATAGAGGGCCGCAGGATCTTTGCCGGTATTCTGCAGGAAATGAAAGAATTTCTGATACTTCATCCTGTATCTGCTGCCTGCTGGCTGGTAATTGTGTTATCTGAGGGATTTTATCATCTTCCGCGCCGCTGTCAGTAAGTACTATACAGCAAGCACTTGCCAATGGCAATCATTCAAAAATCAGCGGCCGCATTTCTTCATTGCTTCGGCTGCAGACGCGGACGGAGCTTTTTTCGGCAGATGTTGACCTGCGGGTTCTGCTTTGGTATCTTAATTTAAATTGAACCATTTTCAGCTTTTAAAGCTAAAAATGATTCAACTATCTTAAAATAACACAAAAACAATAGTATTAAAAACTTGAAACTCTTACTTTAGGTACAAGGAAAAACGGGAGATAAACATGAACCGCGAGACAGAGCAAGATCGCTATGACGTTTTGACAGGGGATATTTCCACTCATGAACAGGTCAGTGTGGAAGCTGTCGGCGACCGCATCCGGGGAATCCGCGAAGAAAAAGGGCTGTCCTATGAAGAAATGGCCAATGTGACCGGCTTTGAGGTGGAGACGCTGGAAAAAATCGAAAAAAATGAAATTCAGCCCCAGCTCGGTACGCTGGTCAAGCTTTCCAAGGCCCTGGAAAGCGCCTTCAGCCGCTTGGTCTCCGGTGTGGGCGATAAACTGTATTCTATTACCCGAAAAGATGAGCGAAGGATTGCTTCGCGCTCTACTTCAGCAAAGGGAAAAAACCTGTATACTTACAGGAGCCTTGCTCCGGAGGTCAGGGGGCGCCATATGGAAGCCCTGATGGTAACCCTGGAGGAGAATCCGGAGGGGGAGACCTCTGTTCATGAGGGCGAGGAGTTCATTTACGTCCTCGATGGCACCGTCATTGCCAAAATTGACAAGGAGCGGCATGAGCTGGAGCCTGGAGACAGCATCTATTATTTATCCACCACCCCGCACATGGTGGCTGCCAAAAGCGGCAAAGCGGAAATATTGGCGGTGCTCTACGAAGGATAGCCGTATTGCGGAACTAGATCGTGCCGCATTCGGCCTGCTTGTGGTAGGCATCCCATTTTTCTTCAACTTCCTGCTGGGCTGCGGCTGTCTGCTCCTCGGAGAGGCTGCGGAAGCGTGTCTGGGTTTCAAAATATTCTCCGACCGGCCGCCGTTTTTTGGAGAGCAGGCGCCTGGAGGGATCGCTTAGTGCAAAGCGCCCGTTTTCAATTTCATAAAGGTCGAACAGGCCGCATTCCACAGCAAGACGGCCTATTTTGACACTGTAGCGCGGATTAAATCCCCAGCCGGACGGGCAGGGGGTATGGACGTGGATGTACTTGGGTCCGGCCATGGCCTTGGCCTTGCAGATTTTGTCATAGAAATCCAGCGGATAGGCGGCGGATGCCGTGGCCACATAAGGGATGCCGTGGGCCGCGATCACAGCGGGCACATCCTTTTTCTTCTGTTTTTTCCCGGAAATAGGCGTTGTTGTGGTCAGCACACCCTGCGGGGTGGTTCCGGAGCGCTGAATTCCGGTATTCATGTAAGCCTCGTTGTCGTAGCAGATAAAAATAAAGTTTTCTCCGCGCTCACAGGCCCCGGAGAGCGCCTGCAGACCGATGTCGCTTGTGCCGCCGTCGCCTGCCCAGGCGGCAACAGTTGTGCCCTGTTTTTTTTGCGCGCGCAGAGCTCCCAGAATACCGGTGGCTGCCGCAGCAGTTGATGCAAAGGTAACGTTTAAGCAGGGCAGCTGTGTGGCGGCTATCGGATAAAGCCCCTGCAATACGGTAAGGCAGCTCGGCGGCACCACAAGAATGGTATCGCGTCCCAGGGCTTTTGCCCCGATGCGGTAGATGATGCTCAAGCCGCAGCCCGCGCAGGCCCGATTGCCAGGATGCACCAGCTCTTCTTCCGGTAAGTTGAGGATGCTTGTTTTTTCAGCCATTTCTATATCCCGTAAGTTTTGTCTTTTTTTCACCTAAACTGAGCGTTTCAGAATGGTTTGCGGCCCTATAGTTTGAGACCCATCCAGCGGGGCATGGAGGCCGGATCCATCTTTTCGGTGCAGGATTTGTAAAGGGCCTCCTTGAGCTGTGTCGTCTGAATCTCGCGGCCGCCCAGTCCCAGAATGTAGTTGTGAATAAAGGGCCGATTTTCCAGATTATACAGCGCTGCTTTTATGTCCGTAAATAAGCCCCCCTCGTAGCCGTAGCTAAGGGCTTTTTCAAAAACGATCAAGCCTTTGGCCCCTTGAAAGGCATCACGTATAGTCTTATCCGGAAAGGGGCGGTAGACCCTCAGCCCGCAAACGCCGACAGGCAGACCTTCCCCGCGAAGGGCGTTGACCACATCCCTTAAGTGGTAGGACAAAGAGCCCATGCATACGGCGATGTATTCGGCATCGTCGCATTTGTAGGGCTCCAGAAAGGCGCTGCCGCCCCTGCCGAAAGTTTGGACGAATTTTTTGTCCACATCTTCAATCACTTTAAAGGCATCGCGCATGTCCGTATACAGATTGTGCCGGATTTCCATGTACCCCGGTGATGTTTCGCCCCGCACGTCCGGCCGGATATCGGGCAGGGTAACAGTATTCAGGTTGCAGGGCCTGCACGGGTCAAGGGGAAATTCAGCAGCAAAGGGCGGCAGAAATCTGTCCACGGTTTTTTTGTCTGCCAGTTCAAAGGGCATGTAGGTGTGCGAGAGAATATAGCCGTCATAGCAGACCATCACGGGAATGCTTACGGTTTCTGCAATGGCATAGGCCTGGAGGACAGTATCGATGATCTGTTGATGATCGCAGGCATAGAGCTGAATCCAGCCGGTGTCGCGTTGCGAAAAAGCGTCCTGATGATCATTCCACACGGTCCAGGGCGCCCCGATACCCCGGTTTACCACGCACATTACAATCGGCAGGCGGGCGCCCGCCGCCCAGTGGAGCTGTTCGTTCATGTACAGCAGACCGTTAGCGCTGGTTGCCGTAAAGGCCCTGCAGCCGGCGCTGGAAGCGGCGATACAAACGGAGAGAGCACTATGCTCGCTTTCCACGGGGATATATTCGGCCTCCATTTCCCCGGCATCGACAAATTCGGAAAGCTTCTCCGTAAGCGGCGTCTGAGGGGTTATGGGATATGCGGCCACCACCTGTGCGCGGGCCAGTTTAACGCCATTTGCAGCCGCCACGTTGCCGGATTCAATAACATGCATAGGCCTATTTCTCCTCTTTCATAAAAAGGGTTTCCTCCACCATGGAAATGGCGTCCACCGGGCATTCCTCCGCGCATATTTCACACCCTTTACAGTATTCATAGTCAATTTCAGGCGGGATGGTGCGCGAGATAACCCCGTCCGGGCAGTATAGCCAGCAGGTAAAGCAGGCAGGCTTGCCGCGCTTGGCCGGAATGCATTTTTCCAGATCGATTACAGGACGAAGCACGCGCCAGGATCCGGTCCGGCCGCCGTCTCCCGGGCCGGGTTCGCTGCGGGATATATGGCAGGCATAAGATTTTTTTGTCATCAACTCTCTCCAATCATCGTATTTTTATACACCGCCCGGGCGGCTTCTATGTTTTTCTCCGGGTTGCGTCCCGTAAACTCTTCGCCCACAGCCTCAAGCAGAATATCCAGGTCAAGCAGTCCGGTAGCTTTAGCGAAAAGGCCGATCATGCCGGTGTTGATGATGCCCGTAGGGAGCCCTGCTCCGGCTGCAAAGGATGTGACATCGGCTGTTGCAACAGTCATACTGCCGTTGGCGTACTCTGCGGGCGGACGCGGGGAATTGAGCATCATCAGGCCGCCTGAGCGCAGCCCGTTGGTAACCCCGACTTCCGTCAGGAGAAGCGAATCAAACACCATCACCATGTCGGGCTCGCTGATGGGGGAGAGGTCGTATATCTTGTCTTTTGCGATTTTCAGCGAGGTAAGCACCGGGGCCCCTCGCCGTTCCGTACCAAAGGTAGGGGTCATGACAACACCGGAGTAACCTGAGGAAAATGCGGCGTTTGCGACAATCTTGGCGGCGGTGATTGCCCCCTGTCCGCCGCGGCCGTGCCATCGGATCTGGATTATATCATCTCGCATGAGCTGCTCTTTTCAGAATGTTGGCGGTTAATAGCAGGCAAATCTGCCGATTTTTACTAAAAATAAAAAAATTATGAAAAATCTCTTTTTTGTCAAGCCTTTTAAACAGGTACGGCCATTGCTTTTAAGGCGAAAAAAATGCTAAGAAGCATTCACCAGGCGTTGTACAAATGGTTCCCACGGGTTTACGGGGCGGAGAATTTTTCCGTGAGCGTTAAATTTCCTTGATCATGCAGGCGTACGTGATAAAAAAATAAAGCTTTATGGGAACCCCTCACCCAAACCTGACAGATTTTGGAGAAGGACATGACACTGAGTATCACCACCGCTGACCAATTAAAGGATTTGCCGGACGATTCCGAGCTCAGCTTTGGCACGCTGTTTTCCGACCACATGTTTAACATGGATTACAATCCGGAGAAAGGCTGGCATAATCCGCGCATCGAGCCCTACCATGCATTTCGCATGGATCCCTCCACCATGGTACTGCATTACGGTCAATCCATCTTCGAGGGGCTTAAAGCCTTTACGACCCCTGAAGGCGGCATCAATCTTTTCCGCCCCCGGGAGAATTTCAAGCGTTTCAACCGTTCGGCGCATAAGCTCTGTATACCCGAATTTGACGAAGAATTTGCTCTTGAGGCGCTGAGCGAGCTTCTGCGGCTGGAGAAACGATGGGTGCCGAAAGCTCCCGGAACCTCCCTCTACATCCGCCCCACAATTATTGCCACCGACCCCTTTCTCGGGGTCAGGGCCTCCTACACCTACCGTTTTTTTATTATTCTTTCCCCGGTAGGCGCCTATTACAAGGAAGGCTTCAATCCGGTAAAAATCTGGGTGACAGACAAATACGTGCGCGCAGTGCGCGGCGGCATGGGCGAGGTGAAAACCGCGGGGAACTACGCCGCCAGTCTTTATGCCGGAGAAGAGGCGCACAGCAAAGGCTACACCCAGGTGCTCTGGCTTGACGGAGTAGAGCTCAAGTATATTGAAGAAGTCGGCTCCATGAACATTTTTTTCGTAATTGACAACGAGTTGGTCACTCCCTCTTTGAGCGGCAGTATTCTGGCGGGCATTACGCGGGATACGGTGATCCGGCTTGCCCAAAAATGGGGACTTGCTGTAACCGAGCGCCGGATAAGCATTGACGAACTCGTGGATCTGTATGAGGCTGGCCGGCTGCAGGAGGTTTTCGGTTCCGGGACGGCGGCCGTGATTTCCCCTGTGGGAGAGATCAGATACAAGGAAAAAGAGATAAAAGTGGGCGACGGCGAAGTAGGGCCGTGGGCACAGCGCTTTTTTGACGCCATTACAGATATTCAGTACGGCAGGGCCGAGGACCCGGAAGGCTGGGTTCTGCCGGTGGAAAAAAAGTGATGTATCCGAAAAAAAAGGTCCGGACCCCTGTCTGCGAGGTCCGGACCTTTATGTAATCTACTTATTTAATTTCGATTTTTTTTGCTTTTTGCTCTTCGGTCTTGGGCACCGTCACCTTCAGGACGCCGTCTTTATATGAAGCCTCGATCTTGTCCGGATCGACAGCATCCGGCAGGGTAAATGCCCGCTGGAATTTCCCGCAAGCGCATTCCCTGCGGTAGTAGTTTTCTTCCTCCACGTTATCTTCGTGTTTGCGCTCGCCTTTGAGCGTCAGCACATTGTTTTTGACGTCAATGGAGACATCCTCTTTTTTTACTCCCGGCAGTTCGGCCTTGATTACGATGTTGTCGCCCTCTTCATAGGTGTCTACAGTGGGCCGCCAATCCATCAGGCTCATCTCATCTTCCGCGCCCGTCTGCCGGGTGGGGAATGCATCCTCAAAAAGGCGGTTGATTCGGTCCTGAAGCGTCGGCAGGGTTGTCCAGGGATCCCATCTAACCAGTGCCATAGTCTCACCCCCTTTTTCCTATATTGTTTAATATTCTCTGAAATTTCAATTTCCTATATTCTCTTTTCACTTTCAATGTAATACCTTGATGCACTTCGTCAAGGGGGGGGTAAATAATTTTTTTAAGGAAAGAGGGCTTGCGTTGTAAAACGGGCGGAGTCTATACCCGCAGTGCTTTCGGATCGGCGGCAGGGCTGGCGCGGGCAGGTTTCAGTCCGCTTCGGACTCTGTTTTCGCCGCGAGGCGCAAGGCGTCTTTGGCAGCATAGCCGTTTTCATCGTTGTCAAAGTAGCAGAATACTTCAATACCCTCTGCGATCCAGGCCCGGATGCGTTGAGCCCATTGATCGAGGGCGCTGTCTTTGTACTGGCCCTGATAGGCGGCTTCCGGGCCGTGCAGGCGAATGTAGGCAAAATCTGCCGTCAATTCAGGCGGCGACTGGGTCCCTTCCAGGTCGAAGGCACAGAAAGCGGCATTATAACGGCGCAGCATATCCAGGATTTCCGGTTTCCACCAGGAGGCATCCCGGAATTCAAATGCGTAGCGAAAGCTCCCGGGGAGCGCTTCCAGAAAAGCCTCAAGCCGCTGCGGGTTGCACCGCCAGCGCGGGGGCAGCTGAAAGAGCACAGGCCCTAGTTTTTCCTCCAGCACCGCTGCATGGGAGAGAAAATTTTTTACAGGCTCCTGCGGATCTTTTAGCTTTTTCATATGGGTGATATACCGACTGGCTTTTACAGCATAGATAAAGCCCGCCTCCGCCTCGTTTTTCCATTTTTCAAAGGTCTTTTTATCCGGCAGTTGATAGAAGGTGTTGTTTACTTCCACTGTATGGAAGCGCTCCATGTAATACTGCCGCCATTTGGTTGCAGGCAGGTCCCCGGGATAAAAGGGACCCCGCCAGTGACTGTAATTCCAGCCGGAGGTGCCGATATACAGCTTCATAGGATCTTCCCCCCTAAAGCGTTGACGTACGCTAAAAAGTTTCTTTGGCAGGGATAGAGCCTTTTTTTGCTCTTTTTTTTTACAATCCGGCTACAATATAGATCTAGAGCGGGGCGGATGCAAACGGAGGAGTGTCCGCGCCGTTTTTGTCATTGACAAAAAGCGCGATTTCGCTGGCTTCCTGGTCCCTGCACAACTCGGCAATCGCCTGGGCGATGCCCGCCGCGGTGTCTGCATTGGGGAAGAAAAAAGGGGTCCGAAGAACTGCGATCAGGGATTTTATGTCGTCTGCGGCCGCATGCAGAATCGTGTTCCGGTCATATGAGGCTTCGTGGAGCAGCACGTAATCCTCGTAGCGCAGGAAGGAAGGATCTGTGTCCTTCAGCCATTTGTCGATCACCGCGTACTCCCTGATTCGAAATTGGTGATTGGCATGGTCTTGCTTGATTTCATAGCGCTGGAGCATGAAAATTTCCTTTCAGCCTGAAACAGGCCGATGCCGGGCCGATTGACAGACCGTTGGATTTTGTTCCCGGCCTTACCGGGAAGCGGGAAACATAAGAAAGCAGGCATGGGAGATGTAAACCACAATTAATATAGTCCTTTTCCGGTAAGATTGCAAGGTTTCGGCGAGGAATGTCTTGACAGGCGGATGGCTTTTTAAAATACTGAGCGTTTGCTGAAACCTGAGCGTATCAAATTTTAAAAATTTTGTTTTTTTATTATTTTAAGGTAATTAGTGACAATTTGTACCTGCTGCAGACTTGAAAATCGCTCAATTTAGGTGACAAGATCTGGCTGATCAACAATTGCGCAAACAGGAGGATAATGATTTATGCGAGTTACTGATGTGTATGCAAAAAAAGCCCCGGTTGTTTCCATGGAATTTTTTCCGCCGCGCGATGAAGCAGCGGCGGAAAAGTTCGGGGGCATTGTGGACAAGCTTGCCGAGCGCGGGCCGGATTATATGACGGTTACTTTCGGAGCGGGCGGCTCCAACAGGGACGGGTCCTACCAGACGGTGAAAAAACTGATGAATGAAAAGCAGCTACCCACTGTTGCCTATATTGCCGGCTACGGGCTGGGTCCGGAAGAGATTACGGAGGTCCTCGATAAATACAGGGACCTCGGAGTGGAGACCGTGTTTGTCATCCGCGGCGACCAGCCGAAGGATGAGAGTTTTGTTCCCCATCCGGAAAGTTTTTCCTACGCCTGCGATCTGATAGCTTTTATAAAAGACCGCTATGATTTCACCCTGGGATGCGCCGGATATCCCGAGGGCCATATAGAGGCGGAGAGCCTGGAAAAAGACATCGAGGCCTTGAAAAAGAAACAGGATGCCGGGGCGGAGTATGTGGTCGCCCAGTTCTGTTATGACAATCAGTTCTTCTATGATTATGAGCAAAAATGCCGCAAGGCCGGGGTCTCGATTCCCCTCATTCCGGGTATCATGCCCGTATATACCGTAAAGCTCATTAACATTTTATCCCGGGTCTGCGGAGCCAAGATAACGCCGGAGCTGCAGCAGAAGCTGGATGAGCTCAGCGGCGCGGACAAGGAGACCGTGCTGCAGACGGGGATCGACTTCGCGGTAAAACAGTGCCGGGATCTGCTGCAAAACAATGTGGCCGGGCTGCATTTTTACACCATGAATCGCAGCAAGAGCACGTGCGCAATTATTGACCGGCTGCGCGAGGAAAGTCTGCTTTAATCCGCTGCCCGGCAGGCTCTGTGCCGGGGCCGGGGTCTTGATTGCGTTTTCGGGACTAAGGCCCAGGCCCGGCAGCCGGGGCCTTATCTCTCAGGAGCAAAGGCGTTGGGAAAAAGACCTGTAACACCTAGATATCTGGCTTTCTATATTCTGTTTCTGCCTGATACCTGGCAGGCGGCCATGGGCCTTCTCTTTGCGCTGCTTCTGCGGCCCTACGCCACGAGTCCCGAGATGGAGCTGTTTAAAAGAATTCTTATATTCGTTATGCTTGCAACAATCGGCTATACCATCACGCGTATCCCTGCGCGCTGGATTACCCGCAAGCTAAAGCAGCTCATTCTTGAATGATTTCGCGGTCTGCATTCTCTTTAAACGGGGGCGCCGGTTTATCCTCACTTTTCTCCCCGGTTACAGCAAGCGTGCGAAAGCTTGTTTTACTGAAGAGACCTAATTTTTCAATGGTTGTCTGTTCCCGCCAGTACGCAAGCCGTTTGTCGATGTCGAAGCCGGCCTCCAGATCAATCCGGATACTGGAGTAGGGCAACTCTATGCTGCATGTGTATTCCAGGAGATAGCCGGTCCGGGGTCCGGCCGGGGTATCCAGCTTGGTCCGGCTCAGGGATTTGACCACATGAGTGTATTTGCCGGATTTTGTTTCGCTGCCGTTGTCCGGCCCTGTTATCTTTATTGTGCCTGAGGTACGGGTTTTTTCTCCTGCCACCAGTTGGGCGGGGAGCAGCGGAAACGACGGGGAAAAATTGATTTTCCGGTCTTTGCGGCAAATTTTCAGTTGCTGCACTTTCACAGCGCCCTCCGGGGCCTTTGTCAGTGACAGCCGGTAGAGGCCTGAGAAGGCAAGCCGCCATTTGTTGCCGGAATCAGAAAAGGGCTCAAGGCGCATGGCAACTCGCTCTCCCTCGTCCTTTCCGTGAATGATCCGGAACCGGGCTTTTTGCGGGCGCATATCAAAGAGATGGACGCCGGACATCCGCTCTTTTTCCTTGTCCGCCAATTGCTGAGGCGCAAAAGGATCTTCCCCTGTCTGGGCGCATATCTGAGCAGCACAGGCGGCCGCCAGTGCTGCGGCAAGGAGCAAGCAGAATACTATCCGTGGTTTTCTCGTTCGCACTTGTTTCTCCTGTTGGTTCTGCTGCACAAAATTAAACCCAAATTGAACGATTTTCAAGTTTGCCGCAGATACAAGGAATTTGGGCACAGGGATTGTCTTGCCGGTGTTGCGGCGGTTCCCGGAAGCCAATGGAATGGAAACGGAGCATAGAGGGCGCCCGGCTATCCGCCCGGGTAGAAGCGCCGGGCCGTAAGCCGGCCCAGCTCCTGCATGTGGCGCAAAACCTCTGCTTTGTCCCTTCCCGGATAATTGCGAAAGGAGATAAGAAGACCGTTTTGCGCGGCGAAAAAGGCGTGGGCGAGGGCCCGGCTGTTTTGCTTCTCCCCGCCTGCAGCGAAGACGGCCTCGATTTTGTCAAGCAGCATGCGCTCCGCGCTGTTGAGTTTCTCCAGAAGCCCGGGCTCCAGGTCCCCGTCCAGCATGAAGTGGGTCATCATGCGGAAGTAATGATCGTTTTCGCTTAAAAAGCGGATAAGGGTTTCTGCAATGGCTTCCAGGGCCTGTCTGCCCTGCTTTTGGGCTATTACCGCATCTATGGAGGGGAGAATCCTCTCGACACCGCGCAAAAAGGCCTCCAGAAAAAGCGCCTGCCGGTCCGGGAAATACCTGTAGATGGTGGCATGGCTGATGCCGGCTTCTGCTGCGATGTCGCGGATATTTGTTTCGTTGAAGGCTTTGACGCTGAAGACCCGTTCCGCTGCGTCAACAATGGCCTCCCGCCGCTGCTCCCATTCCCGCTGCCGGATACCCGCAAAGGTTTTTTCCCGGCTCATTTTCCAGCCTCCACTTCATGCATGGCCAGCTCCTGGCAGGCATGAAAGAGGCGGTGGCAGAAATCATCCCACTGCTGCCAGAAAGCAAGCGTGTCCTGGCCGAGACTCATGGGCTCGGCGAAATCGGCAAGTTCGGTGATTTCCCGGCAGAGCCTGTCGACTGCGGCATTATCGTAGCCGTCAAGAATGGCGGCCACAAAATCGGCCGGTCGGTACCACGGCTCGGCCCGCTTGATGTCGCGATAGATTTGTGTCAGCATCACGTTTCTGGGGCCCTCCCAAAGTTCATTGACCGCGGCATCCCTGTAGAGGCGGGGCAGGCAGGAGAAGTCCTCCATCACTCCGTGGCCGCCGAAGATGGACATGGCAGAACGCAGCACATCCACTGCATCCCAGGATCCCGTGATCTTCTGCAGCATGATCAGCTCCCGGATGTCAAATCGCCTGCGCCTGTTCTCTTCCGGTTCATCCTCCGCAAAACCGCCCTTGAGGCCGCCTTCCAGACTGAGAAAATCCCGGTAGATTTTGAATGCCCCGGCCGTGGTGCGGCGCGCGGCTTTCTCCATGCTCCGGATCTGAGCGGCGACCAGCGGAAATTGCCCGATGGGCATGCCGAAGGCCTCACGGAATTCACTGTATTTCTGGGCCTCCCGAACCGCCCGGGTCATGGATGCTGCGCTGGAGAGTCCCACCGTGAGACGGGAATAGGTCAGCACAATGCCCACAGTGTTGGCCACACCCCTCTCCAGCGGACCCAGCGGATAGGCGACGGCCCCGTCAAATGTGAGCTCCCCGGTGGGCAGCTCGCTGGTGCCCATCTTCCATTTCAGCCGGTCTATGGTATGGCCGTTTCGCTTCTCCTTATCCTTGTCGCCGGCAAGCCAGGAGGGAACCACAAAAACCGCCACTTTTTCCGCGCCCCTGGGTTTGGCCGTAACAATGGCATAGTCCGCATGCGTGGCGGAACAGAAGAATTTGGTGCCGTAGAGGCGCCATGTCCCGTTTTCCTCCACAGCCTCCAGCACATTTGCCGGCACATCCGATCCGCCGTGAATTTCTGTAAGGTACTGGGCGC
>JAWOFF010000128.1:0-9338 GCA_046482325.1 Desulfosalsimonadaceae bacterium
GCCCCGGCACCGAGGCCCGGCGGTCGCCCCTGGCCGCCTCCGGCCAGCTTCTCAAAAGCGCCCCGGCGGTAAAGGGCAATTACTTTAAAGTCGCCAGTATTCTGGAATAGGAAATATATCTATGGAATCGATATTTGTCTATCGCGATCCGGACCCGGCCGGCAGCAGCAGCGACAGCGGGCCGCTGACCGGCCTCAACATCGCCATCCAGCCCAACGTCTCCGTGGCCGGCTGGCCGACCGAGGCCGGCTCCCGGGCCCTGGAAAATTTTACCGCGCTCGAGGACGCCACGATTATCGGGCGGCTCCGCGAAGCCGGGGCCGCGCTTTGCGGTTCGACGCGCATGAGTGAATTCGGGTTCGGGCTGGACGGAAGCCGGGCGGGTGCGGCGCTCAAAGAAAACGCCGCAGATGCGGAAATCGTCCTGGACCTGATGGGAGAGAGCCGCATTGCCGCCGGGCACGCTGATGTCTGCGGTTTCAAGCCGAGCTACGGCCTGGTCTCTGTCCTCGGCCTGGTCGGCCTGATTCCGTCCATGGAATGCTGGGGGCTGCTTTCAGCAAACATCAGCCGTATCCGGGAGATTCTGGACACCATCGCCGGCCCTGATCCCCTGGATTTCTCGCTTCCTGATGATCCGGCCCCGGATTTTTTCGCCCGTGAAGTTGTGCCTGAAAACACGCGCATCGGTATCGTTTCAGAGGCGGCAGACGAACTTCCGGCTGAGGGCAAAAGCGCGTTTGATGGGTCAGTGAACGAACTAAAGAAGGCCGGTTTTTTGGTCCGGGAACTCTCCTTTGCCGACATGGCGCTTTTTTCCCTTGTGCACAGCATCGTCGGTTCGGTGGAGGCCTCCTCGAGCGCCGGACGCTACGATTCGGTCCGCTACGGCCGGCGCGAACCGGGTGCCAAAAACTGGAACGAGATGTATCTGCGCTCGCGGGGCGCCGCATTCGGCACGCTTGTCAAAAGCTACTTGTTTCAGGGTGCGTATTTCCAGTTCGAACGCTACGCGGCCTATGAAGACGCCTGCCGCATCCGCGCGCGCCTGGTTGCGGACATGGAAAAGCTGTTCGACCAGGCGGATTTTCTCGTCTTTCCGGCGGCCGGCGGCTCCGGGAAAGAGTCCTCCCTGGCCGGTACCTATGAACAGTTCTCCGCCACACTCTTTGCCAATGTCACCGGTCAGCCGGTACTCTATTTGCCGCCTGCACCCGGGTCGAAAGCAGGGGGATTCCAGTTGGCGGGCCCGAGGTTAAGTGACGCGGGGGTGCTTGCGCTGGGCGGGCATTTTCTGAATTTGCGGCAGGGGGGATGCCTGTAATGGAATTCGAAGCAATCATCGGATTGGAAATTCATGTCGAGCTGAACTGCGCGACCAAACTGTTCTGCGATTGCCCCAACCGTCCCGGCGACGAGCCGAATTTAAACACCTGCCCGACCTGCCTGTGGTTTCCCGGCGCTGTTCCCAGGCTCTCCCGGGATGCCGTTGAGAAGGCATCGCTGATTTGCCTCGGGCTTGACGCGGAACTCCAGCCGGTAAGCGCATTTGACCAGAAGGTCTACTACTATCCGGACCTGCCCAAAGGCTATCAGCTCTCCCAGGCCCACCTTCCCCTCTCGCGCGGCGGAGGCATCGATATCACGGATGAAAACGGGGAGGCCAAGCGGCTTCGCATTCATCACATTCACATGGAGGAGGACGTGGCGCGGCTGGTGCACGAAATGGAAGGGCGCCTGCCGATCAGCCTGGTGGACTTCAACCGGGCCGGCGCACCGTTGGTGGAGATTGTCACCGAGCCCGATTTCCGCTCGCCCCACAATGCCATGGAATTCTTAAAGGCCCTGCGCAAGCAGGTGCGGTATGTGGGCGCATCCGAGTGCAGCATGGAAAACGGCACCATGCGGGCCGATGCCAACATATCCATTCGGCCCCGGGGCAGCGGGGAGATGAACACCAAGGTGGAGGTCAAGAACATGAACTCCGTCCGCCACGTAGGCGATGCCATCGCTTATGAGATCGGCCGGCAGACTGCGGCCGTGAAGGCGGGAGAGGCGGTGGTGCTCCATACCCGGCTCTGGGATCCGGACAAGAAGGCCACGGTCATGATGCGCGCCAAGTTCGAGGGCCCGTGCGTGCCGGATCCGAAGGTGCCGGCCATTGAGCTCTCGCCCGAATATATCGGGGCACTGCGGCAGCGCCTTCCGGAAATGCCGGCGGCCCGGGCCGAACGCTTTGTCGCCCAGCACGGGCTTTCGAGCGAGGAGGCGGTATTTTTGAGCTCGGATCCGGAGGTGGCCGTCTACTTCGAGGCACTGATTGCGGAAGGCGTCGCCCCGCGCACCGCCATGCACTGGCTCACCACCCAGTTGATGCCGGCCGTCAGGGAGCGGGAGCAGGAACTCGGCCAAACGCCGGTGACCCCTGCCAGGCTTGCGGGCCTGCTCAAGATGCTCACAAAAGACGAGATCAACGCCAAGGCGGCGCGCGAGGTGCTGGGGCTCCTGTTTGACAGCGATAAATCCCCGGAGGAAATCGTTGCCGACCGGGGCTTTGCCCAGGTCTCGGATTCCGCCGAGCTGGAGTCCCTGATCGACAAGGTGCTGGATGAGCAGCCGGATGCGGTAGCCAGGGTCCGGGGCGGCCAGAAGAAGGCCCTGGGTTTTCTCGTGGGACAGGTAATGCAGGCCTCGGGCGGCAAGGCCAACCCGAAAATCGTGCAGGAACTGCTGGCAAAAAAGCTGGAGACGAATTGATCGCCTCATGAAGCGGAAATTATTTTGAACCTAAACTGAGCGTTCCAAATTTTTAAATCTATCGGGAAGAAGCGGGAAAGGGGTCGTGAGTTTGCCGGAAACGCCGGCTGAGAGATCGTTTTGGGCGGTTTTTCATTGGCCCCGGGATTTATCCCGCGGCGAGTCTAATCGTTTTTGATGCCCGCAAGGATTTTTGCGTCTTTTTTGAACTTTTCGATGTTTTTTTCCAGCTCCTGTTGAATGGTGATTTTCTGAGCCTGGGGTGATCCGGCGCCGTGGGTTGATTCGATGGGCACGACCGATCCCTGGCCTGCGAGGTATTCAATCAGGCGGAGCATGCGCATTCGGTTTTCCGTTGAAACGGTATCCTTACCCTTGAAATATTTGTTAATGATTTTGCCGGTGGTTTCATTGGTGAAATCACCCGCGGTTGGCAGGGTGCATACAAGTCCCCCTGCAATGTCGGCGGCCATGCAGGTGCCTTCCCAGATGGCGTCCACGCCCTGGCGCTTTGCGATGTTGACATACAGGGGGTTTGGCACAAATACCCCGGAAGCGGTTTTCTCCCCCTTGTATATCGAGGCAAGGGCGCAGCCGAAAGCTGTTTCGCTGTGGTAATACAGTTCGGCCAGTTTTTCCCGGATGTGGCGGGCCTTGCTTACTCCGTTGTAGTCGGCCGCGACCGCCGCGGCGCCGATCAGCAGATCCCGGTGACCGGCCTTGCAGCTTGTGGTGTTAAGGCGCTGGAGGTTTGCGAAACAGTTGACCAGCTCTGCTGCATAGGCGTATTCCCCGCACATGAATATCCGCTCCCGCGGTATAAAGACATCATCGAAAATGACGTGGGTGGATCCGTGTACGCCGTATCGTGCGTTGCCGTAATCCATGGCTTCTCCAACGAGGCGTCTCATGGTTGGCGCCGGAGCTTCCGCAACGTGGAGAACGCCCTGCGCGTCACTTGGCACGGCAAAGCTGACGGCATAAGCCTGGTCCTTAGCGCGAAGGGCCGTACAGGGCACAACCACGATTTCTTCGGCTATGGCCGCGCCGGAAATGCTGGCCTTGGCGCCTCTCACTACGATGCCGTCCGGCTTTTGTTCGACAATGCGCAGATAGAGATCAGGATCGGCCTGTTGATGAGGTCTCAGACTGCGGTCTCCCTTGACATCCATCATCGCGCCGGCGACGGCCAGATCCTTTTTCTGTACATGCCGCAAAAAATTAAGCAGGCGGGAGTGGTAAGGTGTGCCGGCTGCCTGGTCCATGTCCCGGGTCGTTGCGAACACGGCGTTAAGTATGCTAGTACTGACACAGCGGGCGCCTATGCATGCCCCATGCTTGTGGACCAGATAACGTGACAGTTGAAAACGCATCTCCAGGTCTTTTTGCGACTGGTGTATGTGCAGAAAACGGCTGACCCTGTCCTTGATAAAAGGGGAATGGGCAGTGAAAAAACCTTCACCGCCCTTGCCGCCGTCACTTTTATCGCTTTTGGAGAGCGCATACACCAGCCCGATAGCGTCCATGGCCGGTCTGAAACCCGGATGTTCATAAATGTCTGCAACTTTTTCCCCGTAGGCCCAAAGCGCTGTTTTAAGCGCCCTGATGCTGTCGATATAATTTTGCCCGGATCTCAGCGTCATAAGGGATCTCCTTTGGATTAATGCAGGGTTTTCCTTCCTTTCCCGTTTCCAGTGCTCATCTTAGTGCAATTCTGTCCAAAAAGAAAACCGGAAACGGCCTCTGCTTTTAACTTGTCTTGGACAGCAGTGAAATTCGGATTTAGGTTGTTGTAGACGAAAAGACTCGTGTGGGCCCGCATCCGGAAAACGCCCGCAGAAAATATCTGACTAAATTGAAAATCCCGGAGGGTTTGAAATTTTTAAAGCTAAAAATGGTTTAAATACCTTAGAATAATTCAGAAATAAATAGATTTAAAAAATTCGAAACGCTCAGTTCAGGTTGAATTTTGATAACGGAGGGTATCATGGCCGACTGTGATCAGCAACAGGTTGAGGAGTTGAAAAATAAATACCAGCAGGGCGCTATAAGCAGGCGGGAGTTTATCCGGATGCTGACCGCTTTGGGAATTTCGGTGTCTGCGCCGGCCATCTTCATGGATATGGCTGCGGCCTCGGAAAAAGATGATAGTACGGCAGGCAAAGCCGGGCATACGATCATACTTGATCCCTCAAGGTGCACGGGCTGCATGGCTTGCGCCGTGGCATGCGCTGAGAAGTTCATGCAGGAGATCGCGCCGGAGCAGGCCCGCCATACCATCAACCTGGAGTTTTCCCGGATAAGGCCCATGCGCTTCCAATTTGTGGATTTTGTCAATGTCTGCCAGTACTGCGAACTTATAAAATGGGCGGAAGGCAGCCAGCAGCATCCATGCGAAGCGGTTTGTCCGACCGGCGCTCTGCACAGGGTAAAAAAGGGGGAAGGCAAAGAAGGCTATACCGGCATGGGCTACATGACCGTGGACAGAGACAAATGCCTGGGCATCAACAACTGCGGCCGCTGCCTCGAAGTTTGTGAAGAGCAGTTCGGAAGCGGGATCTCCTTTGATCCCATCGAGGGCAAGGCCCAGGTCTGCACCCGCTGCGGCGGTGATCCGGAATGCGTAAAAGCCTGTCCGGAAGGAGCCCTGCAGTTTATTCCGGTCCAGGTCAATGGCCGCTACTATGCCAACAGTCCTGACCACGCCGCGGAACTCCTGTATAAAAAAATGTTTAACAAGGAAAGGACCCTATAATGAGTGAATATTACGGATTTACCGGCAAAATTGCGAGAATAGATCTTTCCTCCGGTTCGGTGACCGTAATAGAGCCGCCGGAGGAGGTATACAGAAAATATCTGGGGGGCTGGGCCCTGGGAATGTATTTTCTCCTCAAAGAAGGGCTTGCAGAACCGGATAAAAAGGCCCTGGAGCCCGATAACATGCTGCAGCTTCTCGTCGGGCCGGTTACAGGAATTGCCCCAAACCCGAGAACCGCCATTGTGACGAAAAGTCCATATGGATTTAATTGTATCACCTTTTGCGGCGGCCAGGGGGGTGCAAATCTGAAATTTGCCGGCTGGGACGGCATCCAAATAGTGGGCAAAGCTGATAAACCCGTGTATATCGCTGTTATAGACGATGATATAGAAATCCGTGATGCGGGAAAATTCTGGGGCATGGGAACCGAAGATGCGGAGATGGAGCTGCGAAAGAGAGTCCTCGCGCCTATAGAGACTTCGGGAAGCACTCTGTCGGAATCCGACCTGACCCAAAAATGGGCAAAACTCAGACCGCCCAAAAATCAGGGTATAGGCGGCAAACGGCTGGCCAGTACATGGGTTATAGGGCCCGCCGGGGAAAACATGGTCTGGTTTGCCAATATGGTCACCGAGGGCGCAAGAGCCCACGGGCGCTACGGTTCCGGGGCGGTGGCGGGCTCCAAGAATCTGAAGGGCATTGTTGTCAGGGGAACCAGGGGCCAGAAATTCGCAGACAAACAAAAGTTTATCCGGGTCATGCACAACATACAAAAACGCGAGGGGAAAAGCCATTTTTGGCGGACCTACGGAACTGCCGGTGCAAGCGTCCATGAGGCCAATATCGTAGGAGGATATCCTATAAGGAACTGGCAGTGGGAATCCTGGGCTGATCCAAGAACCGTAAAGACACTGTCCGGACCTTTTGTGGACCAGCTCAGCTTTGTCCGAAAACAGGCCTGCCCGGGCTGCGCGCTGCATTGCCTCTATCCTGCGCGTATAAGCAGTGATAACGAATTGATGGATGAGACCATCACCGATATGCCGGACTGGGAAGCCATGGGCATGGTCGGCGGCAATCTGGGCTATCTGGAAGCAGAGGCTACGGACCCCGGAGATCCCTATGGCGGCACTTTTGAGGATATGACGGAAAACGCCGCCAAGACCCAGTATACCACCTGGTTCTCTGACAATACCGGCATGGATTTTATTGAAGGCGGCGCTTTGCTGGGCCTGCTCATGGAACTGAGGCAAAGGGATCTGATTGAACCCGGGGATCTGGACGGCATCGACTTAAAATGGGGGGATGTGGAATCCGTCAAAGCCCTTTTGGAAAAGACTGTTTCCGGCAGGGGCATCGGAAAGGTTCTGGCCAGGGGCACCTATGAGACGGCCAGATATTTGAGCGGAAAAAAGAAAAACGATGAGATTATGTACTACAGCATGACCGGCAAAAGATATGCGCAACCCGCCCACGGCGCCAGAAGCAACCATGACCGCAATGCCCTGGATTATGTCACTGTTGTCCGGCCTTGCGAACATACCGGCGGCGGCTCGAAGGCCTTTATGGAAGACCCGATAGATTATGAAGGTGCGGTACAGGGGCAGAATTTCAATGCGGCCGTCAATTCCATGGTCTATTGTCTTTTTGCCAGCGGGTTCTGGGGAGACGAGGGCAACGTGGAACTCGTAAAGGCAGTGACCGGCTGGAGCGATTTCAGCAAAAAAGATTTTCTTAAAGTCGGCGAGAGGGCCTATGCCCTTTCCAGGCTCTTTAATCTCCGGTCCCAGAACATAAAAAACCCCAGAAAAGAATGGGACAGCCCGGATATGTTTCCCGCCCGATGGTTCAAAGAGCCCCTGCCAACCGGCCCCTACAAGGGGAAAACCGCTTTCGGTGGCGACATTTCCAGGCTTTTTGACGAGTGCCTGCCAGGTTACTGGGCACAGAGAGGCTGGAGCCGGGAAAAGGGGGTCCCGACGAAGGAGAAGTTGAAAGAACTGGGCATAGCCGATATAGCCGAAGATGTGGCAGCAAGGCTCAGGAGCTAAACCCTATTACCCGCCGCCGGGTTTCATTGAATGCCCTGGGCCGCATTGTTTAACTCAACTTCTTTGATAATCAATTCCTCGACCATAATTGATTTCAGGCTCTTATCAAGGCCGGTGCCGTGGAATGCATTATACCGCTTCTTATCAAGGATCGCTTCATTATCTCCTGGTTGAAGAGCTTTTATCAGCTCCCATTCCTTTGAACCATACTGGATATAATCGCCCCACCACTGTGCCAGCATGCCACCGTCCTTTGAAATATCCTCATGACCATGGCGGGTAAAGATGATTCGCATATCCCGGGAACGGCAGGCTTCAATGATCGATAGCACATTTCCGATTATCAGGGAGGCAATGGATTGGAAATAACGCTGCATATCGATTACCAGCAGCGCACACTTTGAGGCCTTCGGTTTCGCGTCTCGAATGTTGTAAGATGCAATTCAATGTCATTAACTTGTACCTAAATTGAGCGATTTTCAAGTTTGCCGCAGATACAAGGAAGATGACCGTCGAGCTATAGGCAGCTATGCGAGACATCATCTGACGCGGTAGATGCGGTAAAATTGAAAATTTCGGAGGGTTTGAAATTTTTAAAGCTAAAAATGGCTTAAATACCTTAAAATAATTCAGAAATAAATAGTTTTAGAAATTTGAAACGCTCAGTTTAGGTTGTAATAACAGACAGGAAAAGAGAGGGAGGCAAAATAGTAACGGCACCTAAAGAATAAAAACGGCATAGGGGAATGAACTGTTTGACTTTAAAGGCTTTTTATTATACCGGAATTGTTTTAAGACCATGCAATTAAACCGACAAATGGGGGGAGACGGATGAATAAACTCCAACTGATTTCCGCGCTAAAAAAAGAGAGCAACCTATCCAAGGCCGAGGCCGCAGCGGTGGTGCAAACCTTTTTTGATTCTATGACCGAGTCTCTGGTTGAAGGGGACCGTATCGAAATAAGGGGCTTGTGCAGCTTCTACGTGAAGGAATACAATAGCTATATGGGCCGTAATCCCAAAACCGGAGAAAAGGTCCGGGTGCAAGGCAAGAAACTGCCGTTCTTCAAATGCGGTAGGGAATTGCGGGAACGGGTCAATAAAAAGAAATGAGGGGTCCATGACTATGGGGAATGCCGACAAAGTTAACAAAAAAGAAACGGGAAATTAAGCCCCATGAACGAAGACAAAACTGAAAAAATAAACCCGGAATGGGTTCAAGGCAGGAATATCGGTTTTGGTGATGCTCGAATTGAAAATGAAGCGGGAAAATTGATTGCACATGGCACCACTACTGTGATGGTTCAGCAGGGTGTGTCCCTGAATAATAATATAGACAATATTTTCAAATACTTATAAACTATATAAGGGATAATTCATATCATGAGTAAAAATTGCTTTGGTTCTTGCGAATCCCAGAAAGAAAATTGCAGACTTATTGATTTCCGAATGGCCTTCAGTAACAACAACAAGGCTAAAAATTTTTCATCAAATAAACGAAACATTTCGGTCATCTTCATATTCATAACAGAGAGCGTTTTATCCAGAATCCTTTCCGCCCTCTGATTTTTGAAAAAAGGAAAAAAATGACAGATTACAAAACATCCGGAGAGGAAGCCCTCGAATACGCCGAGAATATCATCAACACCGTGCGGGAACCCTTGATCGTGCTGGATCAAGATTTAAGGGTGCTTTCCGCCAGTCGTTCCTTTTATGACGTCTTTAAGATAAAGCCTGAAGAGACCCTGGGCCGGCTTATCTATGACCTGGGC
>JAWOFF010000171.1:0-4642 GCA_046482325.1 Desulfosalsimonadaceae bacterium
CGGCATTCTGGTCGGCGGATGACATATAGGCGACTGCCATTACCTGTACGGTAATTACATGACCAAAAAACGCATGGTATTTATGCGCGAACTGCTCAATTTCATAGGCATCGGCGACAGGCTTCATCTGGAATGGATATCCTCGGCCGAAGCCCAAAAATTCGCCCGGGTTGCCAGCGATTTTACAGAAAAAATCAAACGACTCGGCCCCAACCCCCTGCGCGGCAGGGGCGTAAAACTGCCGGAGAACCTCCTCGCCACCCCGCCTGGCGCGGGGCGTCCGGCTAAAACCAAAGCGCCGCCTGCGGCAGACAAAGCGGCAAAGGGATAAGGCAATGCAAGATATTGTAAAAAAATGGCTTACCGAGGGGACTGTGGATATTTTCCTTGGTTATATAATGGTCGAGGGGCATCCGATTCCCCATGGATTCAGCCGGGACTGCCTGAATGAAATTGACGAAATGGTCACCGGCCCGCCCCGCTATCCCCTGGAAAAATTCGCCACCCGGCTGATCCGGCTCCACCCGGACGCCAAAATCGGCATAATCGCAAGGGACTGCACCCAGCGGGCATTGAATGTGCTAACCATCTGGAAACAGATAAGTCCCGGCCAGATTAAAACCATTCCGGTCAGCTGCTGCCCTTCGCCCCTTAAATCCAACCCTGACTGCAGCTACCTCCAGCCTGTTAAGACGGGTGCCGGCAAAGCAGCCCACGGTGTTGACGGATCGCAAAGCCTGCAGGACATGGCTGACATGCCGGAAGAGGAACGGTTTGACCGCTGGATGTACGAATTCCAGAAATGCATTAAGTGCTACGGCTGCCGCAATGTCTGCCCCATGTGTTTCTGCAGGGAATGCAGCCTGGAAAACAAGGAATTGGTTGGAAACGGTCAGCTCCCGCCTGAGATCCCGATTTTTCACCTTGTTCGGGCCGTGCATATGGCGGGCCGCTGTATTGACTGCGGATTATGCGAGGAAGCGTGTCCCGCGGAAATTCCCCTGCGCATGTTGTATCGCAAAATCAATGAAATGATGGGGGACATGTTTGACTATCACACCGGCAGCAGCCCGGATCAGCCCCCGTTCTCCCTTCTCGGGGACAAACCTTCCGCCGATCTGCCGCCCATGTCGGCGGAGCCATCGAAACAGGCATAATGGCGGATCATTACAAGGAGTTGTATCATGGAGTGTAAATTTGTTCCCTCGGTCTGTTCCTATTGCGGGACCGGGTGCGGCATCTTGTTTCAGGTGGTCGACGGACAGCTCACCGACACCCTGCCCCTGAAGAGCCATCCCGTAAATCATGGCAAATTATGCATCAAAGGATGGAATCTGCATGAGCACATCAACAGCGAACTGCGCCTTAAGAATCCGTTGATCAAGACCTTCGGCCGCTTCTCAAAGGTGGATTGGAACACGGCGACCCGGTTTACTACGGATCGGCTAAAAAATATTATCGAAAAACACGGCCCCGAAAGCGTCGGGGTGCTGGTCTCGGCCAAGGCAACCAATGAAGAGAATTACCTGGCCCAGAAATTCGCCCGGGCCGTAATCGGCACCAATAACGTGGACCATTGTGCCCGCCTCTGACATGCTTCCACGGTGGCAGGTCTTGCCGCCGCATTTGGCAGTGGTGCGATGACCAACTCCTATGACGATCTGGAAAAGGCGGGCTGTATTTTCGTGATCGGCAGCAACACCACGGCATGCCATCCCCTCATCGCCCGGCGTATCTACAAGGCCAGGGAGCAGGGCGCGAAATTGATTGTCGCGGACCCCAAAAGAATTCAGCTAAGCCGTATGGCCGACGTAAGCGTCAATCACCGCCTGGGAAGCGACGTGGCGCTTTTAAACGGAATGATGCATGTGATTCTCAAAAACGGCTGGCAGGCATCGGACTACATCAACAGCCGAACTGAAAACGCCGAAGACCTGTTTGCAGTACTGGAGGCGTATACACCGGAGCGGGTTCAGGCGATTACCGGTGTCAAGGCCGGAGATATAGAACTCATGGCCGAAACATATGCGCAAAATTCACCAGCCGCGCTGCTGTATGCCATGGGTATCACCCAGCACACAACAGGCGTGGACAATGTCAAGTCCTGCTGCAACCTGGCCATGCTCTGCGGCAACGTCGGCGTGGCCGGCGGAGGCGTAAACCCCCTTCGCGGCCAGAACAATGTTCAGGGAGCCTGTGACATGGGAGGTCTTCCCAATGTCTTCACTGGTTATCAGCCGGTAAGCGACCCGGAGGCAAATGCCAAATTTTCGGAGGCCTGGAAAAGGCCATTGCCGGACAAACCCGGCTTGACCATCTCCGATATGGTGCCGGCCATGCTTGACGGCAAAATAAAGGCTCTTTATGTAATCGGTGAAAACCCCAAGCTCAGCGATCCGGACTGGAACCACTTTAACCACGCCCTCAACAACCTTGAACTGCTCATCGTACAGGATATGTTTCTGTCCGAGACGGCCCAGGTTGCCGACGTGGTCTTGCCCGCCGCCTCAGTTGCTGAAAAAAACGGTACCTTCACAAACTCCGAGCGGCGCTGCGCGCGGATTCGAAAGGCAATCGAACCGGTTGGCAACGCCCTTGCCGACTGGCGGATCATCAGCCGTCTGGCCGGGGCCATGGGTTATCATATGAACTACGAAAGTGCGGAGGAAATCTTTGAAGAGATGCGGGTATTGACCCCAAAAAGCTATGCCGGGATGACTTATGAACGGCTGGGCATCAATGGCCTGCAATGGCCCTGTCCGGATACGGAGCATCCGGGTACGCCCTACCTGCACAAGGAACAATTCGCACGCGGTAAAGGAAAATTTCATGCGATTGAATATCAGGACCCGGCGGAGATGCCTGATGAGGACTACCCCTATTTTCTGACAACAGGCCGTGTATTCGCCCATTATCACACCGGAACCATGACGCGCGTATCCAAACATCTGGATCAGGAATCACCCTTCGGGTATGTGGACATGAACCCTCTTGATGCCCGCAGTATAGATGTAGGGGAAGGGGAGCTGGTGGTTTTGTCCTCCCGCCGGGGAGAGATGGAGGTGCCGGTAAAGCTCAATGAAGAGCTGCCTCCGGGCAATCTGTTTTTGCCTATTCATTTCGGTGAGAGCGCGGCCAACCTGCTCACCAACTCCGAGGCAATTGATCCCCTGGCCAAAATTCCGGAATTCAAGGTGGGGGCGGCTCAAGTTGCCCGGGTGTCGTGAAAAATCCTAACTGAGATCCAGCTCCACCCTGGATGCCCGGAATTTGCCGGGCTCCCGGGGTGCCTGGCCTGCTGCCTCGCGGATAAAGAGGCGCTTGCCCTCTATACGCTCATCGTTCAGAATATAGCTTTTTACCTCCTTCACGCGTTTTTGCGCCAGGAGTTCAAGCCTGGAATCGCTTACGGAAATTCCTTGCCGGATCGCATCCTTCATTTCTTCGCCGGTCAGGCTTTCATCCGAAAGCGGCTTTGCATCTCCGGCTGCATCAGGCCCGGAGAGGACCTCCTTTTTGTAGACCTGCCGCAGGTATTTATCGTACTGCTCGCTGCTCAGTTCCATGTCTTCAATCTCTCCGGCTTTTTCGCCGCCCGCCTCTGATTTCTCCGTCCACGCTGCCGCCCGGATTTTTCTCTCAAGTGCCATATCGACAAGCGCCTGCCGGTCTTTTTCCGGGTCCACGTATCCGGTAAGCTTTAGGTTAAGCTCCGGACGCTTGTAGAGCAGATCCTGAATGGAGGCCAGTTTTTCTCCGGCGGCATCCGGAATTTGGACCCGGCCGGCTGCAAACTCGATATAGCGCAGCTCCTCGCCGCCGGAGACAATGGAGCTGACAAGAGAGAAAGGCGATGTGGCAGCTTTGGCGACAATGTTTTTCAAAGACTTGAAAATAATGCCTGCCAGGCTGAACTGCGGGTCGTCAAGCCGGCCGGATACCGGCAGATCCAACTCGATTTTTCCCTTCCGGTCCTTTAAAAGCGCAACAGCAAGGCCCAGCGGGAGGTTGACCGCATCCTCGCTCTTCACTTTCCTGCCCAGGGTGAACTGGTCCAGAAGCAGATTATTTTCCGCCTTCAGCTTGCTGTTTTTCACTACGTAATCCAGGTTCAGGTTAAGTTTTCCCTTATCAATGGCGCGGCCGATGTATTTGCCGGAATAGGCTGAAAGAGGGGAAAGCTCGAGGTTCTGCAGGTCAAAACGCGCATCCAGCAGCAGCTCGCGGAGCAGGGGATTAATCCGGCCGGAAACAGCAAGCGGCGCATGCTTGTCAACAGCTCCCTTTAAGCTCAGTTCTGCCCCCTCAAAGGCTTCGGTGGAAAGCCCCCGGATGCTGCCCTCTGCGAGCGTAAGGCGGGCGGCATAATTGGGGTCAATCTGGTAGTCGCTAAAGGATAGGGCCAGATTGCTCAGATTCACTTCCCCTATTGATACGGGAAACGGCGCTCCCCCGCCGTTTTCTGTTTCATCCCCGCCCCTTTTTTCCGGGATTTTCCCCTCTTGCTGCTCCTGCCGGGGCTTTTGGTCTGCAGCCTCCTTCTCATATATATGCTTCAGATTAAGGCGACCTTCCTTATCCACAACCACTTTTTGTTCCAAGCCGGCCAGCCTCAGCTCTTCGAGCCGGAAGCTGGCCGGAT
>JAWOFF010000042.1:0-26787 GCA_046482325.1 Desulfosalsimonadaceae bacterium
TGCCCTGAATCCGTATGAAGGCGACCGGCGCTCGGGAAGAAATGAATTCTGGCAGTACAACCTTTCCATGTCCCTTGAGGGCTCCTCCCCTGTGGTACAAAACGGCTTTGTCTACATGGGCGCATGCAGCTATGAACAAGGGGCTCTTTTCTCTTTTGTCTGCAACACAGATATGGGAAACACGGATATTGGACCCGCAAAAGACGCCCCCTGGGCCCAGGCCAGAAACAAATCAGCCAACACGGGCAAAACCGATTACACGCCGGATACCATTGCCCCGGCTGTCGCCTCAACGGATCCCGCCCCCGGCATAGAGGATATGGAAGTCGGGCGGGACAGCATCTCCGTGACTTTCACCATGCCCATGGAGCCCTCCAGCATCTACGAACCGCCGGACCCCGAAAACGAATTCGAGGGCTATTCCGGCTTCACTGTAGAGCCCTTTGATGCGGAAGACGAAGATTTTGACGTCTCCTGGAATGATGCCAAAACCCGCTTTACCCTCACTCTGCCGGAGGGCGCAGCTTTTGAGAGGGACACGGAATACACGGCAACTATTCTTTCCAAAGCCAGTGCAGCAAGTGATTCCAATGGCTCCATCCTGTACACCTACAACTGGAGCTTCAGCAACACCCGCGGGGATGAGCCCAGCAACAGCCATGACGCCTGGAGCTGTTTTATAGGGGCGCTGGGGTATTAATGAATTAAGGGACTTAGGCACTGAGGGACTTAGGCACTGAGGGACTTAGGGACTTAGGGACTTAGGGACTTAGGGGCTGAGGGACTTAGGGACTTAGGGACTTAGGGACTGAGGGACTTGGGGACTTGGGGACTGGGGACTGGGATTTTAGGGACAGGAGCAATTGATGCAGGAAAAACAGAGTCTCGGCCAGATTCTGATCGGAAAGGGGCTGGTGACGCCGGAGAAGATCAACCAGGCCCTGCGGATTCAGACAGGCAGCAGCCGGCGGCTGGGGCAGATCCTCATCCAGATGGAGCTGATAACAGAGGAGCAGCTTTTCTCAGCCCTGTCGGATCAGCACGGCATAGAGGTGGCCGATATTGCAGGCGGGATACCTGAGCAGGCTCTAAGGCTCCTGCCGCGCCACCTGTGCAAAAAGTACAGCGCCCTCCCCATAAACGTTGAAGAAAACAACGTGCTGGCCCTTGCCATGGTCAATCCACTGGACCAGGCGGCGCGAACCGAGATCGAGGCTTATACCGGGATGGTGGTAAAGCCCTGTCTGGCCAGGCAGCAGGCGGTTTCCCAGGCCATCCGGGAGCAGGTGCCCGCGACCGCCCGGGATTTTTTTCATCCCCTGATCTACAGCCGAAGGGCCCGGATCGTCTGCGCGGTGGTGCTTGTGATGGCCGTTGCCCTCGGCGTTTTCGCCCACCGGGAGATCCAGCGGGAAAAATACGGGGTGATCTCAAGGGACGGGGACCTGCGGGTATTTTCCAACCACGAAATGCTGATCGGCGTGGAGGGTCAGGGAGCGATCTCGCTGATCGGCCACGGCCCCTATGCCAAGGGCTTCTACTCCGTGGTGTTTGACACCAAAAAGGAGCTGCTCGCCTTTGTGGAGAAAAAACGGGATATGCTTAGCGATGCCCAGTATGAGTGGATTCAATGGGTGGTGGAAGAAAAACTGGAGTTCCGAAATTGATGACCAAGTAAAATTTTGACCGTTTTACTTGGTCATCGAGTTAGGGCCGGTAGGTGATCTTGATCCTGCCGCTGCCGCGGACGCGGGTTTTGCGGCTTCTCTCCACCTTGAAGCCGCCCATGCCGAAAAGTCCGAGCCCAGCTTCCACCGGCCGGGAGAACACGTCCTCGTAGCTTAACTGCTCTCCTATGGTCTCGATTTCCTTGTCTGTTTTGTAATCAAATTCGAAATGGGTCCAGCCGTTTTCCAGGGGCCGGGTTTCCATGCGGTTAAACACCTCGTCAAAGCCGCGCACCTTGCCTTCCACCTCCCGCAGGTCCTGGACATAGGCCAGGTTGAAGGAAACGGCGTTCCCGGGGTCTTGCTTGCCGCCGCCCTTCGCAGTTTCGGCAAAGGCCTCGCTGAAACTCACCATGCGGCCGATCAGGCCGGTACGGGCCCGCACGCCGGCCATATCCTGTTCCGTGAGTTTCTCCATCTCGGCAAACACCGTGTGGATGGAGAAAAGCATCAGCAGCAGGAAAATGATGTGTCCCCAGCGCCTCATGAAAGCCCTCCGCGGCATGGTTGCAAATAATTGCGCTATAGTCCTGTTATCTCTTTTCGGCAGGATAGCGGCGGAGTTTAACGCGGGGAAAAAAATTTTTTGGGGCAGGACTCCATGTGCTAGCCGCCGCCCAGGTAGGCCCCGATGGTGAACAGGTCGCCGTGGGCGAAATTAATGAGCTTTAACACCCCGTACACCATGGTATAGCCAAGCGCTATCAGGGCATAAATACCGCCCACGGCAAGTCCGTTGGTCAGTTGGGTAAAAAACAGCTCCATTTTATTCCTGCAGGACGAACTCGCCCCGGGCGTTTACCGTGTAGATCCGGTAGACATCTCCCACCCGGTCGCCCTGCTCGTTAAAGGAAATTTTGCCGGTCAGTCCGGCAAAGGCCGTCAGACCGTTGTGGAGATAATCTGCCAGCTTGTCCGGGTCCGTGGACTCAGTCTCCCCGATGGCTTCTGCCAGCACCAAAAAACCGTCGCCTGCAAGAACTGCCCATATGGAGCCCGGCGTGTCTCTGTATTTTTTCTTATAATCCTCCAGAAACCCACTTGCCTGCTCTGTTGCAAGGTCGCCGGGCACCGGCGGAGAGAGAAAATGAAAGCCTTTTGCGGCATCACTGCCGGCGATTTTTACAAGATCCGGGTTGTTGGTGGCGTCACCGCCGATAAAGGGCACGTCCCAGCCCATCTCCTTTTTCTGGCGCAGCAAAAGCCCGGCCTCCGGGTAATAGCCGGTGAAAAAGACCACATCCGGCTTTGTGGCCTTCATCTTGGTCAGAATGGTGTTATAGTCCTGCTCGCCCGGGGTAAGCGCATCAAAGAACACCACCTCGGCGGCTTCATCATCCAGAAGGCCCCGGGCCTCATCGGCCAGCCCCCTGGCATAGGTGGTGTTATCATGCAGGACGGCGATTCTTTTATACCCCCTGGAGAGCATTGTATCCACCGCCACCTTTCCCTGCTCGTCCTCGCGCGGGCAGGTACGGAAAAAATACTCAAGGCCCTTCTCCGTGAGGCTCACGGCTGTGGAGCCGTTTGCGATCTGGATGATGTCGGCAGAGGCATAAATGTTTTGCGAAGCCCGCGTAATAGAGGAGCCATAGGTGCCGATCACGCCGGCCACATCCTTTGTGGCCAGCCGCTGGGCAGCCAGGGAGGCTGTGCGGGGATCGCCGCCGTCATCAGCCAGAACGATCTCCACCCGTTTGCCCATAAGGCCGCCGTCTTCGTTTACCTGCTCGGCCAAAAGCTGCACAATCCGCTTCATTTCCTGACCTTCGCTTGCCCATGAGCCGGTAAGCGGGCACATGAGCCCGATCCTGATAGTGTCCTTTGCAAGGGCGGGGCCTGCAAACAGCAAGGCTGCGCTCAACAGAATCAATACGATTTTTTTCATAAAAAACCCCCTTCCTGAAAAAACCTTGATAAAAACATCGAAAACGATAAGCCTGTAATACCTGTCAGTGCCCGGCTAGTCAATCGCAATCTTATTTTTCCCTAAATTGAGCGCTTTAGAGCCTGCAGCCAGAAAACAAAAGTTATGCCCATTTCAAACACCCCGACGTAGAGGGCGCCGGCCATGCCGGGAAAAGAGCCGGGCAAAGGCTCGGAAAACGCAAGGCAGGCGGCCAGGATAAAGGGAAATCCGAAAACAAAGTTCAGGAACAGGCCGAGCGTGGGATCGTTTGGATCCCGGGTGTTGTAGGTCCAGTACAGGGCCCAGATCACGGTGCTGCCCAGGGCCAGGAGCACGCCGGGGACGTTTGTGAAGGAAAGGGCCGCGAGATTGCCGCGGGTGGCTATCACTACCACCCCGGAGTAGCTTACAAAAATGGCAAAAACCTCCCGCAGGCGCAGCGGCTGGCCCAGAAGGGGGACCGAGAGGAGACTCAGGGTAATGGCCCAGGTGTAGTTCAGGGGCTGCGCCTCCTGGGCGGGCAGCAGATCATAGGCGGCAAACAGCACCGTGTAGTAGAGGAAGGGATTGAGAAACCCAAGGCCTGCTGCCCTCAGCAGAACGGTTCTGCTGCAGGTTTTGAGAAGAAAAAGCTTTCTCCGGGCGGCAAGCACCAAAAACAGGTTCAAGGTGCGCGGGTTTTGGGTCAAAAAAAGCCGCTGATAGCAGACAAGCGAAAAAAATACAACTGCTCTTGAAAAAGCGGGCGGGTTTCCAGTAGAAAAAAAGGGTGGTACACACGAGAACCCCAAAAATAAGAGAGGCCAACACCCTATGATACGGCCGGTTTTCTACTCCATTGAAATAGCTCCGGACCTTGCCCGCCAGGAATTCTCCGGCAGCGTGTACGTGCAGTTGCAGGCGGAAAAGTCCGTACAGACCATCGACTTAAACGCCCTGGACCTGGCGGTTCGCCGCTGCGCCTGCAATTTGGGGGGGGAGATGGCTCCCTGCCCCTTCCGCGTCCATCCCGGCGGCGAGCTGCTGCAAGTCGAGCTGCCCGAGCCCATGGAGGGCTCCATTGAACTGCAGATCGACTACATGGGCCAAATCCAGCACTCCATGGCAGGGTTCTACCGCAGCCAGTACACGAAAGACGGCAATACCAAGCCCATCGCGGTCACACAGTTCCAGGAAAGCGATGCCCGCCGGGCCTTTCCCTGCATGGATCATCCCGCTTACAAGGCCGCTTTCGCCCTGTCCATGACCGTGGATGAAGAAATGGAGGCGATCTCCAACATGCCCGCCAGCTCGCAGAACCGGCTGGCTTCCGGCAAAAAGCGGATCTGCTTTGAAAAAAGCCCGAAAATGTCCACCTATCTCCTTTTTTTCGGTGTTGGCGATTTCCGGTTCTGCCGCGGCGAAACCGATCCCCGGGTACGCATTGCCTGGCTGCCCGGCATGGAGGAGCAGACCGGATACGGGCTGCGCTTTGCCCAAAAAGCCCTGGCCTTCTGCGAAGAAAGTTTCGGCATCGCCTACCCCCTGCCCAAGATGGATCTCATCGCGGTCCCGGACTTTGCATTCGGCGCGATGGAGAACTGGGGGGCCATCACCTTCAGGGAAAATCTTCTGCTCCATGACCCGCAAGTTACCAGCTCCGACGCCGAAGAGCGGATCTGCGAGGTCATCGCCCACGAGATAGTGCACCAGTGGTTCGGCAACCTGGTAACGCCGGCTGACTGGAAGTACCTGTGGTTAAACGAGAGCTTTGCCACCTACTTCGGGTTTGCAGCCCTTGCCCATTACCACCCGGACTGGCAGATCTGGGAGCAGTTTTTGGCCGGCGAGACCGCTTCGGCCATGACAAGGGACGCCTTAACAGAGACCCCGGCTATAGAAATAAGCGGCGGCAGCCACGTGGTGATCAACAGCAGCACCGCCCCGATCATTTACAGCAAAGGCGCAAGCATTCTGCGCCAGATCCACGGCTACCTTGGGGATGCGGACTTTAAGGCCGGCCTGGAAGCGTATTTGCGCGGACACGCATACGGCTGCACGTCCAGCCGGGACATGTGGACCGCTCTCGGGGAGGCCTCGGGCAAGCCGGTAAGCGGCATGATGCAAGCCTGGGTGGAAACCCCCGGCCATCCCCTGGTCGTGGCCAGGCGGGAAAGCGACAGCCTGGTGCTCCGCCAGCAGCGTTTCACCTTCCTGCCGTCGGGGCCGCCCGAGGCGGATCCGCTTTGGCCGATTCCCCTTCTGATCCGGGTTTTCCGCGCTGACGGGAGTTCGCAGCTTATCACGGAGATAATGACAGAGCGGGAGATGACGCTGGATCTCGGCGCAGATGCGGTCTGCTACGCCATAAACGACGGCCGGAGCGGCTTCTACCGGGTCGCCTACGACGATCCGCAAAATTTTGAAGCCCTATGTCTGCGTCTTCGGCAGAAAAGCCTGGATGAAGTCGAGCGCTGGGGCCTGGAGGGCGACGTGTACGCACTTGTTAAAGCCCGCCATTACAGTGTTGAGCAGTATCTGCAATTTCTGGGAAACTACCGGCGGGAAGAGCATCCCCTTGTGCTGCAGGCGGTGCTGGAGCATCTGCACGAGCTGTTTCTGATACTTTGCGGAGCGGAGAAGGAAAAGGCCGCGGACATGGCCCGCTCCCTGGTTCAGGGCGTCGTGGACCGGCTGGGCCTTGAACCTCAGAAAAACGAGCCGCACGGAAAGCTCCGCCTGCGGCGGCAGGCCATCAGCCTGGCAGCCCTTCTGGACATGGAAGACGTGCTGGCTGCCGCATCCGAACAGTTTGCCGTGTTCATGGAGGACGGCTCGCTGCACCCGGACATCCGCCAGCCGATCATGCAGGCGGGGGCACGCAGCCGGGGTGAGGAGGCATTTCAATGGCTGGCCCGGCAGTCGGCTGCTGCTGCAAGCGAGCAGGAGCGCATATACATGCTAAGCGCCCTTGGCAGCTTCCGGGAGCCCGAACTGGTTGCAAACGCTCTGGAGAACACTCTTAAAAACACCCCGGACCGCAACAAGTTCATCCCGGTTGCACATATGACCCGCAACCCTTCGGCAGCCCCGATGCTTTGGGACTGGTACACCCGCCACTACGATGAGCTGTCAGGGATTCACCCCCTGATCCACGAGCGCATCGCCGGCGCGATCATTCCCGTCTGCGGCCTGGACCGCCGCGAAGAAATCCGCTCCTTTTTTGCCGAAATCAACGATAAAACCGGCAGCAAAAGCGGTAACAAGGCAGGCCCCGCCGAACCTGTCGTGCAGATGGCGCTTGAAAAACTGAATATCAACCAGAACCTGCGCAACGCGTACGCGGAATAAAAAAGGAATTTCCGGCGGTGGTTTTGCGAGAGCCTGGATTCCCCTGGCATAAAACGCCTTGACATAAAACGCAGCAGCGTGCTGAGGATCGCCCTCTCCGGCATCCTCAGCGCGGCAGATTCCCTTTTTCCACGGCCTCCTGAATCCAGCGGGCGGCATACTCCCAGAGCGCGGCAGAGCCTTGTGCGCTGTGGCGGTTAAGCTCCAGGACCTGCTCCTCGCGGATGCCGTGCTCCTGCCAGGATTTCCCCCCGGTGTAGAGATTGTGCAAAAGCGGCTGAAGCCGGTCCAGGGCAGCGGCAAACTTTGCCTCCGGCGTCTGCCTGGCTTCAAACTCCTCCCAGAGGCTGCGAAACGCGGCCGCCTGGTCCGCGGGCAGCAGGCCGAACAGCCGCTCCGCCGCGGCCTGCTCGCGCTCTTTCTTGTCCTCTTTGGCCCGGTCGTCATAGGCAAAGGTATCGCCTGCATCGATTTCCACCAGGTCATGCAGCAGCAGCATCCTGACCACCCGCGCCAGGTCCATGTCCGCAAAATTGCTGTGCTCCGCCATGACCATGGCCATTACCGCAACATGCCAGCTGTGCTCGGCCGAGTTCTCAAACCGGCTGGTATCTGTAAGGTAGGTGCGGCGCCGGATGGTTTTCAGCCGGTCAATTTCCAAAACAAAATCAATCTGCTGCTGCAGCCGCTGCTGATCCATGAAAGCTCCTTTTGTGGCGTTGTCGGGTTTTTTTGGCCTCAGGGGCTGAGCATACAGATAAATCCTGCTTTCGGCAATAAGAGGGTTAGGGGCTGAGGGACTGGAAGAGCGCTAGGCCATGGAGGGGAAAGGACATTAGATATTAATCACCTTATCCGCCAGTTGCATGGCGGTTACGATGTCGAGCATGTTGGTGGTAACCCCCACCTGCTTTTGCTTTAGGAGCCCGAAATGATCCAGGCAGGTGCCGCAGACAAGCAGCACAATGCCCTCACGCTCCAGCTTTTTGAGATCCTCCAGGGTTTCGGAACCGGAAATAGCAAGCTTTACTCCGTTGTTTACAAGCACCAGCCGCCACAGCTCCGGGCCCATTTCCTCCAGGGTCTTGATAAAATTGGCCATCAGCTTGCGGCCCAGCACGTCATCGCCGTAGCCCATGCGGTCGGTGCAGACCATGACCATGATCTTACGTTCTGTTGCCGGCTCCTCCGTCTTATGCCCGCTTTCGGCGGGCTCCTTCGCAGCCTGCGGGGCATCTGCGCTGAAGCCCCTGACGCAGAAATCCGGCCCCTGCTCCCGGGCCTCCGCCGTATAGCCCCGCGACTCCAGAAAGCGCGTGACATTCTGCTTTGCCGCCTCGTTGTCCACAATCACGTGGACCGTCTCCCCGGGCTTATCCAATATAGCGTCCCGCGTCATTAAAACCGGCGCAGGGCAGGCTTTTCCCCTTGCATCAATTTCCGTCATATCCTCCTCCGGATCTCTCAAAAGCTTCAAGGTGCAAGGTCCCTCAGTCCCTCAGTCCCTTAATCCCTTTTCCACATCCATTAAAAGGTTGTGGTTTGAAATGGAAAAGCCTATATTTTTTACACTGATCATTCAAATTGTTATTTTCGATGTGAGCGGCATTTCCCATCGAAAAAATTGATCCCGGCGCAGGACAGGAGGCATTATGGATCTGTGGCATCTCACCATATTTAAAAGCGTTGTCGACACCCGCGGCTTCTCCAGCGCTGCCAAAGCCATCAACCTCACCCAGCCCACGGTGAGCACCCATATAAAAGACCTGGAAGAGCATTACAACTGCCGGCTGCTCGATAGAATCGGCAGGGCCACCGTGCCCACCCGGGCCGGCGAGGTGCTGTATAATTACAGCAAAAGGCTTTTAAGCCTCTATGAAGAAACCGAATCCGGGATGGCGCAGTTTCTGGGCAATATATCCGGCCGTATGTCCATCGGGGGCAGCACCATTCCGGCGGGCTACATCCTGCCGGAAGTGATCGGCGGATTTCTCGCAGAATACCGCGATGTGCGCATCGCCCTGCACAGCGGAGACACCGAGCAGATCATAAATGACATCCTTGACTATCGCCTGGAACTGGGCATCGTGGGCGCCGAGACCGATCACCGCCGGATCTCCCAGACCACCCTCATAAACGACGAGATGCGGCTTATCGTGGCCGGAGATCACGCTTTGGCGACAAAAAGCGAGCTGGAGCCGGAAGAGCTCTTTAAAACACCCTTTATCCTGCGGGAATCCGGTTCAGGAACCCGCAAATCCCTGCAGAAAAGCCTGGCCGCCATCGGCAGATCCCCCCGGGCGCTCTCTGTGGTGGCGGAATTCGGGAGCACGGCCGCCGTGATCCAGGGAATCAAAAACCACGTGGGGGTCTCCATCCTCTCACCCATCGCCGTGGCAGGCGAACTGCAAACCGGGGAGCTGAAGGCCCTTACCGTCAGGGGCCTGGATCTCTCCCGCCGCTTCTACCTCACGCTTCACAAAAACCGCAGCCCCTCGCCTTTGTGCGAGACCTTCACCAAATTTACCAGGAACTGGTTCGGGCCGGCTTAAAACTGCTTTTAGTGACTAAAGCTTTCCGGGCCGGGCCCCAAAAATTGTTTGAGGATTCCGCCAAACTGAATTATTGTTATAAGTTACAGTTGATGACTTAGTAAAAAGTCCGATATCTGCGTTGCGCTGCATTCCCCGGGATTTGCGTCGACCTCTGATCCTGAGCGGGGCTTGGATTTTTTACGAGAGCATCACAGTTCAGGCCTAAAGTAGCCAAAAAGGAGCTTTCGCATATGAGCGATCAACAGCAGCAGGGGCCGCAGCCTTCCGGGCCCCGGCAGAATCCGCAGGACAGCTGGGTCCGCCTTCTCTGGTTCGGCGTTCTTCTGATGGCTGTCCTGTTTGTCAGTCAGACCCTGCTTGCGCCCCAGACCTCCACCATAGCCTACAGCCAGTTCAAACACAAGGTGCGTCAGGATGAGGTGGCCGAGGTCACCCTCCAGGGCCGCCACGTGAAGGGCAAACTCAAAAGCCGCTCCGGCCGGGCCTCCAATGACGGCTCTGCGGCGGCGGCGGCCAACAAGTTTCAAACAGTGGTCCCGGACGTCTCCGACCCGAACCTTATGAACCTGCTGGAAAAGCATGACGTTACCATCAACGTCAAATCCACCAAGCAGTCCTGGTTTGTCAACCTCCTGATCGCCATTCTGCCCTGGGTCATTATCATCAGCGCGTTTTTTTACTTCTCCAAAAAATTCCAGGACCGCATGGGCGGCCCCGGAGGCGGAGGCGGCGTCTTCGGCTTCGGCAAATCCAAGGCCAAACAGTATGAAAAATCGGTCAGCGACATACAGTTCGACGACGTGGCCGGCCTGGACAACACCAAAAAGGAGCTCCAGGAAATCATCGGCTTTTTAAAGGATCCGGACAAGTACCGCTCACTGGGCGGAAAACTCCCCAAGGGCGTTCTTCTGGTAGGCCCGCCGGGCACAGGCAAAACCCTCATGGCCCGGGCTGTTGCGGGAGAGGCGGATGCTCCCTTTTTCTCCATCAGCGGCTCCGAATTCATCGAAATGTTCGTTGGCGTCGGCGCCTCCAGGGTGCGGGACATGTTTGACAAGGCCAAAAAGGATTCGCCGGCCATTATATTTATCGATGAAATCGACTCCATCGGCCGTGTGCGCGGCACAGGCGTCGGCGGCGGCCATGACGAGCGGGAACAGACGCTCAACCAGATCTTAAACGAAATGGACGGTTTTTCACCCCAGGAATCGGTGGTGGTCATGGCGGCCACAAACCGGCCGGACGTGCTTGATCCGGCCCTTACCCGCCCCGGCCGCTTCGACCGCCAGGTATCGCTGGAGCTGCCCCAGAAAAATGCCCGCATAGCCATTCTCAAGGTCCACACCCGAAACGTGGCCGCAGGCGATGACGTAGGCCTGGAGACGGTGGCCAACCGCACCGTGGGCTTCTCCGGGGCGGATCTTGAAAACCTGGTCAACGAGGCTGCGCTTCTGGCCGCGCGCCAGGGAAAGGACAAGGTGGAGGCCGAAGACTTTGATATGGCCAGGGACAAAATCCTCATGGGCATTGAGCGCGAGGAAATGATAAACGAGGAGGAAAAAGAGGTCATTGCCTATCACGAATCCGGCCACGCCCTTATGGCCAAGCTCTTGCCCGGTGCGGACCCGCTGGAGAAGGTCACCATCATTCCCCGCGGCCGCGCTCTTGGCGCTACCGAGCAGATCCCCGAGGAAGACCGCTTCAACCTGACCCGCCGCTACCTCCTGGACCGGATTACCGTAATGCTGGGCGGCCGGGGCGCGGAGCAGGTGCAGTTTGCGGAAACGAGCACCGGCGCCGGAGACGATCTGCAGAAGGCCACCCAGATTGCCAAGCGCATGGTTACCCACTGGGGCATGAGCGATAAGGTGGGGCCGGTTGCCTTCCAGTACGGCAGCTCTCATCCTTTCCTGGGAAGGGAGCTTGCCTCGCAGAAAGACTTCAGCGAGGAGACTGCGAAAATCATTGACGAGGAGGTCCGCAGGATTATAAGCGAATGTGAACAGAAGACTCTGGACACTTTAGGCACATATAAAACAACGCTTGACGCCCTGGCCCGGGCGCTTCTGGAAAAAGAAACCCTCAACAGAAGCGAGGTCGAAAAAATCATCGAGCAAAACGGCCGGGAACCGGATGCCGGGGCTTTTGCTCCTGAAGAGCAGAACACGGAAACCTGATGAAAACCCATTCCTACGCAGCCACCCCTGCCCTGGACAAAGAAACCCGCCAGATTCAGCGGGTGGTCTTCTATGCCTTCTTGTTAAACCTTGCGCTTGCCGCGCTTAAGGCAGGCCTGGCAGAAATTTCCGGGAGCCTTGCAGTAACCGCCGGCGCGATTGATTCCTTAACCGACGCCTTTGCTTCTATGGCCGTATACCTGGGAGTCAAACTCTCCACCAAACAGTTTAAAAATTTTCCCCTGGGCCTGTATAAAATTGAAAACGTAATTTCCATAGGCATAGCCTTTTTCATCCTGTTTGCAGGCTATGAAATCGCACGCCGGATATTTACGGGGCAGGGCCCGGTGCCGCCGGACATATCGCCCTGGATCGTTGTTCTGATGGCCCTGGCAACGCTTGCGACTTTCCTGTTCGGCCAGTATGCGCTGCACCTGGGCCGCAGGACCGAATCTCCCACCCTGATTGCAGAAGGCCACCACCGTCAGGCGGATGTATTGTCCTCGCTGGTGGTCTTTCTCTCCGTGCTGCTAAACTACTTAAACATTTCCTTTCACATCTTCGGCATCGGCATCGACCAAATAGCAGCCTGCATCGTTCTGGTGTTTATCGCGATTGCCGGCTGGCGGCTGCTCTCGGACGGCATGCGGGTGCTGCTGGATGCCTCCGTGGACGCCGAAACCCTGGAAACGGTGCGGGAGGTGATCTCAGAAGAACCCGCGGTAATAGATATCAAAAGCCTGGTCGGCCGCAGCTCGGGGAGGTTCCGTTTCATCCAGACATCCATCGTCCTGCGCACCGAGGACCTGAAAAAAGCCCACAGCATAAGCAAGCGCATTGAACAGACCATCCATGAGCGGGTGCCACACGTTGGGCGGATCATGATACATTATGAGCCGGAAACCTCCCGCTACCGCCTCATTGCCGTACCCATGGCGGACAGGGGAAACACCATCAGCGCCCATTTCGGAGAAGCCCCCTATTTCGCCATCTTTACCATTGACCGCAATAACCGGCAGGTCCGGGAAAAAAGCTTTGAAAAAAACCCTTATATCGACCAGGCTCACGGCAAGGGCATCCAGGTAGCTGAATGGCTGGTAAGCGAACACCAAATTGACGAGCTGATCGTAAACCACGACATCAAGCACAAGGGGCCGGGATACGTATTTGCAAACGCAGGCGTCGGCACACGGGTCGTAGAAACGGAGGAACTCGACCGTGCTGCAGCGACAGCCCTGGAAGCCTACGGCCGGCAGCAGAGTCCGGAAACAAACGAAGCCGACAGAGAGGCCAATGGCGGCGAAGATCAATCTTGACAACATCGCAATCGTTCTGCACAAGCCCCGCTATCCGGAAAACATCGGCTCCGCTGCCCGCGCCATGCTTAACATGGGCATCCACCGGCTGGTGGTGACCGCGCCGGAAAACTATGCCATGGACAGGATACTTACCCTGGCAACGCATGCGGCAAAAGACGTGGTCCTGGAAGCGGAGGTCCGCGAAAACCTGGCCGAAGCGGTATCCGGATTTCACTACGTGGCCGGCACAAGCGCCCGCCTGGGAGGGCAGCGCCCCCCGGCCAGGCGGCCGGAAGAGCTTGCAGAGACGCTTATCCCCGTTTCGGGAAACAACCGCGCCGCCATCGTCTTCGGCCCCGAGGACCGCGGGCTTACAAACGAGGATCTGCGCCTCTGCCACAGTCTGGTTACCATACCCACAGCAAATTTCTCCTCGGTTAACCTGGCCCAGTCCGTGATGCTGATCTGCCATGAACTGTTCAAGGCCACCCTTCCGGACAAGCAACCCTTTGTCCCCCGGCTTGCCACCCGCGACGAACTCGACGGAATGTATGCTCAGATGAAGGACCTTTTGCTGCGTATCGACTATATCAAGCCCGACAACCCGGACTACTGGATCGGCAGACTCCGCCAGTTCTTCTCACGCCTGCCGCTGCGGGCAAAAGAAGTGGCCATCGTACGCGGCATATACCGTCAGGTCAACTGGTATGCCAGAAAGTGCTACGAGGACGGAAAAGCCGGCCGCCCCATGGATCCCGCCCTGGAGCGCACAAAGCGGAATTCTGATTGAAATCAAACGCTTTTTCCGCTATGAAAACCATTGGCGGCGGGCGGATACCGGCCCGGGCAGCGCCTGCCCCTTGCCGGAGAGCGCCTGCGCCCGGATACGGCGCGAGCAAGGATCTGTGAACCTGATTTTTTGGAGGCGGTATGGCAACAGAGATGGAGCGGCCCCAGTGGAAAACCAACTTCGGTTTCCTGTTTGCAGCCATCGGCTCCGCCGTCGGCCTGGGAAACATCTGGCGATTTCCTTACATGGCCTATGAAAACGGCGGCGGCGCCTTTTTATTCCCCTATATCATAGCCCTTCTGACAGCAGGAATCCCCATTCTGATGCTTGAATTCGCCCTTGGGCATAAAAAAAACGCATCCTCGCCCAAGGCCTTTGCCAAAATCGACACCAAGTGGGAGTGGCTGGGCTGGTGGTCGGTCACCTTCGTGATGTTCGGCATCGTGATCTACTATGTCGTGGTCATCGGCTGGTGCCTGAACTTTTTCTGCTTCTCCTTTACCCAGGCCTGGGGGGCCGACCCGAACGACTTCTTTTTCAACACCTTTCTCCAGAAATCCGGCGGCGTATGGGATCTAAAAGGCATCAACCTGCCCATTGGCCTGGCTGTTGCTTTTATCTGGCTGATCAACTGGTTCATTACCTTTCAGGGAATTGAAAACGGGATTGAGCGGGCGGTAAAGCTGATGATGCCGGTTCTGTTTCTGATCACATTCATAATCATCGTCTGGTCACTTTTCCTCAAAGGGGCGGGAGAAGGCATATCCATGTATCTGACGCCCGATTTCTCGCGGATCATGAGCCTGGATGTCTGGATCGCCGCTTACGGGCAGATCTTTTTCTCCCTCTCGCTGGGCTTTGGCATCATGATCGCCTATGCCTCCTACCTGCCGGAAAATGCCAATATCTTCAAAAACAGCATTATCGTGGCCTTCTCCAACAGCTTCTATGAAATGTTTGCCGGCCTGGGGGTTTTCGGCATCCTGGGATACATGGCGGCAAAACAGGGCATTCCCATCACGGAAGCCGTAACCAGCGGGATCGGTCTGGCTTTCGTGGCCTATCCCAAGGCCATCTCCCTTCTGCCCTTCGGCGAAATCTTCGGCCTGCTGTTTTTCTTCCTGCTTACCCTCGCGGGGATCTCCTCCTCGATCTCCATTATCGAAGCCTTCTCCTCTGCCATTATTGACAAGTTCGCAATCGCCAGGAAAAAAGTTGTATCCACCATATGCCTGATCGGCTTTGCGGGCTCCATCATGTTCTCCTCCCACGCCGGCCTCTACTGGCTCGACATCGTGGACCACTTCTTAAACCACTACGGACTGGTAACGGTAGGGATTGTAGAGGCCTTTATCGTGGGCTGGATCTACCGGACAGAGCAGCTCAAGATGCACATCGTCTCCAGGCTGGGCCTGTCCGGCACCCGGCACCGCATCTTCAAATACGTCGTGCTCCAGCTCTGGAAATACTGCATAAAGTTCATCACACCGGTGGTTCTCGGCATCGCGCTCATAAACAGCCTGATGCAGGAGTTTGCAAGTCCCTATGCAGGCTATCACCTCTCCGGAATCCTGGTGCTGGGCGTGGGCTGGCTGTTGATCACCCACATCTTCGCCTTCGGCATCTCGGGGCTGCCCTGGGTTGAGGAAGCCCGGGTAACAAACTAACAGCAGGGAGAGCTTACCTGCGAAAAATCCACAGGATCACGGAAAGCACGATGCTTAGCAGGATCATGGTGGTGAGCGGGATACAGACCTTAAAGCCCGGCTTGTCGATGATGATATCGCCGGGCAGGCGGCCTATGGGCAGCTTTGCCAGAAAAGGCCACAGCAGGGCGGCGGCAATAAGCAAAAGCCCCGTGATCAGCAAAAACTTCTGCATGGCTGGCAAGGCTCCGTACAGTAGCGGACAAAGCCGGAAAAAAGGCGGCTAGGGGGTTTTGTAATAACTTTTGTACCAGGCAACAAAATGTTTGATGCCGTCTTCAATGCGGGTGGTAGGCGTAAAGCCCACCGCGTGGTATAGGTCGTCAATATCTGCGCAGGTGGCCGGAACATCCCCCGGCTGCAGATCGCAAAACTCCTTCTGCGCCGTCATCCCCAACTCCTGCTCCAGGGCGCCGATAAATCGGGTAAGCGCTTCCGGGTGGTTGTTGCCGATATTGTAGAGCCGGTAGCGCGCGTAGGAAGTGCCCGGATCCGGAGCGGTTCCGGACCACGCCGGATCAGGCCCGGGAAGCTTTTTCATAACCCGCACCACACCTTCAATAATATCGTCAATATAGGTAAAATCGCGCTGCATGTTGCCGTGGTTAAACACCTGGATGGGCCTGCCGGACAAAATGGCCTCTGTAAACAGAAACAGAGCCATGTCAGGCCGGCCCCAGGGGCCGTAGACCGTGAAAAAGCGCAGACCGGTTGCGGCCAGGTCGTATAAGTGGCTGTAGGTATGGGCCAGCAGCTCGTTTGCCTTTTTGGTGGCCGCATACAAAGACACCGGATGGTCCACGTTATCGTGGACGGAAAAGGGCATTTTGGTATTGGCGCCGTAGACGGAGCTGGAGGAGGCAAACACAAGGTGCTTTACCGAATTATGGCGGCAGCACTCCAGGAGGTTTACAAAGCCGGCCAGGTTGGCATCCACGTAGGCATGGGGGTTTTCCAGGGAATAGCGCACCCCCGCCTGGGCCGCGAGATTTACCACCACGTCCACGGAGCCTTCGGAGAACAGAGCGGCAAGGCCATCCAGATCGCTTAAATCAATCCGGGAGAACCCAAAGTTGGAAAAGCCCTCAAGCTGCCGCAGCCGGTCTTTTTTCAAATTGACGTCATAATAGGGGGTGAGGTTGTCTATGCCTGTAACCGTGTAGCCTTCCTCAGCCAGCCGCCTGCAAAGATGAAAGCCGATGAACCCGGCAGCCCCCGTAACCAGCACATGCTGAAATTTTAGTTCCATTTCCCTTCTCTACAGCCTTTCCATAGCCTCGATCAAAAGCCTGACCCCGAAGCCGGTGCCGCCTGCGCCGCAGTAATCCGAGGCTTTTTTGGCGTAAGCAGAGCCTGCAATATCTATATGCGCCCATGCGGTGTCTGCAACAAATTCCGAAAGAAACAGGGCCGCCGCGATGGCACCGCCCCAGCGGGAGCTGCCGATATTGCGGATATCGGCGAAATCGCTCTTTAAAAGCTCGCGGTAGTCCTCCGGCATGGGCATGGGCCAGCAGCGCTCCCAGACAGACTCCCCCGCTGAAACAACGGCATCGGAGAGCTTTTGATCGTTTGCAAAGACCCCGGCGATGTTCCCGCCAAGGGCCATTATGCAGGCGCCGGTAAGAGTAGCGATATCCATCATGACATCCGGCTGAAACATTTTTTCCGCATAGGCCAGGGCGTCGATCAGGATCAGGCGGCCTTCGGCATCGGTGTTGCCGATTTCCACGGTTTTGCCGGCAAAGCTCCGGATGATGTCGCCGGGACGGACCGCATCGCCGGAAGGCATATTCTCCACCACCGGAATAACGCCCACAACCCGGAAATCAGGCTTCAGGCGGGCGGCTGCGATCAGGGCGGCCGCGACCGAAGCCCCGCCGGCCATGTCCATCTTCATGTCCTCCAGGGTGGGCCCGGTCTTGATGTTGATGCCTCCGGAGTCAAACGTTACGCCTTTTCCGACCAGGACGCAGGTCTTTTTGGGCTTCTTCGGGCTGTAGTCCAGTATCACCATGCGCGAGCGGCTTTTGCTGCCCGCTCCCGTGGCGACAATGCCGCCCATCCTGTTTTTCTTGAACTCCTGCTCATCGAGGACGGTCACTTTCAGGGCCTCCTTGTCCGCGGCCTTGGTAATGGATCGGGCAAAGCGGTCCGGCCGCTTGTCGTTGGGCGGTATGTTCACCCATTCTCTTGCCAGCAGCGTGCCTTTGCAGACAGCTTCCACCCGGGCCGGAATCCGGCTGCAGGCCTCAGCTGTTTCCGCGTCTGCTGCCAGCACCACCTTTTTAACCGGCTGCTTATCCTTTTTCTCTTTATAGGGTTCTGCGGCAGCGCTCAGGCTGCGAACAGCCGCGCCTCCGTAAAGCAATTCATCCTCTGCCACTATAATCAGCAGCAGCTCCGCAGGCAGCTCTGCAACATCTGTACTTGTTATCTCCAGCAACTATCCTCCTTTATAGTACCCGTTATAGTCCCCGTTCCCTGGCAATTGCCTCGTATGCTTCCTGGATCTCCCGGAACTTTTCATGGGCAAAATTCACGAATTCCTCGGGCAGCCCCTTGCCGGCTATGGCGTCCGGGTGATAATCGCGCACGAGCTGGCGGTACTTTTTCTTGATTTCCTCGTCGGAGTCGCTGCTGCTTAAGCCAAGCACGGCATAGAAGCGCTCAGTGTCCTTTATGTGCCGGGATTTGATCTTCTGGTAATCCGCGTCCGACATGCGGAAAATGCGCACCGCGGAAAGTATGAGCCGCTCCTCGGCCTCGTGAAGGTCGCCGTCTGCAACGGAAACCCGCAGCAGGATATCTATCATAAGCTCCAGGAGCTGGGGCTGGGAAGCAAAATGCTGATAGAACTGCCCCGCGAAATCCTCGAAAGACTGCGGCGTTTTAAGCGCGGTCTGAAATATCTGCTCCGCCGCCTGCCGGCTCTGGGGATTTAACCGCAAATCCCCGGACATAAACTGGCGCACGGAGTCCATCTCAGCCTCGGTCACCTGGCCGTCCGCACGGGCCAGCTTTGCCAGCATGGAAAAGGAAGCCACAAAAAAAGCCATCTGAGCCTGCTCCGCCTCGGAGCCCGCGCTGGGCCCGGAGAGCATCCGTGGCTTTTCACTTCCTCCGTCAAACATATGTCCAAATACCGCACCGGCGACCGCGCCCAGAGGACCGCCCATGGCAAATCCTATGGTGCCGCCCACGGCTTTTCCCAACCAGCCCATATTACGGAATCCTTTTGTATCATTTGATGATGGCTTCGGAAAAACAACTCTACAAGACCAGCAGTTCTTTCCTTAGCACATTCAGGGCAAGCACGGCAAATATCTGTTTATTGCCGGAGCGCTCCGGAAAAGGGGAATGAAACCGCTCTGCCCTGGAGCCGCCGGGCCCGGCAATTCCGATGCATACCGTACCCACGGGTTTTTCGTCGCTGCCGCCTGTGGGGCCCGCAATTCCGCTTGTGGAGACGGCATAGTCCGCCCCCGAGACCCGCCGCGCGCCCTCTGCCATCAGGCGGGCGGTTTGTTCATGGACAGCACCGTATTGTTCCAGCACGTTTTCGGGCACTGCCAGAACAGCGGTTTTTGCCGCATTGGCATAGGTAACCGCTGAAAACAGGAAATAATCCGAACTGCCGGACACATTGGTGAGCATATGCCCCACAAGTCCCCCGGTGCAGCTTTCCGCGGCAGACACCGTGGCGGCCCGGGCGGTCAGCAAATCCGCCACCTCCTGCTCCATGGTAAGGCCGCGGCTGGAGAACACATACTTGTCAAGGGCCTCACACACCAGGGAAACCGCTTTGTCCAGGTCCTCCTCCAGCTGCTCCGGATCCCTTCCCGAAGCGATCAGTTTGATAAATATCACCGGAAACCTGGCCAGCAGACCATAGCGGATATTTTCCAGGCTCTCCGACAGAGCCTCCAGCCGGTCGTTGACCCGGGCCTCCGGCAGCCCGAATGCGGAGAGGGTCCTGATTCTTCGGTATATGTCCGGTGCCTGCAGCCGGGACTGTATATCGGGCAGGACATGGCCGGCGAGCATGGCTGTCATCTCAGCGGGAACGCCGGGTAAAAAGTAGCAGCGGCATTTCCCGATGGGAAGCGAAAACCCCGGCGCGGTGCCCCGGGAGTTGAAGATGGGGACTGCGCCTTTGGGCAGAAGGGCCTGCTTGTAATCGGACTCGGATGCCCTGCGTCCGTATTTTGCAAAAAACCCCTCGATGTAGTCAAGCGCCTGCTTGTTTGTCTCCAGCTCCGTGCCGGCGGCCCGGGCGGCTGCTTCGGCCGAGAGGTCGTCTTTTGTGGGACCGAGGCCGCCGGTAACAAGGGCGATGTCCGCTCGGGCTCCGATTTCTCCGAGAATGGCGGAAAGCGCGTTCAGGTCGTCGCCTACGCTGCTGTGGCGGGAAACCTCAATGTCAATCTCAATCAGCTTTTCCGCAATATGGGCACCGTTGCTGTCAACAATGGCGCCGGAACAGATTTCATCGCCGGTTGATAAAATTTCGGCAATCATTCGGGCTCCTGCAGTCCTTTCACCGCTTTATTGTCCGCATAAATACTCCGGTTTCAGCCCCTTATATATGACACGCCCCCACGCGGGTGACAATAATTTTTTCTGCTCAGGCCAGAGGGCATCTCTCTTCTGCAGCAGCCGGGACGCACGGCGGGACATGGCTTGCAATATGCCGGCATTTGAATTACGATGGCTTCGTAAAAATGATTTATTCTGCGGCGGCCCCCTGATTTCAACGGGGCTTGAATTTTACCGCTGCCATCAAAATTTGAAACGCTCAGTTCAGGACAAAATATAATACCTTCTGAGGGGGACAGCAGAGCTGTGAATGGTTCCTTGTTTTCAGACATACCCAAAAATCTGCCGGAGGAAATTTTTGACACGCTGTGCGAAACCGGGAATGTAAAAATCGAGCGGATCGTCTCCCGGGGCCACAGCTCGCAGGAAGACTTCTGGTACGATCAGGCACATAACGAGTTTGTTTTGATCGTGCAGGGAAGCGCCGGCCTCAGGCTGGAAGCCGATACGGATGCCGTGGTTCTGGAGGCGGGCGACTACGTAAACATCCCGGCCCGCGTGAAACACCGGGTGGAATGGACCGACCCGGCACAGACAACGATCTGGCTTGCGGTGCACTATTGAAACAAATCGCGGAAGAAATCAAAAACTGCAGCAAATGCGGGCTGGCCCGGACGCGGACAAACGCTGTTTGCGGGGAGGGAGACCCGGATGCCCGGCTCATGCTGATCGGCCAGGCACCGGGAGAAAATGAAGACCGGCAGGGCCGGATGTTTACCGGGGCCGCCGGAAGAGTGCTGGATGAGCTGCTGGATGCGGCCGGCATCACAAGGAGCGATCTGTACATGACAAACCTCGTCAAATGCACGCCCCCCGGAAACCGGCCGCCAGCCCGGGACGAGGTGGAGGCATGTCTGCCGTACCTGGAAAAAGAAATCGAGGCTGTTAATCCCGGGATTCTTGTGCCCCTTGGCTTCCTGGCAGCCTCCCGGCTTTTTTTGCAGGACGGGCTTGACCCCCCTGCGGACGGGAAATTTTCCGGGGTTTGCGGCAGGCTTTTCTGGAGCGGGCAGAAAAAGCTGTTTCCGGTTTATCACCCGGCTGCCGCACTGCATAACCCGGCACTCAAGGCGGATCTTCTCCGGAACTTCCGCAGGATCCCGGTTCTGCTGACCAACTGCAAGTGGTTTCGGCTATGTCCCATGAGACGGTTTTACCGGGCGAACAAGCTGGACCCGTCCTGGATCGAACTTTACTGCAAGGGGGACTGGCAGTCCTGCGTGCGCTACCAGATGGAGGAAGCAGGAAAGCCCCACCCGGATACGATGCTTCCTGACGGCTCCATAGACCACACGCTTGAACGATAAAGGCGCGGGCAGCCCGCGCGCGCGCCTGAAGGGAGACAGCAATGGATTATCCAATCATTCCGGCCGAGCGAGGCGATGATCTGCACAACCTGAAGAAATCCGGCGAGGCGGCACTCGTTCTTTTTATGGCCGGCAACCAGTTCATGCTCATGCCCGAGCTGATCCGTAAATTCCGGGAAAACCGGCCCCGCATCCGGCCGATCGCCTACGAAACGCTGCCGCCAGGCCTGGAGCTCTCGCAGATACTGGCCGGCGGAGCCGTCTTTCAGGGCAGAACCCACGTCTTCCAGCCGGATGTCTACTCCAGCGTGTCCGGCGAGGCCATGGACAGGCTTACCGCCGAAGAATTCGCCGACCCCGCGGACTGCTTCGTCTACCTGCGCAACCGGCTGGCACTGATGGTAGCCCGGGGCAATCCGCAGGCCGTTTCCGCGGTCACTGACCTGGGCCGCGACGAGCTCGTGGTAAGCCAGCCAAACCCGGAATACGAGCACATCGCCGCCCACACGATCCGGATGTACGAGCAGGCCGGCGGAAGCTGGCTTGTGGATGCTATCATGGAAAAAAAACGGGCAGCCGGCACAACGCTTCTGACAACAGTACACCACCGCCAGACCCCGCAGCGCCTGGTCAACAAAGAGGCGGATGCGGGCCCTGTCTGGCACACCGAGGTGGTTGCGGCGGAGCAGGCCGGACTTGCGGTGGAAGGCGTGCCGGTAGCAGAGGCACTGGACCAGAGGGATGCGGTCAAATACTACATCACCCCGGTCAAGACCGGCAGAAACCCGGAAAACGCCCGGGAATTTCTGGACTTTATCAAAAGCCCGCCGGCGCGGGACGTTTTCTGCAGATACGGCTTTACGACAGTCGACTGAGAGAGAAGCCGTTACTTGCCCTGCATGTAGTAGTCCTTGTACTTCTCCCGGATCTGCTTTTTGGAGAACTTGCCCACGCTGGTTTTCGGGATTTCCTCCACGAACAGGATCTCGTCGGGAAGCTGCCACCTGGCGAATGATTCCTTCAAAAAGGCGTAGACGTCGTCCCTGCTTAGCTGCTGCCTGCCCTGCTCGGTCAACACGGCAAGGGCCAGCGGCCGCTCCTCCCATTTGGGATGGGCGATCCCCACAACAGCGGCCTCCAGTATCATCAGATGGCCCATGAGGGTGTTTTCCAGGTCGATAGAGGAGATCCACTCGCCCCCGCTTTTGATAACATCCTTTATCCGGTCGGTAATCTTGATATAACCGTCTTCATCGATGGTTGCGGCATCCCCGCTTTTCCAGTACCCGTCCCGGAAGGCTTCCTCGCTGCGGGCGTCGCTGTAATAGCCGGTTGTGATCCACGGCCCCCTGATCATGAGCTCGCCAACGCTTTTGCCGTCATGGGCAAGGGCATTGCCCTCAGGATCCGCGATCTTGACATCAATTCCGGTTACGGGAAGGCCCTGTTTCTTCCTGAGCTCCCACTGCTGATGCTCCGGCAGATGTTTGAGGGAAGGCTTGAGGGCATTGAAGGTAACCAGGGGCGTGGTCTCCGTGGCCCCGTAGGCATGGATGACCTGGGCCTTGCCCAGATCCCAGTAGCCCTTCATCATGGAAAGCGGCGGCTCCGTGGCGCCGGAGAACATGCGCAGACCGCTCAAATCCGGCTTCTCCGGCATTTTCTGTATATACTGGAGCATGGGCATGAAAATAGCCGGAGCGCCGCAGGAAATCGTCACGTTCTCCGAAACCATCAGATCCACCAGGCCGCCGGGGTCATCCAGGCTATAGCGCCCGGGAAGCACAAGCTTGGCGCCTGTCATGGGAGCAATGAAAAAAACCCCCCAACCCTGGGCATGAAACATGGGAACAATCTGCATGACCACGTCATACATGCTGATCTGTCCTATATGAGCGAACTGCAGGGTATGCAGATAAATGTTGCGGTGCGAGTAATAAACCCCCTTGGGCATTCCTGTTGTGCCCGTGGTGTAGCAGGCGCTGCAGGCCGAGCGCTCGTTTATCACGGGCCACTGCAGATCCGCAGATGCGGACTGAAGCAGTTCCTCATAGCCGTACTTCGGCGCAAGCTTTGACTGGACGTCGTCGATGGCCGAATCCGTGAGAAAAATATAGCCCTCCACACTTTCCAGGCCCGGGGCGACATTTTCAATAACAGGGGCCATGGTTTCGGCAATGCAGATATATCTGGCCTGGCTGTGACTTATGACATGGGTGAGATGATCGGCGGAAATTCTGGGGTTTAACTGCAAAAGCACGGCGCCCAGGCCCGAGATCGCGAAATACAGCTCGAAAAAACGGTGGGTATTCCATTCCATCACCCCCACCCGGTCGCCCGGCCTGACACCCAGATTCGTCAGGGCGTTGCCCATCTGCCTGACCCGCTCGTAGGTCTTTGCGTAATCAGATCTGTAGATGCTTCCGTCAATCCGCTTCGAGGCTACTTCCTGCTCCGGGAAAGTCCTGGCCGCGTGGCGCAGAAGCGTAATGGTGTTTAGCTGATAGTCGTCGCCCGACGTGGCAGGAAAACCGTCAACGATTAAATTGGCCATACTTGTCTCCTTATGGATCAGGATTTACGGAAAAACCAGCAACCGGGTTTTTGGCGAGGATCTGCTTTTATTAAAATAAACACTTTTCATCTGTTTTATCAAGATTAGATTCAAAGCTGAATCAAGTTCCTTGACCTCCAAAAGAGAATCGATCTATTCTCCCCATGATATAAGCTAAGCTGAGAGTTTAAATGACTTTTTACGATACAATATCCTCCTGCCCGCTGTGCCGAACCGCAGACACACAATTCTACGATGCGGACAAGTTCCGGATCTACCGTCTCTGCCCGTGCTGCTCCCTGGTATTTGTGCCCAAAGCCTGGCATCTTTCCACGCAGCAGGAAAAAGCCCGCTATAACACCCACAACAACGACCCCCGGGACCCGGGATACAGAAAATTCCTGCGAAGGCTCTTCGACCCCCTGCGTGCCCGTCTGCCGGAGGGCGCACAAGGCCTGGACTTCGGCTGCGGGCCGGGCCCTGCACTTGCCGCAATGTTTTGCGAAGCCGGTTTTTCCGTGAATCTCTACGACAAGTTCTACGCCCCGGATCAGCAGGCCTTCAACCGGGTATACGACTTTATCATGGCAGCCGAGGTGCTGGAGCATTTGTCCCGCCCCGATCAGGAACTCTCCAGGCTGTTCTCCGTGCTCCGGGACGGGGGGATACTCGGGGTTATGACAAAACTTGTACAAAACCGGGAGGCGTTTGCCAACTGGCACTACAAAAGGGATCCGACCCATATCAGTTTTTTTTCCCGGCAGACCTTTTTGTGGCTGGCAGCAACGTTTGACGCAAATGTGGAATTTATCCCGGATACCGTGATCCTGCTGCAGAAAAAACCGCAGATGGCACAAACCCCGGGAGGCTGCGCTTGAGTGCTTTGAGGGACTTGTGCCAAACAGCGATGTATTAACCGGCGACAGCCGCTGCGTTTTCCACCACGGCGATTTTTTCGCCCTTGCCCGCTCCGGGGGCTTTGATCCCCAAAGCCCGGGCGTTCGTTTTGACGGGATTCTGCTGGATATCGACCACACTCCGGACTACCTGCTGCACACCAGCCATGGCCGCTTCTACACCAGGGCCGGGCTGCAGCAGCTCAAAAGCTTTCTGCAGCCCGGCGGCATATTCGCCCTCTGGTCCAACGACCCGCCGGACAAAAATTTTCTGCAGATCCTGGCCGGCGTCTTCAACCGGGCAGAAGGCCGGGTGATAGCGTTTGAGAATCCCATGCAGCAGTCGGCCGCAGAAAACGGAATCTATATCGGACAAAAAACTGCTTGACAAAGCCTGCAGGCTTCATTACATCTCAAAAACAAAGGCAATAGATAAAAAGGCGATCAGGCAATGCACGCATCCAATCATACAACAGCCGCACCTGAAACAGGCGTCACCGGCTTTAACAGCTGCTGGTGGTGGTGGGCCCGTAGCAAGCGACCCGCCGGCGGCTGTCTGAGGTTATGATATAAGACTCTAAAAAGACAGAAAATACAAAAACCGTGGGCGGGTCAGGCCCACGGTTTTTTTTATTGCTGAAAAAGCCGTGGGAGCTTCCCGCGGCTTTTTTTTGCGGGGTGCAGGCAAACCATTCAATGAGACGAAGCAAAGGAGCAGGGAATGCAGTTGCAGCAGTTTCCGGATAAAGAAGCATTCAAAAAGCTACGGCAAAACTGCAACGTGGTGCCGGTCTGCCGGGAAATCCTGGCCGACCGGGATACTCCGGTATCGGTGCTGGAGAAAATTTACAAAGAAAACGCCCCGGGCATTCTGCTCGAGAGCGTGGAAGGCGGCGAGCGCTGGGGACGCTACAGTTTTTTAAGCACCTCGGCGCGCACCCATGTCAAGGTGTTCCCCGACGTTGTGACAATCCTCAAAAACGGCCACAAGAAGGAAATCCCGCATAACAACAATCCCTTTGCCATTCTGCGGGAATTTATCAGCCAGTGCCGGCCCGCCGATATTGCCGGGCTGCCCAGGTTCTGGGGCGGACTGGTGGGATATATCTGCTATGAGGCGGTCTCCTTTTTCGAGGCCATCCCCAATAACCTGCACCCGGAGCAGCCGCTGGCCCATTTCATCATGCCGGATGAAGTGCTGATCTTCGACAATATCAAAAACACCCTGCAGATTATTGTCATCTCCTTTGCCTCAGACGAAGCGGATGAAGACGGCGCTTTCGAACACGCCCTTGAGCGCATAAACCGGCTGCACCAAAAAATTGAACAGCCGCTTGCCGAAAAAAAACCGGCCGCAGCACCGTCCCGGCCCGTGCTGCGCCCGACCTGCGAAGCCGCCGACTTCCGGCGCCAGGTGGAAAAAATCATCTCCTGCATAACAGCCGGAGAGGTGATTCAGACGGTGATTTCCCAGCCTTTTGTCGCAGACGCCCCGACAGACCTGATCTCCCTCTACCGGGCCCAGCGCTATATCAATCCCTCGCCCTATCTTTTTTTCCTCAAACTCGACGATACAACCCTTGTGGGCTCCTCGCCGGAGACCCTGGTCCGGCTGGAAAACGATGTGGCCACCCTCCGCCCCATTGCAGGGACCAAGCCGCGCGGCAAAAATGAACAGGAGGACCGGATGCTTGCAGACGAACTTTTAAGCGATGAAAAGGAGCGGGCCGAGCACCTTATGCTGGTGGATCTGGGCAGAAACGACCTGGGCCGGGTTGCGCAGACCGGAACCGTGCAGGTAACGGATCTCATGTTTGTTGAGCGCTACTCCCATGTCATGCATATGGTCTCCAACATCTGCTGCGACCTTGAGCCGCAGGCCGATGCCTGGGATCTTTTAGCCGCAACCTTTCCGGCCGGAAAGGTTGCGGCTAAAAGA
>JAWOFF010000082.1:0-39362 GCA_046482325.1 Desulfosalsimonadaceae bacterium
TACACGCTTTGCGTTTCCTGGTCAGCCCTATAGACCACGCGACTGCTGTCCGGGCTGATCTCATGCTCCCAGACATTACCTCCTGAGGCCAGCGGGGAATTAAGCTTTACTGCCTCGCCCCCGCCTGTCGGAACGCTGTAAAGCTCATACACCCCGGCCGTATCCTGCACGGCACGGTATACAACCCTGCTGCTGTCAGAGCTTAACCGAAATAGCTGACCGACAACACCGCCCGGCACGAGTTCGGAATTGAGCTTTACCGCCCTGCCTCCGTCTATGGGAACACTAAACAGCTCGACAAGCCCATCCGTCTCCTGGTCAGCCAAATAAACAACCCGACTGCTGTCAGAGGCTAGGACGAAACGCGACATAACATCCCCGCCGGAGACCAACTCCGGGTTAAGCTTTACAGGGCCGGCCCAGACAAGTGGGGATAAAACAAAACTTGAGAAAAGGCAGCATAAAAAAAGGAAAAAAGAAAAACGGGGCATGGCAATCTCCTTTTCTTCTGAGGCGGGATGGTAGGCAATTGGGGCATCTTTTGTTTATCGTTTTGCAAAAAAGGGGTGTAGTATTTGGGAAAGGCCCTATCTGCAGGGGAGCGGCAAGAAATCTCTATCCAGGCTTCATATTGAAAGGCCTTGCTGCCATAAACCTATTTTTTAATTTTTATTAAAATACAACATTCTTGTCAAGAATTTTTCCAGGGCAGCGAGCGCGGCATGTTCCCGGAAGAAAACGCCGGGTGTATGGGGGCTATGCCGCCGCAGACCTTATCGCTGCAGATATTGACCCGGGCCATAAACATAATTAAACCTTGTATCTGCGGCAAACTTGAAAATCGCTCAATTTAGGTTAAAGTAGTGATAGGCCTTTACTACAAGGCAGATTCCGGAAACCGCATTAACTCCAGAAAGGTGGGACCATGAGAAAGCCCTTGGAAATTACCTATCGCAATGTTTCCAAAAGCGAAGCCATTGAAACACTGATCCGGGAAAAAGCCGCCAAGCTGGAACGCCTGCATGACAGCATCATCGGCTGCCGCGTCTCTGTGGAACAGCCCCAGGAATACCAAAAAAGCGGCAACAAGTACCGGGTGCGCATCGACCTTCGTGTTCCGCCCGGCAAGGAGCTGGTCACACGCCGGGAGTCCGGACAGGGCAGAATGCACGAGGATCTTCACAAGGTGATAAACGATGCCTTCCACTCCATGGAACGCCAGGTCAAAAAGATAAAGGGCAAGCAGGAAAATCATGCCAAAACCCAGGAGCCCGCCGGGGATGCAAAAGAGGCCGGCATCGTTGTCCGGCTGTTTCCGGAGGAAGGCTATGGATTCATCAAGACCGTAGACGGACAGGAGGTCTATTTTCACAGGAACAGTGTCATTCATGAGGACTTTGACCGCCTGCAAATCGGTACAGGGGTAGCTATTGTCCAGACCGAGGGTGAGAAAGGGCCGCAGGCCAGCACCGTACAGATTGTTGGCAAACCCGGCAGCCGGGTTTCCAAAAAAGAGGAAGCGGATTTGGAAGTGCCCGTGGGCTGGGGACCCTAACCCTTGCCGGCAGCAATAGAGGTTCGGCCCAAGGCGGTCCTGCAGAACTTCTGCGGCAGGCGTGCAGGGCCGCCTTTTACATACCTGCCGGCGGCCTGTCCTTGGGATAAGCTACCGTAAATTCCATATCAACGGTTTTGGACTGCCGCGAGCCGATTTCCATTTCCCACATCATAACACCCGGGCGGTCCTTATATGATTTCTCTGCAGGAGCCGGATCAAAGGAGAGGTCATCTACCTCGATCTTATCGGTTTTTGCCACGGGAACCTGATCCAGCACCCGAATCCGAATCGCCTCATCCTTTCTGTTTTCTACCGAAATCCTGTAGCCAAGCTTCCTTATCACCATGTCCCTTTCAAATTTTCCGAAATAAGTCTCCTTTACATGATCGGCTACTTTTTCCCGCTTCACCCGCACACCTCTGTCGGCTCCCAGGGCGAAGCGGAACTTTTTGCCGCCGGATTCCGGATCAAAGAAGGTCTTTCCGGTATAATGGCCTGCAAAATATACATGCACGGGCCCGGCAAGCATCTCCTGGTCCGGCTGTGCCGCGCACACAAAATAGGCCCGTCTGTTGATCCGCGGCACGCAATAATAGTAAAATTCCCCTTCCAGAGCTTTGCTGTAAACCGGCAGCAGGGTATCCTTCTTGCGGGAGGCGACCGAAACCGGACGGGAAAACTCGTACTCAAAGGCAATAGCAGACTTTCTTTTTTCGGCTGCGGCATGGTCCGCCGCTTCATGGACGGCTTTTTCCTTCGGCATTGAGGCAAGCTGCCTGGCGGCCTCCCTTCTGACAGAACTGTCTGAGGCCTTTTTACCCCCGCGCTGCCGCGGCAGATCTATCCACCAGGGGCGAAGCGAAGGCAGATGCACCCCCTTGAGCGGCACCGCGTTGGATATCGAAAGACGTACATCCGACCAATCTTCACCTGTCGTCTGCCGAATCCGGGCGTTCATTACAAGCTCCATACCAGCCGTATCTTTTTCCACCACCGCGCGGTAGAAGGGCGACCAGGATGCATTTTGGACTACATAATCGGCAGCAATGCGGATCTGCTGGGTTTTTGCAGAATCGAACACCACTTCGATGGCTTTCTGCTCGCTCTCGCCGGGCTGCCTGAGGTTGTCCAGCCTGCGCCTTGCCAGACGGATTTCCTCATTGGTCTTAGAGATCTGCTGCGAAATTTGGGTTTTCTTCCGGAACACCTCGCCAAAGCGCTCGCCCAGCATCTGAAAGGTAGCTCCCACCTCCTGCGGATCCAGCATCTGTGTTGCGAGCTCTTTCGGTATCTGGGAATCCGCGAATTCCGCAACGGAATCCAGGAATGCTTCCTGGCGGGATGCGGCTTCCTTGCGATCCAGGAGCTCCCGCTTCTGCTGCTGCAGCTTTTCGATTTCTTCCTCCAGTTCGCGGATCTGTTTCTGGGGAGGCTCAGGCAGGGGGAACCTTATGACCTGCACACTGACAAACGTACCCTCACCAAAGACTTTGGCTGAGACAGACTGCGCATCGATCGAGAAGGCCTCGAGGGGCAGGCGGATCTCATGGAGTCCGGCCCCCACCTCAAGTTCCGCCTCGCGCTCGACAAAGGCCTGGTCTGCATAAAGGGTAACCGCTGAAACCTTTGATGAGACCGTTTCCCGGGCATGAAGCGGCATAGCCGCCAGCAGAACCAGAAGCAGGGATAATGCAGAGAAGTGCTTCATTTGTCCTCTCCACTTTCCAGAAATTCCATTAACTCCGCAAACTGCGGCGGGAACCGGCCCTGATAGGCAAGGAACGGGGTTGAGGGATACCGCAGGCCGGCTTTGTGCGTTTTCTCCAGCCCATCCACAATCATTTCCAGTCGGTTCGCAGGAATGGCAAAAGCCCCTTCATGATCCTGAACCTGTGCAAGGGCTCTGTCGCCGCCGCCGGCAATTACCAGCCGGCACTGCTGGCTGGAGACGGGTACGGTAATTTCCGCGCCGCAGGCAAAGCCTCCGTAATTATCGGAGGCCACGGGCTCCCCGCTTGCATGGACGGCGCTCTGGGCCAGCCTGGACAACTGGGCACAGAGCATGTCTTGCTGGCTCATGGCAAGCGACCAGCCGTAACGCCGTGCCATTGTAACCGCCTGGCATACCGGCACCTTTATCCCCAGATCCTTTCGGGGCTGCTTTGCCGCAAAAGCGCTTTCTTCATCCGGGGCGATGAGCCGGACGGCGACCGGAAAGCTCTGCGGCCTCAGATGCTTCTCCATGGCCTGCTGTACTTGCTGCAGATCCATTTCTCCCCCTTTCTTCCGGACTTTGATTCCGATTGCAAAACCCGTGACCGCCTCTGCTGCAGGATTCTCCGGCACCAGAAACAATTGCACGTTATCACGGATCCCGCCGCCGGGCAAGCTCCCCGGGTCCCCCTGTTTTTCCGGAATCAATCAAGATGGCTTCGTAAAAAGTCCAATATCTGCGTTGCGCTGCATCCCCCGGAATTTCACGTACTCATATGTACGCTGCATTCCTCGGGATTTGCGTCGCCTTGATCTTGAACCTTTTTACTTTGCCATCCCAAACTGACTTTTTACGAGAGCATCAATCAAGAATTTCGTAGCTGCTGATCTGGACGCTGCCCCGGAGATTGCCCAGAACGCGTTCCAGGAGAATCCCCTGCCGGGCGTCATAGGTATGGCCAAAGGTTGCCCGCACCCCCAGCGAAATAAACTGCACCGCCCGGTCCAGTGCAATGGGAAGGCTGTCGCCCTGCAGCAGACAGCCGACCACCACGCTGGCAAAAGCATCTCCCGTACCCGGATAATCGGCCGGCAGATAATCGCACATGACCTTCCAGAAACGTTTGTGCCGGCTGTTGTAGGCCACGACAGAAGTTTCCCGGCCCCCCTCCGATTCGGGAACGGAAGTAATAATCACGATATCGGGTCCCTTTTCCGCCAGGCGCAGCGCCCATTGCTTGATTTCGGCGATACCGGCCCGGGGGTTGTAGGCCTCCTGCAGAAGCAGGGCCGCCTCTGTCATATTGGGGGTGATCACATCCGCATGCGTTATCAGGGCCCGCATTTCCGCCACCATATCCATTCCCAGCGGCCCGTAAATGGCGCCGTCGTCGCCCAGGACCGGATCGACAACCACCAGCTGATCCGGCTGCCGGAAGCGCTGAATCAAGTCGGTGACAATGGCCACCTGCCGGTGAGATCCCAGAAACCCGCTGTATATAGCGTCAAACGCCACGTCCAGACTCTGCCAGTGCGCAATCATGGCCGGCATGTGCTCGGTAAGATCCACGAAGTGGTAGTCCGGGAATTTGCTGTGAGTCGATAAAACAGCCGTTGGCAGCGGGCACACCTGGATGCCCATTGTGGAAAGGATGGGAATGACCACGGTAAGAGAAGCCCGGCCAAAGCCGGAGAGGTCATGAATAGCGGCAATTCGCTGAACCGGATTTTTCATACTGATGTACATACGCTCTTCCGGCCGTGCAATCAAGGCCAAATCCATCCGGGCGCCGACACATGGCGCCCAGGCTGTCAACAACCCGGCTGTATTGCCAAAAAATCGCATCTTTCTTGACAATCCAGCCATTAATCATTTATTTCCGGAATATATTCAATGCCGGTATCAGACGGACAACCCCAAATGAACAAGGATCTTGCATGAGCCAATCTCCCAATAAAGTCATCTGCTCCATGAATCGTGTGAGCAAGTACCGCAACAAAGAACCCGTTATCGAAGACATTTCTCTGTCCTACTTCTACGGGGCCAAAATCGGGGTACTCGGGTTAAACGGGGCCGGCAAAAGTACGCTTCTGCGCATCATGGCGGGCGTGGACACGGAATACAACGGCGAAATCGGGTTTACCCCCGGCTATTCCGTGGGCCACCTGGAGCAGGAGCCTGTGCTGGACCAGCAAAAGACAGTGCGTGAAGTTGTGGAAGAAGCGGTGCAGGATATTTCCGCCCTGATGGAAGAGTACAACCGGATTAACGAGCAGTTTGCCGAACCCATGTCCGACGAGGAAATGGACAAACTGATCGAAAAGCAGGGCGAGGTGCAGGAAAAACTTGACGCCGCCGATGCCTGGGATCTGGATTCCCGGATTGAGATGGCAATGGATGCGCTGCGCTGCCCGGACGGGGAAACCCCGGTAAATGTGCTCTCCGGGGGTGAGCGGCGCCGTGTCGCCCTTTGCCGGCTGCTCCTGCAAAAACCCGATATTCTTCTTCTCGACGAGCCAACCAATCACCTGGACGCAGAAACCGTGGCCTGGCTGGAGCGACACCTCCAGCAATACGAGGGAACCGTCATTGCCGTGACGCATGACCGCTATTTCCTGGATAACGTGGCCGGCTGGATTCTCGAACTCGACCGCGGCCGCGGCATACCATGGAAGGGCAATTACACCTCCTGGCTGGAGCAGAAGCAGGAGCGCCTTCGCAAGGAGGAAAAAACGGACAGCCGCCGGCAAAAGACCCTGGAAAACGAGCTGGAATGGATCCGCATGTCGCCCAAAGCCCGGCAGAACAAATCCAGGGCGCGCATCAAGGCCTATGAAAAACTGCTGTCCGAACAGGGGAACTCCCGCGCACGGGACATGCAAATCTACATTCCCCCCGGCCCGCGGCTGGGGAAACTGGTGGTCGAAGCCGAAGACGTATCCAAGGCCTACGGGGATCGCCTGCTTTTCGAAAATATGTCCTTCAGCCTCCCGCCCGGCGGGATAGTCGGTGTGATCGGCCCCAACGGCGCCGGCAAAACAACGCTTTTCCGTATGATCATGGGTAAGGAAGCCCCTGATTCGGGGAATTTACGAATAGGCGACACTGTCCGCCTGGCCTGCGTGGACCAGGAGCGCGACGCCCTGGATCCGGAAAAGACCATATGGGAGGCCATTTCGGACGGAGAGGACAATATTGAACTGGGCGAGGTCACCGTAAAATCCCGGGCCTACGTGGCGGCATTCAATTTCACCGGAGCAGACCAGCAGAAAAAAGTGGCCCGGATCTCCGGCGGAGAGCGAAACCGTGTCCACATGGCGCGCATGCTCAAACAGGGCGGCAACGTCATCCTTCTTGACGAGCCCACCAACGACCTGGATGTCAATACCATGCGGGCGCTGGAGGAAGCCCTGGAAAACTTCGGGGGATGCGCCGTGGTCATCAGCCATGACCGCTGGTTTCTGGACCGGCTTGCCACCCATATCCTTGCTTTTGAAGGCGACAGCCAGGTTGTATGGCTGGAAGGCAATTACACGGAGTATGAAAAAGACCGCAAAAAACGCCTGGGGGCCGAGGCTGAGCGGCCGCACCGGATCAAATACCGCCGGCTGACCCGCTAGGCCGGATGCCGGCCCACAGCACATCAAGCAAAGGAGCCCTGCCATGTCATCACAGGTGCCATCCCGGGAACAAGCCTGGGACTTGCTGACCCGGTACAATCAAAGCGAGAGCTTAATCAACCATGCCCTGGCGGTGGAAGCCGTCATGCGCCGTTTTGCAGAAAAATTCGGCGAGGATCCGGATAAATGGGGGATTATCGGACTGGTGCATGACCTGGATTATGAACAATACCCGGATATTCACTGCCAAAAAACCCGGGAAATCCTGCGTTCCGAGGGATGGCCGGAGGAATATATCCGGGCCGTTTTAAGCCACGGATACGGCATTGTCACCGACGTGGAGCCGCAGTCGCTGCTTGAGAAAACCCTCTACACGATCGATGAGCTGACCGGGCTGGTGGCAGCCGCCGTTCTGGTTCGGCCGTCAAAAAGTATACTTGATTTAAAGCCCAAATCCGTTACAAAAAAATGGAAGGACAGACGCTTTGCAGCAGGGGTTAACCGGCAGATCATAGAGGATGGCTGCACGCGCCTGAATATGGAACTCTCCGAGGTAATTGCGGAGACAATTGCAGGTATGCAATCCGTGGCGGAGCCCATAGGACTCAAAGGCAGCCCGCCGTGAAACTGACACCTGAATCGAGCGGTTTTCAAATTTGATGCAGATACTTTGAAACGCTCAGTTCAGGCAACATTGAGCGAGGAGGACAAAAAAAATGAATTCCCAACAGCCGAAACTGAAGACAGCGTATTCCTTTACCGAGTTTCTGTCCTGGACCCTTTTTATCGCAATTCCCGTCCTGACAGCCATTTACGCTATTTCCCGGGTCTCTGCCCTTTGGACGGCTCTCTACATTATCGTTTGCGCCCTCTGCTTCCTGGGGGTGGAATACCGCTTTTTCTGCACCCACTGTCCCCATTACAACAACACCAACGGCAAAACGCGCTGCATGTTCCTGTGGCATATCCCCGCGTACTTCAAACCCCGGCCGGGCCCCCTGTCGTTTTCCGACAAGCTTGCCGCCGCTGCGGGCTTTGTTGTCGTCATCGCCTTTCCCGTATACTGGCTGCTGGCCCACCCCCTGCTGCTGTTGGTTTACCTGCTTGCCTGGGCCCTTATCGGGATTTTCCTGAGAAGATACGAGTGCATCCGGTGCATCCACAAGGATTGCCCCATGAATGCCGCCCAGGCAGAGCAGGCCCCAGGCGGCAGCCGGCAAGGCCAATAAAGCAGCAAAATTCTGCGGCATGCGCTGCGCGCTCGGATACGGCGGGCTGAACCGGTATTGACAGTTGCTGCAACCTTTGGTATTCGAAGCCGGAAGTTCCCCGAGGGTAGCGGGAAAGCCCGCGTGGGGGCTCCTGCGGTGAAACAAAAACAGGAAATGATCAGCCATTGCTATGCAGCTTGCTATCCAGCCGAAACAGACCAGACAAATCGAGCCCGGCTGCTATCTCCAGCAGACAGCCTTCTGGGGGCGGGTCAAAAAATACCAGGGACGCCCGGCAAAAGCATTCGGCATTATAACAGAAAACGGGGAGAAGCAGATCCCGGCAACGTCCGGGCAAAATCCTGTACCTGCGCCAGAACACCAGGGAACTGCCGCACGCAGGGACATATTGGTGCTGCTCCGCCGCCTGGGCCCCAACGCGGAAATGGCCTACGTCCCTTTTGGGCCGGAGTTTCTGCCGGATGAAGAGCAACGGGGCCGCTGGCTGGAGAAGCTCTCCGAACGGCTTCGGCCGCATCTTCCGGAAAGCTGCATCTGCATTCGCTATGACCTTCCCTGGCATTCTCCCTGGGCTGCCGATAAAAACCGATACACGCAGGACCAGGTCTGGCTTGGCAAGCCGAGGACAGGGATCCGCGAAATGCGCATGAATTTTGACACCCGGCGATGGAATCTCCGGAAAGCCCCAACTGACCTTCTGCCCACAGACACGGTAATTCTTGACCTGAAAAAAGACAAGGACCGTCTGCTGGCACAGATGAAGCCAAAGACCCGCTATAATATCCGGCTATCAGAAAGAAAAGGCGTGCGCGTGCGCGAGGCGGACCTGCGGGATCTGCCCGCCTGGTACGCCATCTACCGTGAAACCTCAAATCGCCACGGCATGATGTTAAACGACATGAATTATTTCCGGTCCGCACTGGAAGTCAGCGCTGCCGACTGCGCCTCGCCGGCCCGGATCCACCTGCTCCTGGCTGAAATTGATGCGCAGCCGGTAGCCGGCATCATGCTGGCCATCTCCGGCAGCCGCGCCACATACCTGTACGGGGCTTCATCGGCAAAGCAGGGCAATTCCATGGCAACCTATGCCCTCCAGTGGGCCGCGATTGAAAAGGCCAAAGCTGAGGGATGCAGCGATTACGACCTATTCGGAACTGCGCCTTACCCGGATCCGCACCACCCCATGTATGGACTCTACCGTTTTAAAACCGGATTTGGGGGCCGGATGATACACCGGCAGGGCTGCTGGGACTACCCCTTTGACGAAAAGCAGTACGGCCTTTACCGGGCATCGGAGATGGCCGGGCCGGCCTTTGCCGGATAACTCCTTCTAACCTAAATTGAGCGTTTCAAATTTTTAAATCTATTTATTTCTGAATTATTTTAAGGTGTTTAAGCCATTTTTAGTTTTAAAAATTTTAAACCCTTCGGGATTTTCAATTTACGAGAGCATCAAGCGGTTAAATTTTAAGATAAAAAAGGGCGGGAAGTTCAGAATCCTTTTACGGCGTCTTCCTTCGTGGCAAAGGTATCAATAATCCGGTTCATACGTACCAGTTCGAACAGGCGCTCCACGTTTTTCTGAACACCGCAGAGCCTCAGCTCGCCCTGCCTGTCAGTCAACTGGCGCAGACAGGACAGAAGGGCGCCGCAGCCGGAGGAGTCTATAAACTCAACCCGGGAGAGATCAATGACCACCTTTTGAAAAGTTTCCAGGCTGTCTGCCATGTTTTTTTTAAACGCCTCGCTGTTGCTGGCATCCAGCGCTTTCTCACGCAGCTCCACCACAGCAACATCCATGTATGTATTGACCTTCAGCTTCAAAGCCCCGTATCCTTATCGCTCAGTTTAGGTTTTGTTTTCTCTTATCACGCTTTTGGCTTCCTGCAAACCATTGATCAATCCGAAAAAATCATTCAGCTCCAGCAAACCACCAGGCGATTGCAGTTCTCGCCGTCCGGATTGCGGCTGTAGGTAAATTCATCCACTGATTGCTCTATAATATACATCCCCATCCCCCCTTCTCTGGACCCATCCAAAACCGGTGCCTTGCGAAAATTCGGGTCAAACGGCCCGCCCCGGTCATAAAACGCAAAGCTTATCTCCCCCCTGCAGGCAACTGCTTCAATCCGTATGGAGCTGCCCGACTGCCCGCCGTAGCCGTGCTGGATGATATTGGTGGCAAGCTCTGCAGCCGCCAGTTCAATGCCCGAAATCCGCTCATCATCCGAGGCCCGGCGCATGTATTTTTTGCTGAACGCACGGACAAATCGCCGGATCCTGTATAGCTCAGTAAGGCTGCTGTCCGCATGAAGCTCCTGGTGCCCCAGAAGCTCGGAGGGCACGGTCTGGTCATCCACCTTGACAGCCACACAGGTAAAATCATCAGCAAAGCTCGTTTGCCCCGAAAAATCAACTACCTCGGATTTCAGAGCCTGTATCAGCGTTTCCGCACTATCGCCGGCATGGCGTTTCACACAGGCGACAAGGCGGTCTTCCCCGAACTGCTCTCCCTCCGGACTTCGGGTTTCGGTAAGCCCGTCGGAGTAAAAAAGGAATACATCGTTTGCCGCAAAGGAAACGCAAAACTGACTGAAGGGATTTTGCTCCGGAAAGCCAAGAGGCATATTCGCGCCTTTCAGAAGGCTGACCTCCCCCGTGCTGTGATGAAATTGCGCCGGGCGGACATGGCCGCAGTCCACATAGGTAAACAGCTTTTTTTTGGGATAAAAGCGCGCGTAGAAAAGTGTGACAAAAGATTCCAGCTCGACGAGGCGGGTAATCATGTGGCTGTATACGGCATCCACGATCTCCTCGGGTTCGATAACCGATACGCCCGGGGTGGAAAGCCGGGTTTCACTGACCACCCGGAGGAAATAGCTTTTCAATGCTGCGCCCAAAAAGGCCGCCCGAATGCCCTTTCCCATGACATCAGCGACAACAAGATCCATTGTATCGGGGTCCAAGCGGATAAAATCATAGAAGTCCCCGTCAATCTCCTGGGAAGGAATTGTCATATGGGCGATCCGCAGTCCGGGAAAATCCTCCGGCGGCCTCCCTATGAGAAGTGACTGCTGAATGCGGGAAGCCACCGATATTTCGTTCTGCCTCGCCTGCCGCAAGCTTTCCTCAGCCTCCCGCAGGCGCAGCGTCTGTTCAAAGGAACGGGCCGCGTGTTCCACCAGGCTGCTGATCTGCTGAGTATGAAAGGGTTTTACGATATAGTCGAAGGCGCCCTGCTTCATGGCATAGACCGCATCAGAGACCGCATCACTGGCGGTGAGCATAATTGGAGAGAGATCAGGGTAGTTGCGCTTGATATAATCCAGGCACTCAAGGCCGTTCATTCCGGGCATACTGATATCGAGGACAACGGCGCAGATCTCGCCCGAAAGCTGCTCTATCACAGTGTTTCCGTCGCCCACGCCAATCGGGGAAAAGCCGTTTTTCTCCAGGATGCGCTCCAGCAGTTTCCTGGTGGTCGGATCATCGTCTGCTATAAGGACTTTTCTTGCTTCATAGTCCATGGCTCCCTGGTTTTGAGGGTCGGCAGCAGAATTCATGCAATCCCTTCTCAGCCGGAGTTTTTTCGGCCGTCAAACAAACCGGCCTTTTTTACGGCATCCGCGCCAAAACGTTCGGCTATGGCATCTACCGCATGCTCTACACTCTCCCATTTGCTGACAGAAACTTCAGCCTCGCCAAACAACGACATTTGGACGGGCCCTGATGCATCCACCAGATCGGAGGCGCCCAGCCCGATTAACCGCACAGGCCTGCCGGGGCTGTAGTCCTGCAGAAGGCTGCAGCCCGCCTTGTAAAGAGAGCCGGACGAGCGCGTTGCCTGCGCCAGGGTTTTTCTGCGGGTAATCAGGGAAAAATCCGCATGCTTGATTTTAAGGATTACCGTCCCCGCCCGAAGACCTTTCCTGCGAAGCTGGCGGCCGAGCTCTTCCGACTGCTGCAAAAGACAGGAGCGAAGCCTGCTGTTGTCCGTGGTGTCGGCGGCCAGGGTATGCTCGCTGCTTACGGATTTGACGGGACGAACCGGTTCCACACGCCCATGATCGATACCGCGGGCGAGCTCTGAAAGGCGCCTGCCGTATTTGCCCAACTGCCGCACAAGACTTTCCTCTGAAAAACTCCGGACATCACCCAATACAGAAATGCCCATCCGTTTGAGCTGCAGGCGGGTGGAGCTTCCCACGCCCGGAACTTTTTCCACCGGCAGTCCGAGGATAAAATCCGGTGCAGACCGGGCACTGATGAAGGTCAGCCCATCCGGTTTTTCCATATCCGAGGCGATCTTGGCCAGAAACTTCAGCGGCGCAATGCCCACGGTACAGGTAAGCCCCAATTCCGTGCGGACCCTTTCCTTTATTTTACGCCCGACAACCTCGGGCGGACCGTGCAGGGCCTCACAGCCGGAGGCATCAAGGTAGGCCTCGTCAATGGAGACCGGTTCCACAAGGGGAGAAAACCCGTAGAGAATCTCCATCACCTGCAGGGAGAGCTCTTTGTAGCGGCTGCGGCGCGGCTTCAAAAAAATGCCATGCGGACACTTCTGTCTGGCCTGATAAACGGGCATGGCCGAATGGACCCCGAATCTGCGGGCCTCGTAGCTGGCGGCAGAGACCACCCCCCGGCCTGACATGCCGCCAACAATCACACATTTTCCCGCAAGTTCAGAATTGTCAAGCATCTCCACCGAGGCAAAAAACGCATCCATGTCAACGTGCAGAATCAATATCAGACACCCCGGCCTGTATAGATAGTTAATGGCATGCTAATTCCTAAATTGAGCGATTTTCAAGCTTGCCGCAGATACAAGGAAGATGACTGTCGAGCTATAGGCAGGTATGCGAGACATCATCTGACGCGGTAGATGCGGTAAAATTGAAAACCCCGGAGGGTTTGAAATTTTTAAAGCTAAAAATGGCTTAACTACCTTAAAATAAGCCAGAAATAAATAGTTTTAAAAATTTGAAACGCTCAGTTTAGGTAATTGTTTCAGCGCATCAATCCACGAAAACCGGAACGTGGGTGAAACGCTGCACATCAAACAATCCCCGGTCCGTAATTTTTAACTCAGGTATAACAGGAAGAGCCAGAAAAGACAGTGTCATAAAGGGATCCTCCAGGCGGCATCCCAGAGCCCGGGCTTTTTCACTCAGGGCATCAATCGCCCGGGAAACAGTCTCCAGCGGTTCTGTAGACATGAGCCCGGCAATCGGAAGGGCAAGTTCAGAACGTACCTCCCGGTCGCATACCACACAGAGCCCCCCCTGCATGGCCGCCACATGGGCCGCCGCCGCCTGCATATCCCGGTCATCAGCGCCAAGCACAATAATATTATGGGAATCATGAGCAACGCTTGAGGCCAGCGCTCCTTTTTTAAGACCAAAACCCCTTACAAAGCCTGTTCCAATGTTTCCGGTACCGTGGTGCCGCTCCACCACGGCAATTTTTACAATGTCTGCCGATGGATCGCCCATTGCAGCCCCGTCTTTTTGCTTGACCGGCAGAATTATCTGGCCGGTCACAAGCTGGCCGGGAACAATGTCTATGACGCGGACGTTTGTGCCTCCCGCCCGGATCCGGAAATTGAGATTGCCGCAGTCCACCTGCACGGTAGCCGGGCACGGGCCCGGCCCGGAGATCGGGATCTCCGGGCACATCCTTCCATTTGTCGCCACCAGGCGTCCCCCTGCATAGACCTGCTCCGGCACCAGATTGTCGCTGTCGGCCGCCACCACAAGGTCCGCCCGCATGCCCGGCGACACGGCACCCATCCTTGGCAGACGAAAATAGGAAGCCGGGTTCAGGGTAGCCATCCGCACGGCGGTTACCGGATCAACCCCGTAGGCTATGGCCCTGCGGATCATTTCATCTATATGGCCCTCTTTGAGTATTTCATGGGGGTGTCTGTCATCGGTGCACCACATCATGCGGTGGGCGGTCTCAGACCTCACCAGGGGCAGCAGCGCATCCAGGTTCTTGGCCCCGCTGCCTTCGCGGATCATAATATGCATGCCGCGGGCAAGCTTTTCTTCCGCCTCGGAAAGGCCCACGCACTCGTGGTCGCTTGCAATTCCGGCTGCAATATAGGCGCAAAGGGCATTTCCGGAAAGCCCGGGCCCGTGGCCGTCCACCGGCTTTCCGGCTTCCGCCGCCTGCGCTATTTTCGCCAACACATCCGGAGCCCGGGAGATGACGCCGGGAAAATTCATCATTTCCCCCAGGGCCACCACATGCGAGCTTTTCCAGAACGGCGCAAGATCTGCGGCATCCAATCGCGCACCCGCTGTTTCCATATCGGTTGCCGGCACACAGGAAGGAAGCGCGAAAAAAATGTTCATGGGCTGCTTTGCCGCCTCCCCGATCATGTAGGATATGCCCTCAGCTCCCATTACATTGGCAATCTCATGGGGATCCGCCACAACGGCCGTGGTGCCCCTGGGCAGCACGGCCCTCACAAACTCGGAGACAGCGGTCATGGCGCTTTCAATATGAACGTGGGCGTCAATAAAGCCGGGAGTTACCAAACGCTTTTCCAGATCCACTTTCTCAAGCGCCTCATAATCGCCAAAACCTGCAATATATCCGTCTGCTATGGCTATGTGGCGGGTCTCTACGGCGCCGGAAAACACGTTTACCACCCTGGCATTTGTCAGCAGCAGATCTACAGGGCGCTCCGCCGCCGCGGCCTGTATCAGCTCCTCAAAATTCATGGCATTTTTCCCCTCAATTAAGCTCGCCGATCCGCCGGCCAAGCGCCGCTGCCTCAGCCAGGATCTCTTCTTCATTCATGCTTGAAGCCCGGCGGTTTCGTACCAGGCGGCGACCCCGGACAAACACATCCCGCACGTCAGATCCGCGCGCTGCATACACCAGATGGGATTCCGGGTGGTACATGGGCGTCAGATGAGGCTGCTGCGTATTAATAACAATCAAATCCGCTTCCTTTCCGACCTCTATGGAACCGATCCGATGCTGCAAACCAAGGGCCCGCGCCCCCTCTATTGTAGCCATGCTAAGGATCTGCCGTGCCTCTGCCGCAACCGGGTCCGCGGTCATCACCTTGTGCAGCTTGGCCGCGGTATCCATCTCGGCAAACATATCCAGATTGTTGTTGCTGGCGCACCCATCCGTTCCGAGTCCAACCGCGATATCTGCCCGGAGAAAATCCGGTACCGGCGCCGTACCGGAAGCAAGCTTCATGTTGCTCTCCGGATTATGGGAGATTCCAACTTTCCGGGAAGCAAGAATCTCTATGTCCTTTGTATCAACCCACACAGCATGCGCGGCAATCGTTTGTTCATCCAGCACTCCCAGCCTGTCCAGAAACTGTACCGGCGACTCTCCCGTGGCTGCCCGTATCTGTTCATACTCGCCGCGGGTTTCGGCCACATGGATCTGAAAAGGCACGCCCGCCTCTGCCGCCGCCTTTTTTGCCTGCAAAAGGGTTTTCTCCGAGCATGTGTAGGGCGAATGGCAGAAAATAGAGGGGGTAATCAGCCCGGAGGCGTTTTTCCACCGGGATACAAAGTCCCGGGCAGCAGACACATTGCCCGCCGGATCAGGCACCCCGGGGGCCGGAAAATCGATCACGCCCTGCCCCAAAACCGCTCGCATGCCTGATTCCATAACCGTCGAAGCCACTGCATACTCCAGAAAATAGCCGTCACAGCAGGTGGTGGTGCCGAAGAGCAGCATTTCCAGAAGAGAAAGCCTGACGCCCGTACAAATGGAGCCGGCATTTATGTAGCGGGCCTCCGCCGGGAAAATATGGCCGTATAACCACTCGGAAAGCGGCAGATCATCCGCGAGGCCGCGGAAAAGGGACATGGGCAGATGGGTGTGGGTGTTGATCAGCCCCGGCATGATAAGACCCTTACCCGCATCCACCGTCTCACGGGCCGGATAGGCGCATGCCTCCCCCTTTCTTTTTTCCGCCCGCGCAATCCGTCCGTTTTTTACGCATACCACCCCGTCTTCAATAACATCGAAAGCCGGGTTCATCGTAAGCACGGTTCCGTTACAGAGGACGCAATCATATTCCATGGCATCCGCCCCTGATCATCTCGCTCTGAAATTATCTCTTTTTCTTTTTGCCCGGCTGCCACGGTTCAAACATAATGAGCAGGCGGGGCAGAAGCGTTAAGGAGGCCAGAAGCGCGATCAACATGGCAAGGCCGGTCAGAAGGCCGAAAATAATTGTCGGAATAAAGTTGGACAGGGACAGAATCGAAAAACCGAGAATAATTGTGACGGAAGTGTAGTACATGGCATAGCCTATGGTTCCGTGGCTGCGGTACATGGCTGCCGTGTAGTCCCAATCCGCGCGCACCTCCTTGCGGAATCGGTGTATATAGTGGATCGTATCATCAACTGCAATACCCACGCTGATTGCGGCAATGGTAATGGTCATGATGTCCAGCGGGATACCGGCCCATCCCATGGCTCCGAGAACCACGCAGACAGCCAGAAGGTTGGGGAAAATGGCGATAAGGGCCACCTTAAAAGACCGGAAAAGAACAAGAAACATCACCACAAGCGCCAGCAGTACAATGCCGAGGGTAAGAATCTGAGATTCAAAAAGGCTTTGGAGCACGTTGTTGTAGAGCACCAAAAGTCCCGTCAAATGGACATCTGCCGAGCTGTAGCCCATGTCTTCTGTCATGTGAGTGCGGATCTGGTTTATCAGCTCGTTGCGCCGGAGTTCGGGATTGGTATCCTGAACGCGCACCATGAACCGGAGCTCGTTATGGGCAACAGAGACAAAGGGCCTTACCAGTTGTTTCCTGTATTGCTGGGGAATCTCTTTATAAACCAGGGAAAGCTCGAAGCTGTTCAGGGTTTTGCCGTCATTTAACTGCCTGGCCACTTTCATAAGGGTTCCCAGGGAAAGTACCTTTCCGACCTCCGGAAGGCTGTCCAGATAATCGTGGATTTCCACGACTTTTTCCATTTTATAGGGAGTAAACCAGTACTTTTCCCCATCCCCGGCGGTATCAAATTCAGAGAACATCCCGAATTCGCCGGAAGATTCAGCAGGCTGCCGGGGCCGGGCCCCATCTTTTTGCTCTTTTGCCCCTGCTTCGCCATCGAGTTCAACAATCACATCAAGCGGGGTTGTCCCCCCCAGCTTCTGGTCAATCACCTTCATGCCCTGATAAATCTCGGTGGAATCTTTAAAATAATTAACAAAAGAATTCTCCACCTCGAGCCGCGACATGCCGACAGCACTGGCAATCAGCACCAATACGCTGGCAACCACGATAAACCGTCCCCGCTTCTGGGTTAATCTGCCCAGAATGGAGGTTAAAACAGTGCTTCCGCCGCATACAGGGGGAGGATCGGTCTTTTTAAAGAGCACAAGAAGCGCCGGAAAAAATAAAAGGGTAAACAACAGGGAAACCGTAATGCCGCCCACCATCATCCAGCCGAATGTCGCAACCGGTTTTATGTCGGCAAAAAACAGGGAGCCGAAACCGGCGCAAGAGGTCAAACCCGCATAAAAAATGGGCGTAATCTTAAAGCGCATGGTATCCAGAACCAGCTCTCGGTGCTCGCGCTCAGGGTGCTCGCACAAAAGCTCCCGGTAACGGACAACCAGATGGATGGCAATGGCCATGGTCATGATCAGCTGCAGGGATATGAAATTCGAAGAAATCACCGTAACCTTCCAGCCGAAAAGGCCCAAAAGCCCGGCCATGGCAACGCCCGAGAAACCGCAGCACAGCATGGGCAGAATAACCCAGCGGGGGCGGCGAAATATCAGGCCCAGCACGATGACCAGAAAACAAAACACTCCCAGACCGAACACCTTTAAATCATTCTTGATAAAGCGGACAAGATCATGAGCGATCATGCTGACGCCGCCCAGATGCAGCTCCGCCGTATCGCGGTAGGATTCCATAATCTGCCGGATACGCTTGATGTCCGCATCCCGCTGCGCATTGTATTTCTTCCGCAGCTGGTTTACTTCCGCTGTAATGCGCCGGTACTGCTCCTTCTCTGAGGCATTCAGGCCCTGCTTTTCGGACTTTTGCTCCAGTTCGATCCTGCGCTGTACAAGCTGGCTGTAATGGGGAGTCTTTTCAAAGTTGATCTGAATGCCCGTAGTCTCAAGGTCCGGGCTTACCAGGAGATTACGGTATATGGGACTGCTCTTTAACTCCTCGCGCGCCATTTCCCTGTCCACGCCCGGGGATGTAATGGTGGGAGGATTATCGGCCATTTCACTGATTGAAATCGGCGGGCTCTCCAGCAGGGGAGCATCGAGAAGGGTGACAACGGATTCTACCCTCTCCAGCCGAAGGATATCTTTTTTCAGGTTTTCAATATTCTCTAATACCGGATCTGAAAGCAAATCCCCCTGCGGAGAATAGGCGATGACCAGAAAATCCTGGCTTCCGTAGCGGTTGTATATTTTCCAGGCATACTGGATTTCCTCATCGGATTCATTGACCAGCGTGTCCGAGGATGCATCAATCCTGAAATCCCTGGCAAACCAGCCCAGGACAGCGATGACAACCAAGAGGCATGCAAGGACTTTGCGGGGATGGGTCAGGACAACCCGGTCATAGAACCCTCTGATCGGCTTTTTGCGCTTTGGCATGGCAGATAATCCGTAATTTAGTGTGCCTGTCTGTGCCCCCCCCGGAAGGAGGGCAGCAGTCTGTTAGTCGTTTCCGCCTTTTCTAAGCTCTTCAAACAGGTTCCGGACGCTTCCGTTTCTGAGGATTTCGTTAAACTGTGAACGGTAGCTCCTTATCAGGCTTACCCCGTTGACTTCCACATCATAGACCTTCCATCCCGCCTGCGCCGGATAGAATTTATACAAAACCTTTGCCTCCTCATCATTGGCAACGATCTCCATGGGCACATGGACCTTGCCCTGCTCTTTGAAGCCTTCCAGGTAGAGCACCTCCTGATCGGAATAGAGGGTGGTTTTATCCAGATAGGAATCTTTTAAACGTTCTACAAAAAGCTCCACAAACTCCTTCTGCTCCGCCGCCGACAATCGGCCCCAGTTGGTTCTTCCCAGGGTGAGCCTTGCCATTAACTCAAAGTCTATAACCGGCTCCACAATAGACATGATCTCTTTTTTCTTTTCCGCCTCCTCTATCTTCTCCTTATCCAGAACATCAAGAACCGAGTTAATCCGGTTTTTCAGCATCTGCGTCACCTCCTGCACATCCCCGGAGTTCGCGGCTTGGGCGGAAGTGAATAAAAAGACAAAGGCCAGGGTCAGGCAAACATTATAGCGCATTTTACTCCTCGATTTTTTCTTTTCGGTTTTGTTCATAAGCGTTGCGGAACAGAATATACATATCCAGCGCATCCTTGCGCAGGCTCTCGTATTCGCCGATGCGGAGCGAAGTCCGGTTGACTTTTTCCAGCACCGTGGCTCCCACACTCACAGCCGTATCATCCACATAATAGACCGGATTCAGGAAGGCGTCCGGCACCCGGGCCAGAGCATCCCTGAAATTAGAGGGTCCCAGCACAGGCAGCACAAAGTGAAAACCGCCGTTTACTCCGTAACAGCCCAGGCTCTGGCCGAAATCCTCCGGGTGGGGAGAAAGATCCCACCATTTCGCCGCCGGATCAAAAAGGCCGGCAATCCCCACGGTTGTATTGATCCCAAAACGCAGGGTCTCCTCTGCCGCATCCCTGAAACCGGCCTGCAGCAGATTGTTGACAAGGCGGACAGGGTAGCCCAGATTTTTGAAAAACCGATTCACCGAGCGCCGGGCGGGCTCGGGAACAACAGCACCATAGCCCCGGGCGACCGGTTTTAGCACCCAGAAATAGAGGCGATCATTAACTCGGGTCATGACGCGGTTATAGCCCATTAAGGGGTCATAAACGGAAGGTGCTGCTTCATCGAACTCTCCGAACTGCTGAAATTCGTCAGTCTGCCCGCCGCCGGAATTCTCCTCTGCGCTTGCCCCGGATGATCCGGCGCTACCGGCTGTTTCTGCAGATCCTGCCGGCGAAGCGGCAAAAAAGGCGGCAAAAAATACCGCTGTCATGAGGAGCAATACATGCGCCCCTTGCCCTCTGCGCTGCCTCCTGCCTGCTTTTTGCTTTAGCGGGCAATTACCTTTCATATCGTCCATCCCCTATCTCCAGCATTGGGCTAAACTGTCCTTCCGATCTCTTCCGCAATCCCGGCTACTGCAGCCATTGCCGCGTCCGCATCAATGTTTTGCAGCCGTCGCTGCTCCATCACGGGAGAGCCGTTTATGATTGCCGTTGCCACGTCAGCACCGCCCGCAGCATAGACCAGATGCGAACAGATGTTGTACATGGGCGTAAGATGCGGCTTTTTCGTGTCAATTACAATAAGATCCGCCTTTTTGCCCTGTTCCAGAGAGCCTGTTACAGCATCCAGCCCCAGCGCGCGGGCACCTTCAATAGTCGCCATCCGCACAACAGTGCGGGCATCAACAACAGTGGGGTCTCCGCTTTGTACTTTATGTATTTTGGCCGCAGTATCCATCTCGGCAAACATGTCCAGATTGTTGTTGCTGGTGCAACCGTCTGTTCCCAGCCCCACGCAGACCCCCGCATCCAGCAGCCGGGGCACAGGCGCCACGCCGGCCGCCAGCTTCATATTGCTTTCCGGATTGTGTGAAACCTTGACTTCGTGCCGCTGAAGCAGTGCAATATCTTCTTCAGAGAGCACCACGCAATGACAGGCCAGCAGGCGCGGAGAGAGCAGGCCTAACTCCCCCAAATGAGCCACCGGGCTTTTGCCGTATTCAGTCCGGATCTTTTCAGCCTCCCCGACAGTTTCTGCCAAATGAATAATCAGCGGCACGTTGTACGCCGAAGAAACTGTTTCCGCCATTCTGAGAATTTCCGGAGCACAAAGATAGGGTGAATGAGGCTCCACTGCCACCGTAATCAGGTCGTCGCCGCGCCATTTGTCGATCAGCTTCGTAGTAAAAGAAAAACCGTTTTCAATGGGGCCATAGTTTGGCGAGGGAAAATCATAGAGCACTTCTCCAACCACTGCCCGCATGCCAGCATTTTTGGCCGCCCGGGCCACAGCATCTTCAAAGAGATACATATCCGTAAAACAGGTGGTGCCTGACAGCAGCATTTCCGCGCACGCCAGCATCGCCCCGTGGTAGACCTTTTCTTCATCCAGACGGGCTTCAGCCGGAAATATGTAGTTGTTCAGCCAGCTCATCAGGTCGAGATCATCGGCCAGGCCCCGAAAACAGGTCATGGCCGCATGGGTGTGGGTGTTGATAAGTCCGGGCATAATAATACCACCGCCTGCATCGATAACTCTGGCGGCACCGGTTTCGGAAAAATCGGACGCCGCACCCACTCCGGCGATGCAATCGCCTGCAACAGCCACTGCCCCGTCTTCAATAAGGGTATCCGCGGCATCCATCGCAAGGACGGTGCCATTTTTTACCAGTAAATCAATCGGCTGCATTTGAACCAAGCTCCCGGGCAACGGCTTCAATAATCCCTGCATGCCGGGCGGCTGCTTCTGCTGCCACAGCGATGATGTCATCCACCGAGGCCGGTTGCGGCCGATCCGGATCATTGATATTAGTAATTGTGGACAGTCCAAGAATTTTCATGCCCGCATGCACCCCTGCAATGGCTTCCAGAACCGTTGAAAAGCCGACGGCGTCGCCTCCGATCCGCTGCAGAAAACGGGTTTCTGACGGAGTTTCCAGGGAAGGGCCCTTCAATCCTGTATAAATACCCTTCTGCAGGGAGAATCCGCTGTCTTGGGCTGCCTTCTCAGCCGTCTGCATCAAACCAGGGTCATAAACTTTTGTCATATCCGGAAAACGTGGACCCCAATCGTCTATGTTTTCCCCGACAAGGGGATTTTCCCCGGTCAGGTTGATATGATCGGCAATAACCATAATATCGCCCGAGACGAAATCGAGATTGATCCCGCCCGCTGCATTGGACAAGAGCAGCGTATTAACGCCCATGGCCTGCATCACCCGGATGGGGAATGTCACTTCGAGCGCGGAATAGCCCTCGTATAAATGGAACCTGCCCTGCATGGCCACAACCCGCTGATTTTGAACATCTCCTGCTGCCAGTTTCCCGTAATGGCTCTCCACGGTGGGTTCAGGAAACCCGGGGATTTCTCCGTAGGCAATGGATTCCTCCATCCCCAGCGCATCAATGCTTTCACCCAGCCCGGTTCCGGTCAAAATCCCCATATCTGAAGACCCGATACGGCTCTGCAGGTATCCGGCCGCATCCAGGACCTGTTGTTGATAGGACGGCATAAGCTCTCTCCCTGTCTGGTAATAAAGTTTACTATAATCCGTCCGCAGCGCCTGCGTCAAGCTGAGTTTGCTCCAAAAGGCCGCAAAAAGCCGGCAATTCCAGTATTGACAAGCAGAAAAGTTTGTGAAACAGGTACTGAGATAGCAGTAGACATGCGCGGGATACAGTGGTATGGGATAAGATAATAGTATTTTTTATCCAGGAGTTATCCTATGTTTGAATCGATTCTCATGATGGGCGGGCTTGGATTGATCATCGGCTCCAGCCTGGCGCTGGCGTCGAAAATCTTCTATGTCTACGTGGATCCAAAGGTAGAACAGATAGATGAACTCTTGCCGGGGGCCAACTGCGGCGGATGCGGCTATCCCGGATGCAGTGCCAATGCCGAGGCTATTGTGGCCGGGGAGTCACCGCCGGACTCCTGCGTAGCCGGCGGTTCGGAGCTTGCAGAGCAGATCGCGGCTGTTCTGGGATTAAGTGTTGAGGCCAAGGAGCCGGAAGTCGCGTGCCCCGGATGCACCTACGGAACAAGGGATGCATCGCTTAAATTCCACTATGAGGGCCTCAGCAACTGCCAGGCAGCTGCCATGCTTTATGGAGGCATGAAGGAGTGTCATATCGGCTGCCTGGGCCTTGGCTCCTGTATGGAAGCCTGCCCCTTTGACGCCATTACCATGGGAGAGGACCGACTGCCGAAGGTTGATGAGAACAAATGCACCGGCTGCGGCACCTGCGAAAGGGTCTGCCCGAAAAATATCATATCCCTGACCTCTGTCACCCGTCGCATCCTGAGGGAGTATACCACGCAGGACTGCACCACCCCATGCCAGCGGGCATGCCCGGCCGGTATCAATATCAGTGAATACATCCGTCAAATCGCCCTGGGCGACTACCACAAATCGGTACAGGTCATAAAGGAACGCAACCCTTTTCCTACTATAATCGGCCGCATATGCCCCCGCCCCTGCGAGACCCAGTGCCGGCGCAATCTAGTTGACGAGCCGGTGGCTATAAACTATCTGAAGCGCTTTGCCGCTGACTGGGAAAAATCAAGCGCCGGCCGGATTCAGCCCTACACGGCACCCGCGACAAACCGCTCCATCGCGGTTATCGGAGGGGGCGTGCAGGGACTTTCCACGGCCTTTTTCGCTGCCCGCCTGGGCCACAGTCCGACAGTTTTCGAAGCCTCAGACCGCCTGGGAGGGCTTCTGCGCACGGCCATAGCCCAATACCGCCTTCCCCCGGAAATCCTGGACTGGGATATAGACGGGGTCCTGGAGTTGGGCGTTACCGCGCAAACCAACCAGACCCTCGGCCGAAACTTCACCGTGGCCTCGCTGCTTAAAAAAGGATATGAAGCGGTTTTCCTGGCTTCCGGCGGATGGGACAGCCGGGTGGAACGCCTCAGGGATCAACCCCCGGAGGAAGCTGTTCCCGGCACCTATCTTTTAATTGATTTGATGAAGACAGGCCTGGAAAACAGGAACAGGCTCAAAATGCACGAAAACGTGGTACTTGCCAATCCCGGGCCTCTTGCCGGGGAAGCAGCGGACATCTGCCGCCATTTAGGCACTGAAAACATCACCATTGTGTTTCGGGAAAACCGGGATAACTCAGACATTGCCGACTCCTTGCTTGAGAGCCTGGAACAGAAAGGTGTGCGCTTTATGTTCCATTCCGCCCTGGCCTCCATCGCCGGGGAAGAAGACAAACTGCAGGCTGTCACATGCCGCGACCTCTCAGGCGGCGGGACCGAAGAAATCGCTGCGGGCACTCTGATCCTGGAATCCGGCCGATTTCCGGAGCTTATCTTTACCCGGCAGCCAGCAGCAGCAGCAGCAGCAGAAGAAGAAGAAGAAGAAGAAGAAGAAGAAGAACCTCTTGCCTGGCTCGGCTTGCCCCCCACCAAGAACCCCGTTTCCGGCCCCGGATCCTTCGGAATCCTTTCCCGGGCGGATACGGTAACCGATTTCAGCGCAGCCATCCGGGCCATCTCAGCCGGCCGCCGCGCAGCCGCCTCCATCCACAAGCGAATGTACGGCATACCGCTCGATCTACCGGAAAAGGCCATGAGCAGCGACAGCATCGTGCAGACAATTGACCGCCTGGAGAATGTGGAGCCCGTCCCTCGCGAGATCATGCCCCTGGTAAGTCTCCGTGACATACCAGGGCGGTACAGTGAGATTGAGCAGGGATTCAGCGAAGAGATGGCCCTCAAAGAAGCCAGCCGATGCCTGCAGTGCGGACTTATCTGTTACACCGCCGAAAACGCAGGCCGGGAAATCACGGAGAAAGCCTCCGAATAATGAGACGTTTGCATTGGCATTAGAAGAAGCAATTATCACACGCACCAACAGGGATACAGCAGTTGTTCAGACCCGCCGGACAGCCGCCTGCGAAGGCTGCTCCGAACGCCACGCATGCCACAGCATGGGCGGAAACCGGGAAATTGAAGTGGAAGTGGCCAATCCGGTTGGGGCGGAAACCGGCGACACGGTCATGGTGGCCTTCAAAACCAGCCAGCTGATTATGCTCTCTTTTCTGCTCTATGTCTTCCCTGTCATATCCATGGTAATCGGAGCTGTCTTAGGGGACGCTCTTGCACCCCGCTATAACGGAGACCCCTCCATATTTGCCGCGGTTCTGGGCTTTCTGTTTTTCGCCGCCGCCATGGGATTCATTATCCGCAAGGACAGACAGGTCAAAAAAACCGGGCAATACCGGCCCGTGATTGTGAAGATCAAAAAAAAAGGCCCCCCGCCCGCGCAGGCTGAATCCAACAAGCTCTCCGGATGCACTATCTGCAGCTCGCATTAATCCCGGGAGCTGGCGGGATAAGTATACTTTTCGCCCTTATAATTTCTCACATAAAGGCGATCTTTCCCTGTACCGGCAACATAATCCGGCAGCAGGGGAATTTTCCCGCCGCCGCCGGGCAGATCAATCATATAGTCCGGCACTGCCATTCCGGAAATCCTGCCCCGCAGGTGCCGCATGATCGAAAGCCCCGTCTCTATGCTTGTCCGGAAATGCCGGGTGCCTTCCACCGGATCGGCGTGATGCAGATAATATGGCCTGATGCGGTTTTTGAACAGTTTTAGCATGAGACTTGCCATTACCCTGGCGTCGTCATTTACCCCTTTTAGCAGAACGCTCTGGCTGCCAAGCGGGATTCCGGCATCTGCAAGCCGGGTGCAGGCGGCAACCGCCTCCTTTGTTAGCTCCGCAGGGTGGTTGAACTGGATATTCAGGTAAAGCGGATGAAAAGAAGACAGCAGCAGCGCAAGATCCCTGCTGATACGGGAGGGCAGCGTACAGGGTGCACGGGAATGGATCCGCAGGAGCTCTACGTGGGGAATCCCCTTTAGAAGACCGCAAATCCTTTCCAGCCGCTCATCAGAGACAAGCAGCGGATCGCCCCCGGAGAGAATCACTTCCCGAATTTCGGGGTTTTCCCGGATATATGCGATCCCCCTTGAAATGTCCGCATCCTCTACCCTCCGCCTGCGTCCCAGGCGGCGCTTCCGCATGCAATAACGGCAATACACGGCACAGCGGCTGGAAATCATAAACACCACCCGGTCCGGATACCGGTGAATCAAATGCGGCACCGGCGACTGCGGCTCTTCTCTCAGGGGATCGGGGGCAAGCGAGTCATCAGGCTCCAGCTCTGCCGCATCCGGCACCGCCTGGCGCCAGAGGGGTGCGCCTGCAGCCTTGATAACCGAGAGAAAGTAGGGATTGATCCGCATGGGGTATCGCCTGATAACCGCGCGCACCGCATCCGCATCAACGGGCATTGATTGGGCCAGCTCTTTCGCGCTGGTGACGCTGGCGGCAAGGGTCTCCCGCCAATTAGGGGTCTCGCGGGATGCCGGCACAGAAAGCGGCTGCGGCCTTTTGTTCCCCTTTGCCGTCATGAGCCAGCCCTGTGGGTCCGGGCCCGGCAGACCGGGGTTTTGTTTTTCCGGGATTCTTTATGATATGCTGCCGCTCCGTCCGCGGGGCTCTTTGCTTCGCCGGATTCCTCCAGCGCCTCAGCTTTAGAGGAATGGCCGGGACAACTGATAACGCCGCTGACCGGCTGGGCCGACTTTGCCGGCGCTTTAAGGGCCAGTGGAATGGTCTGCAGGCGGGGTACGGGCAGCGCCAGAACACCGGCAAAAACGCCGAAAGGAAGCTTCTGCATCAGGCCGGAGCTTTCCACCCGGCAAACAAGGCGATGGTTACTTGCCGGCAGATGGCCCACAGTACGCCAGTATACAGGGACATCGCCCAGGAGCATTCTAAAGAGCCGCTTCACCTCTCCAATGCTGTAGAAGCGTGCACGATTGTATACTGTAGACTGAAAAACCCCCTTGATTCGGAGTTTCACGCTTTCAGCCGAGTATTTGTTCACCAACCCGACAAATACACCTTCTCTTGCCACCCGACAGGCTTCAGCCAAAGCCTTTTCCGGATCCTCAACAAACTCAAGGGAAAAGCAGAGGCAGGCATAGTGGAAAAAGTTGTCATCAAACGGGAGGTCCTCTGCATATGCCCGATGCAAATCCACCCGGGAGCCAACCCGGGTCTGGGCAATATCGAGCATATAGGGCGAGGCGTCCACGCCGGTAAGATAAGCGCCCTGGCCCTGAAAAAACTGCAGGCTGGTGCCTGTGCCGCATCCAATGTCAATCAGCCGCTTGCCGCGCAGGGGACGGACCATTGCAAGCATGAGCTGCCTCTCCAGAAAGAAAGCAGTCTCCGTCTCCGGCGCCTGTTCATAGGCAAAGGCGTCCTTATACTCAAACACATATCCCATAACAAGAGTATGTAATTAAAAAATCCACTTTTTTCAAGGTCAATCCCTCTAATATTTTCTCGGTTACCTGAAACACGGAAGCTGTTATCCCTATAAATTAGTTTTTGCGCTTGTTTCCGGCAGATTGTATTGTTAAATTGTTAACTGTGGCTTCTGCCGCCGGCAGCTATCGGAAGGAACCCTGTTTTGACGGAGCCGGCAAAACACAAGAAAAGCGGATCTCGCACAGAAATGGATAAACCGATTAAATACGATAAATACCACGGACTGGGAAACGACTATATTGTAATCGATCCCGAAGAATGCTGCGGAGAGCTCTCGGCCGAAATGATCCGGCTCGCCTGCCACAGAAACTACGGTCTGGGTGCAGACGGCATCCTGCTGGGCCCCTTTGCCGACAATCAGGCAAACGCAAGGGTCCAGATCTTTAATCCGGACGGCAGCGAAGCGGAAAAAAGCGGCAACGGTCTTCGCATTTTCGCACGCTTTCTATGGGACAGGGAATTTGCCGGTAAAAATGAGCTGGCACTTGCCACAGCCGGCGGTACGGTGCATTGCCGGCTGGATGAGGTCTCCGGGCTTATCAGCATCGATATGGGGACAGTGACCTTTCAAAGCGAGGAAATTCCGGTTTCGGGCGCCCCCCGGGAAGTGCTTGATGAAGAAATTTCCGCAGGCAAAGAAGCGCTGCGCATCTGCGCCGCAGGCATCGGCAATCCGCACTGCGTTGTTTTCCGTGAGACGCTCTCTTCTGAAGAAACCTGCAGGCTCGGCCCGATGCTTGAAAACCACGCGCTGTTTCCCAACCGGACAAACGTGCAGTTTGTAAAGCCTCTGGACCTGGAAAATATTCAAATCGAGATCTGGGAACGGGGGGCCGGCTACACCCTGGCCTCGGGAAGCAGCAGCGCCGCTTCTGCGGCACTCGCCCATCGCATGGGATTTTGCGGCCCCCATATCACGGTGCACATGCCCGGCGGAAAACTGGCCATTCATGTGGATGCCGATAACCGGATAACATTGAAGGGCCCAGTTGTGAGGGTATCGCAAGGTCATCTCCATCCGGAGCTGTTTTGCCAGAAGCTGCCGGCATGAAACCGGCCCTGTACAGCAACAGTCCCTGCGGACCCGATTTCAGGCAGTGAAAAAACCCACGGAAAATTGATAAACGCCTATGGAAGGATTTTTTCAGATAACACCTCTGGAAACGGTATTTGCCTGGCGGCAGCAGTTCGCCGTCAAAGACTCCGGGACTGTTTCCCTGTTTGATGCCCCCGGCCGGATTCTGTCCCGGGATATTACACCGGATGCTGAATACCCGGATTTCAACCGGGCCACCATGGACGGTTTTGCCGTAAAGGCTGAGGCCACCTTCGGCGCCTCGGAGGCCAATCCGGTATACCTGACGGTAACGGCAAACATTTCCATGGGAGAGGTCCCGTCAGGCGCGGTTGGGGCCGGAGAAGCCATGGGCATATCCACCGGGGGAATGCTGCCCGAAGGCGCAGACACCGTAGTGATGCGGGAATATGCCACCTGGATTGATCAGGGGACCATCGAGGTGGTACACAGCGCAGCCCCGCGCGCCAATATCATAACCGCCGGCGAAGACATGGCCGCCGGAAGCGTGCTTTTGCCCCGGGGGAAAAAAATCCGCGCCCAGGACTGCGGGGCGCTTGCCGCACTTGGCATAAACCCGGTGCCGGTATTTCAAAAACCTGCTGTGGGCATCATTTCCACGGGGGATGAAATCGTGCCCGTTGATCAGTCTCCCGGCACAGGCCAGATCCGGGACGTCAACACCTATACGCTGGCGGCTATGATCGAAAACGCAGGCGGCACCGTTCGTACCTACGGCATTATTGCCGATGATGCGGAGAAATTGCGCAGGACCTGCGCTCACGCCCTGCAGGAAGTGGACATAGTGCTTATTTCGGGAGGCAGCTCGGTGGGCACCCGGGACATGACTATTGAGGCAATAAGCGCCTTGCCGGACGCCGAAGTTCTGGTACACGGCATCCCTCTTAGCCCGGGAAAACCCACCATTATGGCAAGATCCGGCAAAATCCAGATATGGGGACTGCCCGGGCAGATAACTTCTGCCATGGTTGTATTCGACCGGGTGGTGCGACCCTTTATCGAGCACATGGGCGGACAGGACATTGCTCCCGGCGGTTTGGATATAAGGGTTCCGGCGCTTTTGACCCGCAATATCGCCTCCGCCACAGGCCGAACAGATTTCGTACGCGCCCGGCTCACAAAGTCTGAAAACGGCTGGAATGCGGATCCAATACTCGGCAAATCCGGACTTATTAACACCATGCTCCGGGCCGACGGACTGATTGAAATTGACAAAAATACCGAAGGCATGGAAAAGGGAAGCATCGTCCATTTCATCCTGTTCCGATAGGAGGCAGACAGGGTAATGCACACACACAAACGCAATATCTACCTTGCAAAAAAATCGCTGAAAGAAGCCCGGCAGATTGTTTTGGAGCAGTTTGGCGCACTTTCGCTACCCACCGAACGTATAGCCGCAACGGATGCGGTCGGCCGGGTGCTTGCGGAACCCGTTTTTGCTGCAACCTCCTCGCCCAACTTCCATTCCGCCGCCATGGACGGAATGGCGGTAAAAGCAAAAGAGACCTTCGGGGCCTCGGAAACCGGGCCTGTACAGCTTGACGAGGGGGAGAGCGCCTTTCCGGTCAACACCGGCCACATCCTGCCCCGGGGCTGTGACGCTGTTGTAATGATCGAGCAGATCCATACAAGGGAAGACGGCCGGATTGAAACGGAAACCCCGGTCTATCCCTGGCAAAACGTCCGCAAAATGGGCGAGGACATGGTGGCAACGGAGCTGGTATTTGCAAGAAATCACAAAATCACGCCCTATTGCGTGGGCGCCCTGATTACTGCAGGAGTTTCAGAGGTATGCGTGTGGGCTCCGCCAAAAGTGCTTATCATTCCCACCGGATCGGAACTGGTAAATCACGAAACAGCCGACCCGCAGCAGCTTCCCCCCGGCAAGGTGCTGGAGTCCAACTCCTACATGCTGGGCCGGCTCGTGGAAACCTGCGGGGGCGTCTACACCCGCCATCCCATTGTCAGGGACAAAACCGAAGACATCCGTGAAGCGCTTAAAAACAGCAATCCGGAGGCATATGACATTATTTTTCTCCTGGGAGGCTCGTCGGCCGGCTCGGAGGACTATACCCGTGCGGTTATCGAGGAAACAGGCGAAGTTCTGGTGCACGGCGTCACCATGATGCCCGGCAAACCCGTAATCCTGGGCAAAACTGAGGGAAAACCGATTTTTGGTCTCCCCGGCTATCCGGTGTCGGCCATTATGGCATTTGAACAGCTCATCCAGCCGATTATTTACGGAATGCAAAACCAGCCCGAACCCCGTCCGCAGCAAGCCGAGGCGATGCCTACACGCAAGCTGCCCTCGAAACTGGGCGTTGAAGAATTTATTCGGGTCAAGCTGGGCCGGGTGGGACAAAACCTTGTCGCCACTCCCCTGCCCCGCGGGGCGGGCTCCATTACCAGCATTACAGAGGCGGACGGCATTATCCGAATCCCCGACCATGTGGAAGGACTAAGCGCTGATATGCCGGTGCAGGTGACCCTGCTGCGACCATTGCACGCTGTATGCCGAAATATTGTATCAGTCGGCAGCCATGACAACAGCCTGGATGTCCTGGCCGACATGGTCAGGGGAAAAAGCGGCGAAACCACCCTCTCCTCCAGCCACGTCGGCAGTCTGGGCGGACTTCTGGCCGTCAATAAGGGGCTCTGCCACATGGCGGGCACCCATCTGCTCGATACTTCAGACGGTAGTTATAATATTTCATATATCCGGCAGTATATACCGGATAAGCCGGTGCATTTGATCCATCTGGTCAACCGGGACCAGGGTCTTATTGCAGAAAAGGAAAACCCAAAAAATATCAAAAACATAGAGGATCTTGCCCGGGATGACGTACAGTTTATCAACCGGCAGGCAGGCTCCGGCACCCGGGTGCTGCTGGACTACCGGCTGGAACAGATAGGGATTTCGGGCAGTTCCATCTCGGGTTACGGAAACGAGGAATACACCCATATGGCCGTGGCGGTCGCGGTATTAAGCGGGGCCGCAGATGTAGGGCTTGGCATCCATGCAGCAGCCAGGGCCCTTAATCTGGAGTTTATACCGATAGTTACCGAATCCTACGACTTGGTGATTCCGGATGAATTCCTGGAAAGCGACTATATCCGGCTGCTTCGCGAAATTGTCGCCTCACAGGAATTTCGTTCCCGGGTTGAGGCCCTTGGCGGCTACCACCTGGAAAACGCGGGAGAGATAGTCTGGCGAAGCGGACAGAGCGATGCCGTATGAACTGATCGACCATACAGCAGATCTTGGCGTCTGCGTGACGGCAGAAAGCCTGGAGGAGCTCTTTGAAACAGCGGCTCATGCCATGTTCGAGCAAATTGTCGACCCCGGCAGCCTTTCCGGAAAGCACAGCACTGCAATACAGGTTTGCGGCATTGACCTGCCGGATCTTATGATAAACTGGCTGCGCGAACTCTTGTTTATCTGGAATGGCCTGGAGTCTCTGCTTAAAAAAGCTCATATAGAAAACATCAAAGAGACAGAACTTGCTGCATCAATCTGGTTTGACAGTTTTGATGCAAAACGGCATGACATTTTAACGGATATAAAGGCCGTGACCTACCACGGCATCCACGTGGACAAAACAAAAGAAGGATGGCGGGCGGATATTATATTTGACGTATGATTTGGGCAGCCGCCGGCAATAATTCTATGGAACTCGAACAGATTGATCCATACCGCTGGGAAATAAAAAAAACCGGTTCCATGCGGGTGCCGGCCCGTATTTATTCCAGCAGCGCCCTGATTGAAGCGGTGAAAAAGGATGAGACCTTTCGCCAGCTTATTAATGTGGCGCAGCTGCCGGGTATTTTGCCTCCTGCTATGGCCATGCCCGATATTCACTGGGGTTATGGCTTTCCCATAGGAGGAGTGGCCGGCTTTGACTGCGGGGAAGGTGTTATTTCCCCCGGAGGTGTGGGATATGACATAAACTGCGGGGTGCGGCTCGCCTGCACCAATCTTCTCCAAAAAGAGATAGAACCGCATCTGGAGAAGCTGATTAACGCACTCTATAAAAACATACCCACCGGTGTGGGCGCCACCGGCGTACTCAAGCTTACAAACGCCGAACTGAAAAAAGTGCTGCGCCAGGGCAGTCCCCGGGCGGTCTCCCAAGGATACGGTGAGCCCCCGGACATTGAGCGCACCGAAGACAGGGGCTGCATGACAGATGCAGACCCCGCGGCCGCCAGCCAGAAGGCGCTGGACCGTGGGCGCCGTCAGATCGGCACCCTTGGCTCGGGCAACCATTTCCTGGAAATCGGCGTGGTGGAGAAGATACACGATCCGAAGGCAGCAGATGCCTTCGGTCTGGTGCAAGGCCATGTCACAGTGCTTCTGCATACCGGCTCCCGCGGTTTCGGCCATCAGACCTGCGATGATTTTCTGGCATCCATGATGCGCAATGTAGAGCTCAGGGGCACTGCCCTGCCGGACCGGCAGCTGGCCTGCGCGGAAATCGACTCAGCAGCCGGCAGACAGTATTACCGTGCCATGGCCTGCGCAGCCAATTTCGCCTGGACCAACCGTCAGGTTCTGTTATCCCGGGCAAGACAGAGCTTTGAGCAGGTGCTGGGAATAAGCCCCCGGGATCTGGGCATGCGGCAGGTATATGACATCTGCCACAACATTGCCAAATTCGAAGAACACACCATAGAGGGCGAAAAAAAACGCATCTGCGTCCATCGCAAAGGCGCCACCCGGGCATTTCCTCCGGGTCATCCGGATTTGTCCGCCGATTTTGCCGAAACCGGCCAGCCCATACTGATTCCGGGGGACATGGGCACCGCTTCATACGTTCTGGCCGGAACAGAACGGGCCATGGCGGAAACTTTCGGCTCCACCTGCCACGGAGCAGGTCGTGTTATGAGCCGCAAAGCAGCCAAAAAATCGGCAAAGGGCAGGTCCCTGGAAAAGGAGCTGGCAGAAAAAGGTGTAATCACCCGCTGGACAGGCAAATCTACACTTGCGGAAGAGATGCCGGAAGCTTACAAGGATGTCGGGGAAGTTGTAAAAGCGGTGGAAGGGTCGCAAATTTCCAAAATAGTGGCGCGGCTCAGGCCCATTGCCGTTATAAAGGGCTGACTGAATTTCCAGCAGATCATAAGGGCTAAACAAGGAGGCAGCAATGAATCCGGATATTTTCAGGGAATATGATATCAGGGGGATTGTACAGGAACATATCAGCACCGAGGACGTCTATCATCTGGGCCGGGGCATCGGCACCTACCTGGCGGAGCACGGCTACAAAAACATCAGCCTGGGACGGGACTGCAGGCTCAGCTCAGAAGAATTCACCGCCCGTATTACAGAAGGCCTTATGGATTCAGGCTGCCATATCACCGATATAGGAGTCTGTCCCACTCCCGTAATGTATTTCTCCATACGCCACTTTCATCTGGAAGGCGGAGTGATGGTGACGGCAAGCCACAATCCTCCGGAATACAATGGATTCAAGGTATGCATGGGAACGGATTCCGTCCACGGCCAGCAGCTCCAGAAAATCCGGGAAATCACAGATAAACAAGCCTACGCTTCAGGCACGGGCAGCCGGCGGGAGGCGGATGCGACAACTCCTTACCTCCAATATATAACCGATAATATTGAGATTCCCGTCCCCAAGAAAATCGGGATGGATGCGGGAAACGGCACCGCAGGGGTCATCGCCGCCCCCCTGCTTCGGCGCTTTAACTGCGAGGTACATGAGCTCTACTGCGATATGGACGGCCGGTTCCCCAACCATGAGGCAGACCCCACGGTAGCTGCCAACATGAAGGATCTTATCGCTGCGGTAAAAGACAAAAAGTTAGACATCGGCATCGGCTATGACGGAGACGGCGACCGGATCGGCGTGGTGGACGAAAGCGGCCGGATCATCTACGGCGATCAGTTGATGATTATTTTTTCGCGGGAAATTCTTTCCAGAAAACCCGGCGCCACCTTCATATCGGAAGTCAAATGCTCCAAAACCATGTATGACGACATTGAAAAAAACGGGGGCCGGGCAATCATGTGGAAGACCGGACATTCCCTTATCAAAGAGAAAATGAAGGAGGAAGGAGCAGAGCTTGCAGGCGAGATGAGCGGACACATGTTTTTCGCAGACCGCTATTTAGGCTATGATGATGCCATCTATGCTTCCTGCCGGCTCGCTGAGATCCTCTCCCGGACCGAAAAGCCGCTTTCAGAACTTTTGGCGGATGTTCCTCCGAGCTACTCCACCCCGGAAATCCGTGTGGAATGCCCGGACAGCAAGAAATTCCAACTTGTGGAGAAGCTCACCAGGGATTTTCAGAAACAATACAACGTGATTGATATCGACGGGGCCCGCATCGTATTTGATGACGGGTGGGGACTGGTGAGGGCATCCAACACACAGCCGGCGCTGGTTCTGCGGTTTGAGGCCCTCTCCGAAGCAAGGCTTAAGGAAATCCGGCAGATTATAGAATCCCGGCTTGAAGCCATTCAGCAAACACTGTAAACACCAAACAGGAGTTTCCATGAGAGTTTTAGTAAGCGACAATCTGGGAAAAGCCGGAATCGAACTGCTGGAGGAGGCCTTCGGCACTAATTTGGACGTAAAAACCAATTTAAGCCCCGAGGATCTGCAATCAATCATAAAAAACTATAACGCCCTGATTATCCGAAGCGCCACAAAGGTAACCGCGGAACTTCTGGAGAAAGCGGAAAATCTCAAGGTAGTGGGCAGGGCAGGCATCGGGCTGGATAACGTGGATATTGCTGCAGCCACCAAGAGGGGGGTGGTTGTCATGAACACGCCCGACGGCAACGTGGTGACTACGGCAGAGCACACCATCGCCCTTATGACCAGCCTGAGCAGAAATATTGCCCAGGGTACGGCATCGCTCAAAGCCGGCCTATGGGAAAAAAAGAAGCTCCAGGGCCGGGAATTGATGAACAAGACCCTGGGGGTGCTGGGCTTTGGCAAAATCGGCTCAGTGGTTGCCGACCGTGCGCGGGGACTCAAAATGCAGGTTATGGTTTACGATCCGGTGGTCCAGCCGGACACCATCAGTAAAAAGGGATTTGAACCGGGAACCATCGGGGAAATTTATCAAAATGCGGACTATATTACGGTCCACGTGCCTAAAAGCAAAAATACAGAAAAAATGATTAGTTATGAAGCGTTCGAAAAAATGAAGCCCGGCGTAATGCTGATCAACTGTGCCAGAGGGGGAATTGTTGACGAAGAGGCCCTTGCGGCCGCCCTTGAGAGCGGAAAAGTTGCAGGAGCGGCCCTGGATGTATTTGAAACCGAGCCGCCGCCCGCAGATCACCCGCTGCTGCAAAAGGACAATGTTGTGGCTACACCGCACCTGGGCGCCTCCACGCTTGAGGCCCAGACCAACGTGGCGGTGGCCGTCGCCCGGCAGATTATCGAATACCTGACCAACAATAATATCGTAAATGCAGTCAATATCCCCTCGATCTCCGGTGAACTGCTGGAAAAGCTGGGCCCCTACCTCCGTCTTGCCGACCGCATGGGCGCTATGATGGCCCAATACTGCAGCGGCCAGTTAAAAGAGGTGCGCATAGACTATATTGGAGACTTCCATGGACTCGACATGGCTCCTGCCAGCACGGCCTTTCTCAAAGGCCTGCTCGACGCTCTGGTACCTGATGAGGTCAATTCCATAAACGCTCCCATGCTGGCCAGGGAAAAGGGAATCAAAGTATCGGAAGCGGAAAGCGAAACCTCCCTGGATTACGCAAACCTGATCCAGGTGCAGATACTCACCACGGAAAAGCAGTACGAGGTTGCGGGCACGGTTATCGGAAGAGCAGACGCAAGAATCGTTCGGATCGAGGATTTCCGGATCGAAATTGTACCCGAAGGTCACCTGGCGCTCATCCACAACCTGGATGTGCCGGGAGCCATTGGCAGTATTGGAAATGCGCTGGGGGAAAACAACCTCAATATCTCCCGGATGCAGGTCGGACGGGAATCCAGCGGAGAGAACAACATAATCCTGATCCGGACCGACACACCCATCAGCGAATCGGCCGCTGAACAGATACAGGCGCTTCCCAAGGTAAAAAGCATTAAAATCTTTGAACTGTAAGCATGCGGGAGGATAAAGATGTCAGGAGAGCAGCATCAGGACGAAAACAGGGAAAGCCTGAAAAACAACCCCAACGGCGATCCATCGGTTTCCCTGCCGGAAATCAGTTTTTCAACCTTTATCATGTCCCTTAATTCCTCGGCGCTTGTCCATCTCGGCCTGGAAGCGGATCCTTCAACCGGTGAGCGGGTTCCCAACCTGCCCTTTGCCAAGCAGACCATCGATATTCTGGCCATGCTGGAAAAAAAAACAAACGGCAATTTAAACAATGAGGAACAGCAACTCTTGACAAACATCTTATACGAATTACGTCTTATGTATGTTAAACAGAAAAAAGGCGGTTCTGCATAACCCTTTCTTTTCTCATACTAACATACAAAGGAGAACAAATTGACAGACAATACGAAATTTCCGCCGGAAAAAAAACTGCGGCTGCTGGCAGGCGCGCTTGTGGCCATTGCACTTATCGCTTTTATCCCGGGAAGATCTGCAAGCAGTGCAGCCGGCTCCAAGCCCGGTGAAACGAAGTTCGCGCCCGGGAGTTTTACAGAACTTGCCGAATCAGCCAGTTCGGCAGTAGTCAATATCCGAACGGTCAAAACCATTGAAGGCGGCAGCCAGGTATTTCGCCATTTTTTTCAGGGCCCGGACGGCGGCGGACCCCACGGCGACAGATTCAAAGAGTTCTTCAAGAAATTCTTTGACGAAGATCCGAGGGAATACAAGCGCAAAAGTTTGGGCTCAGGCTTTATTCTGGACAAAGAAGGCTACATAGTCACCAACCATCACGTAATCAAGGACGCCGACGAAATCCGGGTCAAGCTTAAAAACGGAAAAGAATACGACGCCACCATTCAAGGGACCGATGCTTCCACAGACCTGGCACTGATCAAAATCAAGGCGGATCATGACCTGCCCACACTCGAACTCGGCAACTCCGAAAAATCGAAAGTCGGCCAGTGGATCATTGCCATCGGCAATCCCTTCGGCCTGGAACACACGGTGACGGCGGGCATCATCAGCGCCAAAGGCCGGGTGATCGGAGCCGGAGCCTATGACGACTTTATCCAGACCGACGCTTCGATTAACCCGGGCAACTCCGGCGGACCGCTGATCAACATGGATGGAGAAGTCGTGGGCATCAGCACCGCCATTGTGGCCGGCGGCGAGGGCATCGGCTTTGCCGTCCCCATCAACATGGCCAAAGAGATCATCAGTCAGCTTAAAAAAAGCGGCGAAGTTACCCGGGGCTGGCTGGGAGTCGGCATTCAGGATCTGGACCAGGAGCTGAAGGACTACTACGGCGTGGATAACGGGGTGCTGGTCACCAAGGTCTTCCCAGGAGACCCGGCGGATAAGGCAGGGATCAAGTCCGAGGATGTCATTGTTGCGGTAAACGGAGAATCCGTTGATTCAGCGCGGGAACTGTCAAAACTTGTCGCGGGTCTCACGGTGGGGGAAACCGCAAAAATAAAAATCAACCGCAAGGGAGATATGCGGACGGTTTCCGTAAAAATCGCCAAACGCGATGAAGACCGGCTGGCCTCCGGAGAATCCGGGCAGGCAGAGCCCGGCGCGGATTCCCTTGGAATAGAGGTCTCCGAGATAACGGACAATATTGCGCAACGCCTGGATCTGTCCAGCAGAAAGGGTGTGGTCGTGGTAAACGTTGCCCCGGAGAGCAAGGCCGCCGAGGCCGGAATTCGCGAAGGCGACATTATCCGCGAGGTCAATCACCAGCCGGTTGACTCCACAAGCGCCTATGAAAATGTGATCAGCGGAATCGACAAGGGCGGGAAGATCCAGTTCTACATCAAACGCGCCCAGCACGGATACGTGGTTGTTCAAATGACCAAATAAGAGGACTCAAGGTATATGATGATCTTATCCCATGCCAAGATCAACATATACCTTGAAATAACCGGAAAGCGAGCGGACGGGTATCACGAGCTGATCAGCCTGATGTGCCCAATTGAACTGGCGGATACCCTCCGCATCGGATTTTCCTGCTCCGCAATCACCATCACCTGCGCTCATCCGGAGGTGCCGGAAGACAACTCCAACCTGGCCGCGAGGGCCGCCCGGTTTTTTTTCGCCGAAGCCGGGCTGCCGCCGGGGGCGGACATCTTCATCGAAAAACATATCCCGGTGGGGGCCGGGCTCGGCGGGGGCAGCAGCAATGCCGCAGCTGTCCTGAAGGCCCTGAATGAAAATTACGGCCGCCCGCTTGCCCGGGAGAAGCTTATGGCCCTCGGCCGCCGTATCGGAGCTGACGTTCCCTTCTTCATTGATGAACGCCCCGCCCTTGCAACAGGGGTCGGCGAGCACCTAACACCCTGGCCGTACCTGCCCCCTTACAGTCTTGTTCTGATATATCCGAACCGCCCTGTATCCACAGCCGAAGTCTACCGCGGGATGAATTTTGGATTGACAAAAAGCAAAAAAATAAATAGAAAAGATACTTTTAGGCGTCTTCGGAAAAACGCAGCGGCAGGCTTGCTCCGAAACGATCTGGAAGAACAGGCTATTGCCATCTGCCCGGAGATTGCCGCGGCAAAAGAGGTGCTACGGGCCCATGGAGCTGATGGAGCGCTGATGAGCGGAAGCGGCTCTGCTGTATTCGGACTGTACCCGGATTTTCCAAGCGCTCAAAAAGCCTGTGACGATGTCAAAAACATCAGCCCGGACTGGACTGTTTATGCCAGCAGCCTGCGACTAGGGCAGTGACACTGCCGGTTTTAGCAGAACAATTCTGCTGGGGCGTCGTCAAGCGGTAAGACACAGGATTTTGGTTCCTGCATTCGGAGGTTCGAATCCTCCCGCCCCAGCCAAAACTTACACGGAAAATACAGAATTACGCCAATGGAAAACGACTATATCATTTTCGCCGGCAATTCGAACCCGA
>JAWOFF010000139.1:0-10899 GCA_046482325.1 Desulfosalsimonadaceae bacterium
ATGGTGCCGAAGGGGAGATTTGAACTCCCACGAGGTAACCCTCACTAGACCCTGAACCTAGCGCGTCTACCAATTCCGCCACTTCGGCAACTGACTTGGATATTATATAAAATATAATTGTTTACTGATCATCCTGACTTTTGTCAAGAAATTTTGTTATCTGTTAACTTTCTTGCCGATTCTGCATGCTCTTGTGACCCATTATGGTCTTGATTTCCATCAAGGTCGGTATCTTCAAAAAAACGGCTGGTCGCCTCATGCCGCAGGTCATGGAAGCGCAGGTCTTCAATCCCTGCCTTCTTACATGCCCTTGCGAAGCTGTAGCTGATATAGTCAGCGCCGAGGCCGAACACACTGCCGCTTATCGGGGTTGTCTTGTGGGGTATCAGTCCCTGCAGTATTTCCACCGCCCGGGGCGACAACGGCACACTGCGGGCTTCCTCGTTTTTGGTCTCGGGCAAATGGGCCACCCCCTTAAAATCCACATTACCCCAGGTCAGCTTAACGAGTTCTCCACGCCGCATGGCGGTTTCCAGGGTAAACAGGTTTACTCCTTGCCCTTTTCCAAATTTTTATTTATTATAGCCGGCATTGAATTTTCCCTTTTCATTTTGGGATTTTTTAATTATTAAGAGAAGTAAGCTTGCCAAGCAACTTCTTAAAATCATTAAAGAATCAAATAAGCGCCAGTAGCTCAGCCCGGATAGAGCAACGGACTTCTAATCCGTAGGTCAGAGGTTCGAATCCTCTCTGGCGCGCCATTTTACAGCTTCCCTCTATTTCAAATTGCCCTCAAATTGCCCTCCAGGGTCAAAATAGGGTCAAATTTTAAAACCGTAATAAGCCGGAAAGGAATTATCCTGACCGGCTTTTATTCTTTGTTACTTACCAGATTGAAAAGATTTTGGGTTGTCACAGCGAATTAGCTCGGCCATGACCCATTATTATCCGTTTAATGCCTATCCCTGTTTTTTTTGCCTCTAAGATCATCACTATGGACAAAGAATCGGCCAAGATAAGCGCGATTTTTCTTTTTCCCGGCGGGGGGATGCCGGTTTTCAGTCGTTTATAGTTAATATAAAGTGTATGAACATGTTGTCATGTAGCCAAAATCCAAAAGGCTGAAAATTCTTGCTTGAACGAAAGTAACAAACAGTAATTATTAAACAGGAGGTTTTACCATGAAGAAGACGGCATTAATCGCAACAACCCTTTTCTTTCTGACATGTTTGACAGCTAATGCCCAGATGGGCCATAAGGGAAATCCCCATGCCTGCCCGAAACAGGGCATGAAGAAAGACTGCATGATGCATGGCGGCATGGGCTCCATGCCTCAGGGGATGATGATGGCTGCCAAATCCATGAAAGAGTCCATGATGTTGGTCAAAATGCTGCCCGGCATGCAGGAACAATTGGCGCTTTCTCAAGAGCAGATGAACGAGCTGCTCGATCTCCAGACAGACTTTAAAAAACAGCAGGTGGATTACAAAGCTGAACTGACCAAAGAGGCCATGAAACTGCAAAGCCTGCTGGATGATGAGGCCCAGGCCAATGAGGTCAAAAGGCAACTGAAGGACTGCTCTGATCTAAAAGTCGATATGCATGCAGCCGCCTATGAGACCGGGAAAAAAATGAAAGATGTTCTTACAGATGAGCAGAAAGAAGATATGGAAGACATGATAAAGCAGCAGTGCGACATGATGATGCAAGGCGGCAAGAAGTACGGACACGGCGGCATGAAGAAAAAGATGATGAACCAGTAAGATTCTTTCATAGCCCTGACCGGATCAAGTGGGAGCAGCAATCAGAGGCGCCGGGAGTAAATAGAATGGATCCTTGTATCCGGGTCAAGCAGATGAGTAAGAGTTACGGCGGGCATCTGGCCGTAGACCGTGTTAATTTCACAATTAGCCCCGGAGAGGTTTTTGGCTTTTTGGGCCCGAACGGCGTCGGCAAAACCACGACCCAGCGGATATTGACCGGTCTTTTAAAGCCGAGCCAGGGAAGCGTCTGGATCCTGGACCATGATATGGCCCGGGATCCTCTGGGCGCCAAGGAACACATCGGCATCGTACCGGAGGTGGCCACCCCCTATATGGAGCTTTCCGCCAGGAGAAATCTCCTGCTGTCAGGGGAATTTTATGGACTCGGGGGACGTAGCCTGAAAAGCCGGGCCCAAGAACTGCTCCAGGAGTTCGGGCTCTGGGAAAGAAGCGCAGAACCGGTTAAAAATTTTTCCAAGGGAATGAAGCAGCGATTGGTTCTGGCCATGGCCCTCCTCCACAGACCGCAGGTCCTGTTTCTCGACGAGCCCACGGCAGGGCTGGACGTGGAAAGCAGGCACCTGATACATGAAAAGGTAAAAGCTCTGGCCCGGCAGGGCCGCATTGTGGCCATGGATCGTCCCGAGGCCTTGAAAGCGGCTTTCCAGGGGAGTCAATCCGTGCTGGCAGCCTTTGGCAGACCGGTGGAGACTGAGGACTTTAGCCGGTTTAACTCGATTCACAGGGTGGAAAAACAAGGAGACAAGGTTCGCCTTTATACCTCACATCCGGGTCAGGTGATCATGGACGTGGTTGAATTTTCCCAACAGAACAATCTGGGGATCTTGTCCTTAAACACCCTGGGCCCCAGCCTGGAGGATATCTTTGTCTCCTTGACCCATGGGAACCAGGAACCGGCAGGGGAGCAGGAATCATAACAATGATTTTCTGGAGGAAATGTTGGGCTGTGACCAAAAAGGATATCCTGGTCTACTACAAAAAGGGGCCGGTACTGATCTTCGGGGTTCTTTTTCCGGTATTTCTCTTTCTGGCTTTTGCCGTAGGCCGGGATATTCCGTCCGAACAGTTGGCTCCGGGGTTAATCGGCATGGCACTTTTCTTTACAGCCTCGGCCACAACCCCTACGGTTTTCCCTTTCGAGACCAGAACCGGCACCCTGGAACGGCTGCTTGCCGCACCGCTGGACATGAAAACCCTGCTCATGGGCGACATCCTGGCCGCCTTCCTGTTTGGCGTGGTGCTCTCTCCGCAGTGCCGATTTTTATAAGCCTGACCTTTTTAGGGGCCTCCCTGGCGTCTCTACCGGTTTTACTGGCAACCGTTGTTGTATCCGCCCTGTGCTTTGCGGTGCTGGGCACACTTCTTTCAACCCCGCCCACCGATGATCCGGCCTCTATAATGACCCTGGCCAATCTGGTTCGATTGCCGCTTATCTTTTTCAGCGGGGTATTTCTGCCGGTCCGGCAAATGCCGGAATGGGGCCAGGCCCTGTCCTATGTCTCCCCTCTGACCTATACCACGGAAACGATTCGTTTTGCCTTAGGGCAGCAGACATCTATCCATCCAGCTCCAGCCCTGATCATGATCGTTGTCTTTTTTCTGGCATTCTGGACAATCAGCCATCTCTGCATAAACACAATATCGCCAAAAGGTTATGGGCCTGAGTATAATCATTTTAACATGTGATTACCCGTGACCATTTCCCAGACAAAATTTATTAAACTTGTATTTTGCAGGCCCTGTAATTATCCTGTCTTGGATTAGGTAAGTAAAATCTTCTAGCCTGTGATTATGAGACTCGAATGACTTCCGATACTCTGCCATCCTACACCACATCCATACCGGCTTTACTCTGCCCCGGCATGTTCAGACCGGACCCGGACAATATTTGGAGACCCTGTATTGTCTGATCTTTCGGCCACTGATGAATCTCTGCTGCAGGCTGCGGGCAGAGGAGACCTCAAGGCCTTTGAGGAAATCGTCCGGCGGCACCAAACCTGGGCCTGGCAGACCGCCTACCGGTTTTTCGGCCGGGAAGAACCGGCCGCAGACCTGGTTCAGGAGGCCTTTATCCGGCTTCTGCAGGCCTCCGGCCGTTATCAGCCCACGGCAAAATTCCGGACTTATTTTTACCGGATCATTAGCCGTCTCTGCCTGGATCAGTCCAAAAAGAAAAAACCGCTGAAACTGGAGGCAATGGCGGACCTCCCTGCTCAGAACCCCGGGGCGGCAGAGGAATTGCTGCGCCGGGAAACAGCCGCCACGGTGCGCGCCGCCCTGGACACTCTTGCCCCGAATCAACGCCTGGCCATTGTGCTGCGCTACTATGAAGAGCTGAACTACCAGGAGATCGCCGTAGCTCTTGAGACAACAACCAAGGCTGTAGAGCGGCTCCTGGCCCGGGGACGTAACCATCTCCGGAGTTATCTCAAGAACCGCTGAAACTTTTCTTTTTTCGGCGGGGGATCTTTGATCCTCAGTCGTTTATAGTTAATAAAGAGGTAAGTGAACATGTTGTCATGCAGCAAAAACCGAAAAAGCCTGGGCGCTTATATGGACGGCGAGTTGTCAGAACGGAGACAGGCCGCAGTTGAGCGCCATCTAACAAGGTGTGAGGCCTGTCGTACCGCCTTGAATGACCTGCGGGACCTGCAACCGCTCTTGTCATCCCTTGATGCCTCCCCGGCTCCAGATTACCTGACCAGGCGGATTATGACCGAGGCCTATGAACAAAAAAGGACAAAGAGACCGGGTCTAGTTTGGTTCTGGCAGGAGGCCCTAGGACAACCCTCCTGGGTGGTTAAGGGTGTAACCGCCGTGGCACTGATCGCCGGCTTGACAATGGGGACATATATGGGCTGGAGCAGCTTTCCTGCCGGCGGCCTTCAACCCGGAAAAACCGCTTCTATGGCTGTATCCGGCGGCACTACCCTTTATGCTTTTGACGCTATGAGTGCCGCCCCTGATGGTTCCCTCGAGGCCGCAATGTTGAACCAACTGGAGAAAAACAGGTAAAGCCATGTGGAACAAATTAAAAAAACCGCTTATCGCCCTGTCCGTGGGCCTGAATATAGCTTTCGTTGCTATCTGGCTGGTGCATGCCGTACCTCACCTGGCTCCGGACCGGCAGACCCTCAAAAGCGTTGACAGCGACAGACCGGATTTTCTTCACCGTAAAATCGGGGTCAGCGCTGAACAATGGCAGCAGATTGCCCCCCACCTCCGTGAGTTCCGCCAAAAATCCCGGGACCGGCGCCAAACCATAGGCAGGCTCAGGGAGCAGCTCATGGATCTCCTGGCTGAACCTTCCGTGGAGGAACAGGCCATAAGGGAGAAACAAAAAGAGATTCTTGCCAACAAACGGATCATGCAGGACCTGGTGATTGAGCTTCTGTTAGAAGAAAAAAAGGTCCTGACGGCTGACCAGCAAAGAGAGTTGCTTTCGGCGATCCACCAACATTGCAGCTGCAATGAAGCAGGGAGGAAGGGCCGCGAAAGACTTGGTCCGATGTTAAGAAATGATGGACCAATCTCGGAAAAAGAAAGCGATAGCCAATGAAATTTTTTTTGATCCTGCTCCTGCTTTGTCCCCTCACCGGATGCATGCTTACTCAGCCCACAGACCCCTATGGGCAGGTTAATATAACGCCCCAAAGCCCTTCCCTGCATTCGCCGGCAGCATCTTCAGCAGAACTTCCTGAAGGGTCGATTACCCTGGAGCAGGCCATCGAGATCGGGCTTGTCAACAATCCGGGGGTTGCAGCTCGGGGCTTTGAGGCAGAGGCCGCAGCAGCGCGGCAAGACCGGGCATTGAGCGAACGAATGCCGGAAATGCGCGTGGAAGGAGGCTATAATCGTCACCTTGATGAACAAAGGATTCTTCCTGTGCGCGAGCCGGACGAAGACGCGGTATTGAGTCGGAACATCGTTGCCAGCGATCTCGTTCTTTCCATGCCGCTTTTTACTGGGGGGCGGCTGGTCAACCAGGTAAAGGCGGCCGACCTGCTGCACCAGTCGGAGAAGCAGCGACTGGCCCGTAGCCGCAAGGAGCTGGTTTTCAACGTTTCCAGTCTGTTTTTCAATATCCTGGCCCAGGGCCATGTAATCGAAGCCCTTGAGTCTTCGCAGCAAACCCTGACAGAGCACCTGAGGCGCGTGGACGCCCTGGTGGAGGAAAAAAAGGCCGCCAGGGTCGACCGGATGCGCACTGAAGTCCGGTTGGCTGATGTCCGGCAGGAATTGGTGGGGGAAGAAAATGTCATGGATATCCAGCGCCGTACTTTGGCCAATCTGCTCGGACTCTCAACTCGAATGGACAAGGTCTCTCTGCAGGGCGAATTGGAACGGCCAACAGAGGCTATTGTTCAGGACCTGGGCACTGCCCTGAAAAAGGCATGGGAATCGCGTGACGACTACCTGGCGGAGAAGTCTGCCCTGGAAGCGCAGGCAAGGTACGTGGATTCCGCCAGAGCCGGATATTGGCCGGTTATTTCCCTGCAAGGCGCTTATGGCTGGCGCGGGACTGCCGGGCAGACGAGCGGGACCGGAGACGAGTTCGGGGATGAGGGCCGCATTGGCCTGGGGCTGGAAATGCCTCTCTTTGACGGCGGGCGGGTCAGGGCCGAGGTCCGGGAGGAGAGGGCCGAATTGGCTGGGGCTCAAAAACGACTCCGCGAACTGGAGCTTGAGATCCGGCTGGAGATTGAGACCGCCCTGGCCGATGTCGAATCCTCTGAAAAACGAGCGGCGGCCCTGGGAAAATCCATTGCCCAGGCCCGGGAAAGCCTGCGCATCGAACAACAGAAATATGACCTGGGCAAAGGGGCGATTGTCGATGTGCTTGATGCCCAGGATGCGCTTCTGGATACGGAAACTACATATTATAAGGTGTTGGCCGAGTTGCGGACTGCCATGGCCCAGCTCAAGCTTGCCATGGGAGAAATATGAAAAAACGGATTATTCTGATGTTCTTGATTCCAGTGGTGCTGGCAGCAGCCGGTATTTTTATTATCAACGATAGATCTGCCAGAATCAAGGAAACCAGTCAGGAGAGGAAGCAGAAAAAAACGCCGGTGGTGGAGGTAGCTGCAGCCACCCGGACAACCGTTTTTCGCAGACTGGAGCTGACAGGCTCGGTGGAAGCCTATCGTGTGGCCCGGCTGGCTTCACCGGCTGAGGGGCCGGTTGAAAATATACATGTTCGGGAAGGCGACCTGGTCGATGCTGGGACAAAACTCTTTCGTATCGGACGCAGGCAAGGTGCCGAAGCCCTGGTCACCTCCCTGCGCGAAGAACTGAAGAAAGAAAAGGACGAGCTGAGCCGGGTCCGTGAACTGGTCAGAAAAAATGCCATTGCCGAAGAAGAGCTGGATCAGGCCAGGACGGCTTATGAAAAAGTCCAGGCCCAATTAATTCAGGCCCGGGAATCGGCCGAAGATTACACAATTACCGCTCCCTGGCATGGGATAGTCTCCCAGTTGGAGGTCAAAGAGGGCGAGTTTGTCGCCCCGCGTACTGTGCTCATGGAAATGTACGATCCGGACAGCCTGGTGATTCGGACGGGAGTCCCGGAAAGATATGCAGCAGAAATAAGACCTGATATGAGGGTGGATATCCGCCTCGACGCCTACCCTCAAAAAACTGTGCAGGGCCGCATTACAAGGATCTATCCCTACCTGGATGACCGCATGCGCACCCGAACCGTGGAAATTCTCCCGGATAAACCGGTTGAACTGCTTCCCGGCATGTTTGCTAGGCTGCAGGTGGTCTTGGAAGAACAGGATGATGCCGTTGTAGTTCCCAAAGAAGCTATTGTCTCCACACCACAAGGCGAGTCGGTTTTTGTGGTCCAGGAGGGCAAGGCCGAACAACGCGGGATAGAAACGGGCATTGAGGAAGAAAAGCAAACCCAGATCCTGTCCGGCGTAGGTGCCGGAGACAAGGTAGTGGTGGCCGGCAATCAGAAACTCAAACCCGGTGCTGCTGTTCGTCTTGCCAAAGGCGGGAAACCGAAAAAAGAGGGCTCCCGGAATACGACTGAACCGGCTGCCCAGCAGGGAGGCAGTGCCGGAGGCGGACAGCAATGATAATAACGGCGTCTGCGGTCCACCGCAGACTGGCCACAAGCGCCATTGCTGTCGCCCTGGTGGTACTTGGCCTGTATGGGCTCTGGCGTATTCCGGTGGACTACCTGCCGGATATCACCTACCCCCTGGTCAAAGTACAGATCCAATGGCCCGCAGCCACGCCCGAAGAAATCGACACCGAGATCGCCGACCCAGTTGAGCGCCTCATGGCCACTGTGGACCGGCTGGATTACCTGGAGTCCTCTTCCATGGAGGGGGTGTATTCCCTGGATGTGAATTTTGAGCACGGCGCAGACATTGACGTGGCCTTCCAGGACGTGCTGGCAGCATTAACGCGGGCAGAACAGGATCTGCCCGAGGATATTGAAGCCCCTTACGTGTTCAAGGCGGATCCCTCCCAGCTCCCAGTTATGCAGCTGGCGGTCAATTCGGACCGATGGGGGCCGGTCAGGCTAAGGGACTGGACGGACAACTGGCTTCAGGACAGGATCCTGGCCGTGCGGGGGGTGGCAGGAACGGAAATCATCGGCGGGCTGGAGCGCGAAATCCGCATTCAGCTCGATCCCTCAGCCCTGGAGAAACACCACCTTTCCTTAAATGAAATAATCGACCGGGTTGATGCAGAGAACCTGGAACTAACCGGCGGCCGGGTGACAGAAGGTCCCAGGGAAATCATCGCCCGCACCATGGGCGAATATGAAACAATCGATGAAATCAGGGAAGTTGTGGTAGCCACGGAGGGGCACCGCAAGGTCTACCTCAAAGACATTGCCGAAGTGGTTGACAGCCACGAGGAGGAACGGGTCATTACCCGTTTTAACAGGGAAGAATGCGTCAAGATCTCCGTTCTCCAGGAGGCAGAGGCCAATACCGTGCAGACCGCTGAAAATGTCGGCCGGCTTATGGAAAACTTGCAGACGGAGCTGCCGGATGGACTCCAGTTCGGCTATGTGGAAGACCAGGCAGAGTACGTTAAGCAGGCCCTCACCGGGGTGCGCAATGCTGCCATTGCCGCGGCAGCCCTGCTGATCATCGTGGTCTATCTGTTTCTGGGCAGTGCCAGGCAGGTGGCAATCATGGTCATCACCCTGCCGCTGACCCTGGTGATCAATTTCGGGCTTATGAAGCTGGCTGGATTTTCCCTGAATATCTTTTCCCTGGGCGGGCTGATCGTGGCTATCGGCGTGGTGCTGGACAATTCCATCGTGGTGGTGGAAAATATTACCCGGTTACAGCGTGAAAATCCCGAAAAAGAGAGCGCCGGCAAGGCGATTGCCGCAACCGATGAGGTGGGACCGGCCCTGGTGGCGGCAACGCTTTCTTTTCTGGCCCTGTTTGTGCCTTTTCTGATTGTTCCCGGGCTGGTCAGCCTCCTGTTTCAGGAACTGATCCTGGTAATTTCCGGGATCGTGGTCGTCAGCCTTGCCGTGGCTGTAACCGTGACTCCGATGGTAACCACCATACTCCTTGGCAAAAGCCGGGCAAAAGGCAAATCCGGCTGGTTTGAACACTTGTTTAGGCGATTTACCAACCTGTATGGCCGGGCCCTCGACCGTATTATTAAGTGGCGATGGGCTGCGATTTCAGTTTTTCTTCTGATTCTGGCCGCGGCCTTTGTCCTGCTAGGACGGCTGGGCGGCGAATTTCTGCCCCTGATTGACGACGGCCGGATCATGGTCAAGGTGAAAATGCCCACAGGTGCTTCCGTGCACGAGACCGACCGGGTGCTGCAGAAAATCGAAAAGCAGATTGCAGACGATTCCCGGATTGAAAGCACTTTTGCCCTGGCCGGCGGACAGGTAAAGGGCTTGACCACTTATGAAGTCGCCAATGAAGGCGAAGTGGACATCCAGCTTGTCCCCAGAGCCGAACGGGATATCAGCACCGCGGACTATGTTGGGTTTTTACGTAAAAATCTTGGCCCTCTCCAGCCGCCGGGAGGTAAAATAATGGCCAGACAGATGCCCATCAAAGGCATCAAAGGCCTGCGCGCCGCAGATGTTATCGTCCAGGTCCGGGGTCAGGATATGGAGATCCTCGGGGACCTGGCCGAACGCACCATGCAAACCATCAGGGGCCTGGATTCATTCGAGAACGTGTCTCTGTCCATGGACCAGACCAAACCCGAGTATCAAGTCAAAGTGGACCGGACGAGGGCGGCCGAATTGGGGGGTTTCGGTTGCAGACGTAGCCCAATCCCTGCGTTTCCTGATCACCGGCGCCGTACCCACACGTTTTCGCGATGGTACCGAGTACTACGATATTCGTGTGCTGGTCCCGGAAAAGCACCTGAACAGCCGCTTGGACGTGGAAAACCTGATTATCAAGAGTAGCCAGGAGGATCCCATCCGGCTCAGAGACATCGCCGATGTGGCTGCCGCCTCCGGCCCGGTGGAAATCATCCGGGAAAATCAGATTAAACAGATCACCGTTGAAGCAGATATGGCTGGTGGCGACCTGGCAGGCGGGGTAAGTAAGCTGCGGAGCGCCCTGGCAACAATCGACCGGCCGGCTGGCTATACATTTGATTTTAGCGGAAACGCCGAGATGATGGCGGACATGAAGGATACCGTGCTTGCCGTCCTCGGCTTTGCCCTGTTTTTTTCCTTTATCGTGCTCACCGTGCAGTTTAACAGCGTAAAACTGCCGACTCTGATTCTTTCCAGCATGCCGGTCTGTCTGGCCGGCTCGGTGTTTTTGATGTATCTAACCCATCTGCCCCTGGGAGCCACGGTGATCATCGGCGTACTGATCGTGGTGGCAGTGACGGTCAACGACGGTGTCCTCCTTTTGACTTATGCCGGCGATATTCAGGAACGACAGAAAATAACGCCGTATCAGGCTGTGGTGGGTGCCGCAAAGATCCGCCTACGGCCCCGAATCATGACGTCAGTGACCACCATGATGGGATTTTTACCCCTGGCCTTGAATGTGGGTGAAGGCGGCGACATGCTCCAACCCATGGCTGTGACTGCCATCGGGGGACTGGCCATGGAAATTCTGGTTGCCCTGTTTTTGATGCCGTGTTT
>JAWOFF010000029.1:0-3574 GCA_046482325.1 Desulfosalsimonadaceae bacterium
GTCATCTGAAAATCGAAAGCGAGCCGGATAAGGGAAGTAGTTTTCATCTGGTCTTACCTGTCCAAACTGCAGTTGTGAAGACCCCCGTTAAAACAGATGTCTCAAATGGCGGTGTCTTGCAAAAAAGTATTCCTGTTGCTACACGATTGCGGGTCTTGTTTGCAGATGATCACAAGGTCATGCGCCAGGGATTGAGCAGATTGATTTCCGCTCAAACAGACATAGAGGTTGCAGGAGAAGCGGCTAATGGTAGGGAGGTGGTCGAGCTTGCCCGGAAGTTACGTCCTGATGTGATTGTTATGGATATATCCATGCCTGTGATGGATGGCATTGAAGCCACCCGACTCATCAAGTCCGAGTCTCCGGAGGTGCGTATAGTGGGATTATCGATGTTTAAAGACGAACAATCTGTAAACAGCATCATGCATGCGGGCGCTGATGCCTTTGTCCCGAAAACAGCTTCAACCGCGGAACTTTTGGAAGCGCTATATGCAGATCGGTAACAGATTTTATATGCGGATGCTTTTTGCTTCGTTTAAAATCTCAAAGGCTGCCGGGCAAATGAAAGTATTGTCCGGTCATGGCCTTAGTTCCCGCATTCCAACAGGTCAGATAGGATATGCATCTGCGGGGGTCGATCCGGCCGTTTCCTTTTACCCGCAAACCGAAGACCTGATTCAGTCAACAACAGCCGCCCGGTTCAACGGCTATCTGGCAGGATACGGTGACTGCGAACAGCTGAAGTGCGAGGTCAGATGGCTTGGTCTGACGCCAAAATCAGGGACCCTACACTACACCTTTCCGGCCATCAGTTTCATTTTCGCTCCGATTTTTGCAAAATATTGTCCTGCAAGGCAGTCTTCGTATGCGCTTCATTCAGGCGCTATGCCCGCGAATCAGATCTGAAGTCTATTTGTGGGCCCTACATTCCGCCCACAGGCGGTGAGAGGGCTACCCGGTCGCCGTCCTTAAGGACCGTGTCGAAGCCTGCCACCTTGCTGTTGACAAAGATGACCTTGACATCTTTCTTGGGGAGCCCGAGCCGTTCAACGAGGGTATTGACTGTTTCGCCCTCAGTGATTTCGTTTTGAGCGCTGTCGCGAAAATCGCAGACATCTCCCTCGGCCAGGGTGGCAAAGCACTTGAGATGAACTTTCATGGGGTTTCTCCTTTAGCAAATGTTTGATTCCGCTGGGTTTTTCCGGGCCTTTGCATAACCCGTTTCTCGTTGGGTTCGGGTCACTGCTTTGTTCCGCTTCGGTTGGTCCCATAGTCTCACTATCGGGGTCGGATGGAAAACTCGTGCGTATTGGGCGGCTCTTACAATCAAGGACAAATTCTTTCTTCTGCCCCTCGAAGATCACAACCGGCAGACCACGGGATCCTCCACGGGAATCTTGTGGACCTCCTCCAGGACCGGATTGCCGGTGCGCCGGGCCACGGCCCGCAGCATGCCTTTGAATAGCCAGCAGTGGGCCGGCAGGAGGATGTACCAGTATCCGAGCCCGGCAATGCCGCGGGGCAAAAATCGGGACACCATGTCCACCGCCACCCGGTTGGGGCCCTGGGGGGTAACGACAAACTCGAGCAGGGCGTCCCCGGGGGCCTTCATCTCGGCCAGCAGAAGCAGCCGCCTGGGCGGCTCCACAGCCACCACCCGCCAGAAGTCGAGACCGTCGCCCACCCGCAGTTCCTCGGGGTGTCGGCGCCCCCGGCGCAGCCCGGGTCCGCCCACGGCACGATCCATCATTCCCCGAAGACGCCACAGGGGCTGGGCAAAATAATACCCGTTGCGTCCCCCAATGCGGCGAATCGTTTCCCAGACCCCTTCCGCTGAAGCGGCCAGGATGATCCGCTGACCTACGTGCAGCACAGTGCCGCCTGCATAGTCGGCATCCCCGCAGGTGGTCCATTCCGGGGGCAGTTCCCCGCCGCCGTCGAACCAGCAGGTGTCCACCTGCTCCTGCCGCACCCGCTCCAGGGCCTTGCGGATCGTCTCGCGGCTGCTCGCCAGCTCCACCGGGATCATTTCCTGAATACGGTTGTCGCTGCAGACCACCGGGATGCTTAGTCCCTCAGCCAGGGGCTGGGCGATGGAGGCCGGCACCGGGGTGACCAGATGAATCCATTTGGCGCTCAGCCAGGGGGTGAGTACCGGCAGCGGCACGATCAGCCGTTTGCGGAGGCCGGCCTCCTCGGCGTAGATATCGATCAAATCGTGGTAAGTCACCACGTCGGGCCCCCCGATGTCGAAGGTCTCTCCCACCGTTTCCGGCGCTTCCAGGCAGCCCTCAAGGTAATCCAGAACATTGCGGATGGAAATGGGCTGGCAGGGCGTGCGCACCCAACGCGGGGTTATCATGACGGGCAGACGGTCCACGAGGTAGCGCATCATCTCAAAGGAGGCGCTGCCTGCGCCCAGAATCATGGCAGCCCGCAAATTGGTCACCGGCGCCGGCCCGGCCTGAAGGATCTGCTCCACCTCATGGCGCGACTTGAGATGCCGGCTCAAGGCTTCGTGGCTCTTTTCCCCAAGTCCGCCGAGATAGATGATGCGCTCCAGATCGTTGGCGCCAGCCGCGGCCACCATGTTTTCGGCGGCTGTGCGGTCCGCTGCGGCGAACTTTCCCTTGTGGGCATTCATGGAATGGATCAGGTAATAGGCGGCTCCGCAGCCGCGGGCGGCGTCGATGAAGGCCTGCCGGTCCAGAGCGTCGGCTGCGACGACCGTCAGGGAGGGATGTCGCCCCCAGCCCCGACATAAGAGACGTTCGGGGGAGCGTGCCATGGCGCGTACTTGGTAGCCGGCCTCCAGGAGGCGCGGGATCAGACGGCCGCCCACGTAGCCAGTGCCGCCGGTGACCAGAATCGGTTTGTCTTTCATGCAGCTTGATTGCTTAAAGTTCATATAGAAAACATAAAACAGGCAACTTAAATCTGCCAACATTCTTCCGGAGTTTTTCGCATTATCGCAACCATCTTGCTTGCCACGCAATGCAATATTGCCGGGTTTCCCCTTAAATGCGCCTTGAAGCCGCTATGCTTCACAAACTCTTTTTTCGCACTTGTGCCCTCCCATAGCCGCATTCTGCAACCACTAATTTATGATAGCCCGGTTTAGATGTGCCGGGGTAAGTGGCAGCCTTTTTTGCAAGATAACTGTCCTGCCGTTATGTTTAAGAAAAAGTACTTATTGCTTTTGGAAGGTTCTCGGGCTCATGCTACCATTAATGTTCTTTGCACCCGCCGGGAAATCCGCGCTAAATTATACTCCTGGTTACTTCAGCTGCCTGATGAGGATTTAAAGGATAGCCGCCAAGTAAAACCGTTTTTGGGGGCTACAAAAGAAAATTTACAGGAATAAAAAATGGCAGATTCTAAAACATCCGAAGAGGAAGCCCGCGAATACGCCGAGAGCATCATCAACACCGTGCGTGAACCCTTGATCGTTCTGGATAATGATTTAAGGGTTATTTCCGCCAGTCGTTCTTTTTATGACGCCTTTAAGGTAAAGCCTGAAGAGACCTTGGGCCGGTTTATCTATGACCTGGGCAACAAACAGTGGGACATTCCG
>JAWOFF010000034.1:0-47758 GCA_046482325.1 Desulfosalsimonadaceae bacterium
GGAGCGGCGCATGCTCCGCGCCATTGAGGGCGTTACCCGCCAGAAGATCGAACTGCTGGAACTGCCGACAACAGAGATGATCAACAATAAACGCATCGCCAGGTTCAAGCAGACCATCCTGGATACCCTTGCCACCAATGACCTGGGGTTTTTCCATGACCTGATGGATGAATTAAGGCAGGCACATGACGTACCCGCCTTAAACATTGCCGCAGCCCTGGCCAAAATGGCCCAGGGGGAGGGGCAGATGCTGATGCCCGAGCTTTCTGCGGGCGAACAGCAAAAGCCGAAGACCAGGCCCTTTACCCCGAAAGGAAGTTTTAAAAAAAATCCCCCTTCCAAGACTTCGGCTCGCCCCGCCCGAAAAAAGAAAGGCAAAAAAGCATCCCAATCCGGCAGATAAGAAAGCGGCAATTCTTTTTTGATGCCTGAACTCAAGTTTACCGCATCTGCTGCCTCAGATGCGGTAAAGTTAAAAATCGTTGAGCTTGAGTGATAAATTGTTTGCTTTTGCCGGAAAGGCTGTTATAGTATAGATAATCAACAAGGCCCTGCCTTAAAGAGGCAGGGCGGTTTTTTTCTGAAGGAACAGATTTTCCCTTATTGTGAATGCAGCATCCTCCAGTTGAAGATTTTGAAAATTTTAAGAAAGGAGGAATGTATTCATGGCTAATGGAACAGTAAAGTGGTTTAATGACCGCAAAGGATTTGGATTCATCGAGCAGGAACAGGGACCGGATGTATTTGTGCATCACAGCGCAATCAACGCAACTGGTTTCAAATCGCTTAATGAAGGTGCAGGCGTTACTTTTGACATCGAGCAGGGCCCGAAAGGCCCGGCAGCTGTCAATGTGACAGCCAACTAATTTGCTTTTTCAGCAATTCACAAAAAGGCACCCCCTTACAAACGGGGGATGCCTTTTTTTTATCCTGCCCTGCATGAAACCTTGATCTATGCCGGCTGAGATTTTCATTCCGTTCGATCCACGTCCGTGCGGCCGCTGGCCGGAAAGGAGCTGCCATGGCAAAAAACCATTATCAATTCCAGAAACGTCAGAAAGAACTGGCCAGAAAAAAAAAGAAAGAAGAAAAAAAACAGCGCAAACAGGAAAAAGCAGACATTGCTACCGATGAAACGGAGGAGGAGGCACCTTCATCTCCCGAAGACCCCTCTCCCTAGAAGTGCCAGACCAGCCGCAGGTTGTAGCGCTCGCCTTCCGGACGGTTTTCTGCATCAGTTTCAAAATAGGCGTTGCAGAACAGGTGAGCGTCCGGGCTAATATGCCAGAGCAGACCGGGGCCGAGGGCAAGGACCTGTTCCCTGCTGTCATCCACATTTTCCCCATCCACCTCGAAATCGCTTATCTGCTTGAGATAGTAGCCGTTAATGCCCAGGCGCAGCCGGGGAAAAACCTGGTAGGCCGTGGTAAAGTTCAGGTGCAGGGCCTGGCCCGCCCGCGTATCGTCGGCATCTCCGTAGGCACGATTTGGAGAATCATTTTCATCGTTCCACAGGTAATGAATGCGCGTTGAGGCGGTCCATTTCGGCGTTATAAAAAACGTGCCCGACCAATAGGGATTGAAAGAGAAATGGTTGCTGCCCGGGTTTAATTCCTTGTCATCATCGTATTCCCCGGTGGGAAAAATCAGCTGCAGCTCCAGCCGGTGCACAAAGCGGGGACCGTTTTTGCCCATAACCGGATCCCACTGGAGAAACGGTCCGATAAGAAGATCGCCCATGCCGCTTCCGTTGTCTTCGGGAAATCCCGGAGCGCTGTAGGAAGCATCGATGTCGACATAGGGAACAATCACATCAATCCCCCATTTGCCCCCGGCCAGAACCGGCGTGTCGGATTGATAAATAAACTGAGACACGCTGATCCAGGCCTCAAGGTCCTCGTCTGCAAAATCCGGCAATAAATCATCGCCGCTCTCGTCGGTAAAATCATCGGATGTCCAGCACTGCAGGTATTGCGTGTAGTACCATCCCGGCCCGGCCGGCGGGCCGCCGTCCATAAAACTGGTCAGTCCCAGATTGACAGACGGCAAATCATAAGCCCTGGCCGGCAAAGCGACCAGCGAAAGCGCCAGCACCAAACCGATCCATTTTACACCTCTGCACATGGATTCCTCCTTTTTACAGGGCTTGGTCACACCACTAAATGCTAAATTGTAAAAGCACATTCTCTATATTAAGTCAAGAACTTCCGGAGACCTCAAGCTCCAAGGGAAAAGATATCGCTACGCCCTTGTTGCCGCCGAAGCAGAGTCCCGGGATGTTCATCACGATGCGGGAATTGACAAACCCCGGCTGCAGGCCTATGTTTGTTTTTTTTAACCGCAAACAAAAAAGGAGACAGTTATGGCGCAAATGAACGATCGGATGAAAGAGCTGTTCAACAATGTCCCAACCGCGGTTCTGGCAACATCCACCCCGGACGGCCAGCCAAACGCCGTTCCGGTGGGAGCGAAACAGATCCTGGATGATGAGACCATTCTGATCTCGGATCAGTTCTTCAACAAAACCCTGGCGAACATGCAGCAGAACCCCTCTGTAGCGGTATCCTTCTGGAAGGACAAAGAAGGCTACCAGTTGAAAGGTAAAGCAACAATCGAGACCTCGGGCGAACGCTACGAGCAGGCAGCCAAATGGGTCGCTGAAAAGGGCAAAGAGCAGGGGGTTACGCTGCAATCCAAGGGCGTGGCCATTATCCGTATCGAGGTAATTTACGGGCTGGCCCCCGGGCCGGGAGCCGGCAAAAAACTCGCCTGAAAAACCTATCCGCATAAAGTAGCCGGCAGGAGCCACTTTCTGCCGGCTATTCTGTCCGGGGCTCATCATCCCACCGCCTGCTTATTTTTACCGGGCTACGTGCAGTACGACAGCGCATCCTCTAATTCCCGGATGGAAACAGGCTCTACAACAGCCTCTCCCAGATCCTTAAGCATTACAAAACAGACGCTCCCGCCCGTCCGCTTCTTATCCCGGCAGACCGCGTCCATAAGCTGCTCCTTATCCACATCTGCAGGCAGGGCAACCGGAAGATGAAAAGCTGCCAACAAGGCCTGCAGGCGCTTGACGGAAGCCGCTGAAAGCAATCCCCTGTTGCGGGAGAGATTCGCCGCGATAATCATCCCGGCGCTCACCGCTTCCCCGTGAGAGAAGCCTGTCGTTTTCTCCAGGCCGTGACCAAAGGTATGGCCGAAATTCAGTTTTCGCCGCTCGCCCTTCTCCTTTTCATCCCGGCCTACGATATCAGCCTTTATGGCCACTGAATCGTGAATGACCCGCTCCATGACATCTGCCTCCAGAGAAAACGCCCTGCCGCTTTCGCGTTCCAGAAAGGCGAAATAGTCCTCGTCAGCTATTGCCGCATGCTTTACCACCTCTGCGAATCCGAAGGCTACTTCACGCTCCGGCAGGGTCTGCAGCAGGAGCGGATCACAGATTACAAAATCCGGCTGGTTAAAAACGCCTACCATGTTTTTATAGCCTTCAAAGTTCACGCCGGTTTTGCCGCCGACACTTGCATCCACCTGGGAGAGAAGCGTGCTGGGGCAGTACCCGAAACCGACGCCCCGCAGGTACGTGGAGGCAGCAAAGCCCGTCACATCGCAGACAATGCCTCCGCCTATGCCCGCAAGAAAAACTGAGCGATCCGCCTGCCGGTCAATCAATTCCCTGTAGATCATCGAAACAGTCTCAAGGGTTTTTACCGCCTCCCCCGTGCCGATGCATACGACCTCGGCTGCGGGGAACCGATCTGCGTAATGACCTGCCACGTTTTCATCTGTTATGATAATGGTGCGGCCGCAAGGCAGATGATCTCCCAGCCCGGCAAGGCTGGCACCTACATGTATGCTGGATGTCTTCTCCCGGCCGCAGATCTGCAGCGTTTTCATATCACCCTTCCTGCCCGTCCGGATATTGGCGGACAATATCATATATGGACCTCATCTGCCGGCACAAAACCTTGAACTGAACCGGGTAAAGCGACTGCACTCCGTCACTTCTGGCTTTCTCCGGCTCGTCATGGACTTCCACCATTATGCCGTGGGCACTCACCGCCGCCCCGGCCCTCGCCAGGGGCATGACCTGATCGCGGAAGCCTGCGGCATGGCTCGGATCCACGATAATGGGCAGGTGGCTTTCCCGCTGCACCACCGGAACAGCGGAGAAATCGAGAGTATTGCGGCTGTGGCGGACAAAAGTACGCACACCGCGCTCGCAGAGTATAACATTGTGATTGCCTTCGGCCATGATGTATTCGGCAGCCATCAGCCATTCCTCAACCGTTGCGGACATGCCGCGCTTTAACAGCACAGGCCGGCCGGACTGGCCGGCCCGGCGCAGCAGGCTGAAATTCTGCATGTTCCGCGTGCCGATCTGGATGATGTCGGCATAGGCCTCCACCAGTGCGAAGGTCTCCAGGTCCATCACCTCTGTTACCACTGGCATGCCGGTTTCCCGCCGCACCCTGGAGAGAATTTTTAAGCCCTCTTCTCCCAGTCCCTGAAAGGAATACGGTGAGGTCCTGGGTTTAAAGGCCCCGCCGCGAAAGATGACCGCCCCGGCAGCACGCACCTGTTCGGCAATCCTCATGGTCCGGTCTTCCTTCTCTACAGCGCACGGCCCGGCAATGATAACCATATCCCCGCCCCCCACGGCCACGCCGCCGACTTTTACAATCGTATCCTCCGGCCGGGTCTCGCGGCTTACCAGTTTAAAAGGACGGGTCACGGCAATTGCCTCCCTGACCCCCGGAAGCTCCCTGGCCCAGTTTACATCCACGGGTTCCTTGTTAAACAGTACCGCAATGGAGACCCGGTCCCCGCCCGGAATGGACCGTGCCTTGTATCCTTCTGCCTCCAATGCGCTGATTACTGAGTTGATCTGCTTTTCACCTGCATCCCGCCGCATGACAAGAAGCATGAGACACCTCCTCTCCCCTGAAATTCCTTTTCCATAAAAAAACCGCGGGGCCTTCTAAAGAGCGCCCCGCGGTTTTTTTATCCTGCTTATTTGTAAAAACAGCTATATCGGCACCAGCTCCACGGCACACTCCCGGCTATCAGGCCGGCGCCACCACCAGAACTGTTTGCCATATGCTGCAACAATTGCCATACGTCAAAATCCTTTCCCTTCATTTTCCTTAGCGCAAAAAAAGCCGGCTGTCAAACGACAACAGACAATATTGATGGTTTGCCCTCAAAGAGAGACCGCCATTGTTTCCTTGACGGCAGGAGGGCTTCGGTTATAAATGAAGGTATTTGCTCAAATACCCTGAAATAGTCAAAGAGGATGTGCTGGAGGAGAAAATGGAGGCAATCAATTCCAAGGAGTTTCTGTCCCGCTCTGAGGTTGCAGGAGCCGTTCGGACCTACAACACGGTCATGGAAAAACGCCTGAGCTTTATTCCGCCTCTGTGTTCGGTTTTTCAAAGTCCCTGCACAGAACTGAAAGCAGATGAGCGCTACCGCTTTAAAACCCACCCGGCCTGCAGGGACCAGCTGCCGGATATTATCGACAACCAGGTCCAGGCCGTAACAAGAGTGGACTCACCAGGACAAAACTCGCGCCGGGAGTATAAAAAAAAGCGCCATATCGGCATTGTTTTCTCCGGCGGACCCGCTCCCGGAGGCCACAACGTTATTGCAGGACTATTTGACGCCATGTATACAGCCAACCCTGAAAGCCGCATCTTCGGTTTTCTCATGGGGCCGGACGGCCTGCTGGAACAAAACTACATCGAGCTTACCCGCGAGCTTATAGACACCTACCGCAACCTTGGCGGGTTTTCCATGATCCGCACGGGCCGGACAAAAATCGATACCCGGGCAAAAATCGCCCTGGCCCGCCAGACCTGCAAATCTCTGGAGATAGACGCCCTCGTCATTGTGGGCGGCGACGACTCCAACACCAACGCCGCTCTCCTGGCCCAGGAACTCTACACCGACGGCATCCAGGTAATCGGGGTCCCCAAAACTATTGACGGCGATCTCCAGGCCCGCGATATTGACGGCAATTCCCTGTGCACTATCTCTTTCGGATTTCACACGGCAGCAAGAGCGTTTGCCCACGATATCAGCAACCTGTCCACGGACTGCAGCTCGGACGCCAAGTACTGGCACGTCTGCAAGGTCATGGGGCGCTCGGCAAGCCACATCGGCCTGGAGACCGGCCTGCAGGTACACCCCAACATACTGGTCATCGGTGAAGAACTGGCCGAATACATAGACACCGAGCGGCTGGAGAAATCCAGACAGGAAGGCACCACCGACTATACCGCATACGGAATGACCCTGCGGCATCTCTCCCGCGTGATCTGCAACGGCATTGTGCGCCGGGCGGCCGTGGGGAAAAATTACGGCGTAATTATCATACCCGAAGGCGTTCTGGAATTTATCAATGAAATCCAGATTTTTATCATCAAATTAAACACCATCATAGCAGACTATAACGCCACTCACGACACGGACTTTCATACGGATTTTCCCGGGCTTGAAGACAAGCTGGACTACCTTCGCCGCCTGGCAAGGCTCTCCCGCGAGGAAAACACCTTCAGCATCTGGAACACCCGCGACGACGACCTGTTCAACGACATCCCTGAATTTTTCCAGGAGGGCCTGCTAACCGAACGCGACAGCCACGGCAATTTTCAGTTCTCCCAGGTGCAGACCGAAAAAGTTGTCATGGGCCTTGTGACGGACTATCTAAAAATCCTGCAGGAAAAAGGAGAATACAAGGTGGGAATTGAACGCCGGTGGTTTCACAGGACCCTTCAGGCCGGCGGACTTTACCCGGATGCTTACGGGCCGCTTCTGTTTCACAATTACAATACCCAAGACTCCCATCTTCTCATGCGTTCTGCCATTGTATCGCAGAAGACCCTCAAGCAGGAACTGATCAAAACCGGCACCCTGGATGAGGAAGACGACATCCCGGCTTCCGTGCTGAAAGTGTTCCGGGCCTCTGTGCCCAAGTTCAAAACCCAGAACCATTTCTACGGCTACGACGGCAGAGGCAACGACCCCACTTGGTTTGACTGCACCTACACCTATAACCTGGGCTGGACGGTGTTTTCCCTGGCTGCGGCAAAAGCTACGGGGCAGATGGCTGGGATCAAAAACCTGGAAAAAGAATTTGCCCATTGGGAGCCCATAGGCATTCCAATCGCGCCCATGATGCATCTGGAGGAACGAAAAGGCAGGCTCGCCCTGGTTCTGGAGCGCACGACCGTGGATATTGATTCCCCTGCCTTCCAGGTGGTAAAGGCCATGCGGGAAAAATGGCTGGCAGCCCACCCCGGGCCGGACGACTACCGCCGGCCCGGCCCGGTTTTGTATGCAGGCGAAGGCGAGGACGACCACCCGCTTACCCTGGTGTTAAACCGGCTGGGCAGCGAATGACAAAGCGCTGCAAAAAAACAGGCGCCGGCTCCCACCCCGGGAAATGGCGCCTGCCTCTTTGCTTCTCATAAAGGGCGTATTTACTCTCCCATCAGCTTAATCAAATGGCCCGCGATCTGGGCAAAGGCCCTGGCCGCATCCGTGTCTTTGTAGGTATCCTGAAACGATGAGCCTTCATCGCCCGCCTTGACCAGGTTGGGATCAAAGGGAATTCTGCCCAGGAAATTGATGCCGAATTCCGTGGCCGTTTTCTCTCCGCCTCCTGTTCCGAACAGATCCACTGCCTTGCCGCAGTGCGGACAAACATAGCCGCTCATATTCTCCACCAGACCGAAAAGATCGCGCTCGATCTTTTTGCAGAAATTTATGGACTTGCGGATATCCCAGAGCGCCACCTCCTGCGGTGTAGTCACAATGATAGGCCGGCAGTCCGAAATGGTCTGCGCAACGCTCAAGGGTTCATCGCCGGTTCCAGGCGGCGAATCAATGATCAAAAAATCCAGCTCTCCCCAGTCCACATCGGATATAAACTGGCTGATAGCCGAATGCTTGAGCGGTCCGCGCCAGATGACCGCATCATCTTTATTGGGCATGAGCGATTCGATGGAAATCGCCTTGAGGGTATCGGAATAGGAAATCGGCACCAGCTTCTCATTTCCGCTGCCCACCATGCCGCGGAGCCCCAGCATTCGGGGAACATCCGGGCCATGCAGGTCCACGTCCATAATGCCTGTTCTATAGCCCTTGTTTGCAAGGGCAATGGCTATATTGACCGAGACGCTGGTCTTGCCGACGCCGCCCTTTCCACTCATTACAAGAAACTTGTGCTTGATCTTGCCAAGCGTCTCCTGCATTGCCTGTTCCTGAACTTCTCTGGATCTCTGCTTGTCCTGCTCCTTTTGGGAGCCGCCTGAAGATTCTGTCATAGATCTTCTCCTTTTATCATGATTCTTATAACAAAATTGTATGCAGCAGGGGGCTTTGCAGCGCAGCCTGCTGCCTATTCTTCATCCTCCGGATACGCTGAATTCGCCGGATCCGCAGGCTTGGTTTCCCCGTTTTCGGTTGGCACCCGGTACACCCTCTGATATTCGCAGGCAGGGCACTTGGGCGGCGGGCCGGTCCCGCAGGATTCATGCCATTCAAACCGGCAGTTGGGGCACCGGAACAACCGCTCGGTCTGACCGATCTGGTAATTGCCGCCCTCAATGTTAATCGCCTTGCCGTTGATCAGGGCATCAGCCACTGTCTTGCGGGCCCTTTCAATAATCCGGCCGAAAGTGGCCCTGGAAACCTGCATCTGGCGGCCGGCCTCCTCGTGGGAAAAGCCTTCATAATCAGCCAGCCGAAGCGCCTCGCGCTCGTCAATGGTCAAATGAATCTCTTCGAGTTCAAGCATAGGAATGCCCCGGGGCTTGAAATAGCTTACTCCGGGATTGTATGCAACAAACCGTTTTTTATGCGGTCTACCCATATCCTGCCTTTTGAGCATATTCTCAAAAATTTATTCTAAAATAATGCTTTCAAGCGGGCTTGTCAACCCGGCAAAATAATCCATCACCGCTTGCTTCTGCGCACCCGGACGGACTCGGCATGAGCTCCCAGGCCCTCGATTTCCGCCAGGCGGATAACATCTTCGGCCTCGCGGTCCATAGCCTGCTGAGAATAACAGATGAGGCTGGTCTGCTTCATAAAGGTATCCACGGAAAGGGCGGAAGAAAACCTCGCTGTGCCGCCGGTGGGCAGAACGTGGTTCGGACCGGCCACATAGTCCCCCATGGGCTCGGGAGTGAAATGGCCCATGAAAACCGCTCCTGCATTTCGGATCGCACCCAGCCACGCAAAGGGCTCGGCGACCAAAAGCTCCAGGTGCTCCGGGGCGATGCGGTTGGCAAGGGAGACGGCAACCTCCATTTCCGGGACCACGATAATGCCGCCATATGCGGCAAGGGACTGCTCAGCTACCTCTTTTCGCGGCAGATCTGCAAGGCGCCGCTCCGTCGCGCCGGCTGCTGTCTCGGCAACAGCAGCGGAGTCAGTCAACAAAATAGCAGAGGCCAGAGTGTCGTGTTCGGCCTGACTCAGAAGATCGGCTGCAATAAACTCCGGATCCGCGCTCCTGTCAGCCACTACCAGAATCTCGCTGGGCCCGGCGGTCATATCAATGCCAACACTTCCGGAAACCAGCTTTTTGGCTATGGTCACGTAGATATTTCCCGGACCCGCGATTACATCCACGCGCGGCAGGCTGCGGGTGCCGAAGGCAAGCCCTGCTATCGCCCAGGCGCTCCCGGCCCTGTAGACTGCATCCACCCCCACCCGCCTGGCAGCCGCCAGCAGATGCGGGTCCACGCTCCCGTCTTCGCGCGGGGGCGTGGTCATTACTATCCTTTCCACCCCGGCAATACGTGCCGGAATAGCGCCCATAAGGACTGAAGAGACAAGCGGGGTCATTCCGCCTTTGGCACCGGGGACATAAACGCCTGCAGCCTGTACCGGCTTTACCATCTGCCCCAGAAACACCCCGGAACGTGATGTCTGAAACCAGGAATTTCGCAACTGGCGCCGGTGAAAGGCCTCAATCTGGCCCGCGGCCCGGTCCAGGGCTTTGAGAAACGCTTCGTCCACAGAGACCTCGGCCGCATCAAAAGCCTGCTCCTCCACTGCCAGATCACCCTGCTGCATCTGCGGAGCGTCAAAACGGCGGCTATATTCCAGCAGGGCTTCATCGCCCCTGGTTCGCACCGCTTCCAGGATCTCCTCCACCGCCCTGGTCTTGTCCGGATCAAAAAACAGGCCGCGTCCGGCCACCGCCTCAACGCGCCGTTCCGCTTCATCTGAAGGATAATTTAAAATTTCCATATACTGTGCACCCCCCGCATATTGCGGTTTATACGGCAAACCTGAAAATCGCTCAATTTAGGTTAAAATTATGCCAAACAGAAAATACTGTCAATCATTACAAAAGGATACCCCTTCTGCAGACCGGATCTGTCATTAGCGAACCTTGACATACTTAAAAAATTTTGTCATTATTTAAAATTTAATTTTGCCGGCTGCGCATAAAGGCGGGCCTTGCCGCGTTTGTGAGACATCCGCCGGCAATGCGCATTGTTTTATCTTTACCGTTGCGGTCGCCGGCATATATGTGAACCGCAAACAAACATCTATGGAGGTAACCCTATGACTGAGAAAAGGATCTATAACTTCAACCCGGGGCCGGCTGTTCTGCCGCTTCCCGTGCTGGAGGAAATTCAGAGGGAATTGCTGAACTACAAGGGCTCCGGCATGTCCGTAATGGAGATCAGCCACCGCTCCAGCTGGTTTGACGACATCCTAAACGATGCCGTGGAGCGGGCCAAGCGGCTTCTTGGACTGGATGAGCGCTACCATGTACTCTTTATTCAGGGAGGGGCCAGCCTGCAGTTTGCCATGATTCCCATGAATTTTCTGCCGGAAGGCAAATCCGCCGATTATGTAAACACAGGAACCTGGTCTACCAAGGCCATCAAGGAAGCAGAGATTCAGAACAAACCGCACCAGGTGGTAGCCTCTTCCGAGGATCGGGACTTTGCCTACATCCCCAAAGATATCCCCTTTAACAAAGACGCGGCTTTTGCCCATATCACCTCCAACAACACCATCAAGGGCACCCAGTGGAGCCAGTTCCCCGACACAAAGGGGGTCCCCATTGTTTCGGACATGTCCTCGGACATCTTCTCCCGCCCCCTGGATATGGAAAAATTCGGCATGATATACGCAGGAGCACAGAAGAACATAGGTCCCTCAGGCATCTGCATGGTGATCGTGCGCGATGACATGATGGAGCTGATTCCCGAGGGGCTGCCCTCGATGCTTGACTACAGGACCTTTTTGAAAAAGAACTCCCTCTACAATACACCGCCGACCTTTGCCATTTACAGCGTGCAGCTGGTGCTTAAATGGATTGAGGAAACCGTGGGCGGCCTGGAAGCCATGGATCAGCGCAACCGCGAAAAAGCGGCCATGCTCTATGATTTAATGGATAAAAACTCCTTCTACAAAGGCACAGCGGACACGGACAGCCGCTCGCTTATGAACGTCACCTTCCGTCTTCCCAGCGAAGAGCTGGAGAAAAAATTTATTGCAGAAGCGGACAAAAACGGGCTGGCGGGTCTGAAGGGCCACCGTTCCGTCGGGGGCTGCCGGGCATCCATCTATAATGCCATGCCGGTGGAAGGCGTCCGCGCCCTTGTCGATTTTATGAAATCCTTTGAAAAAGAAAACAGCTAACAAAAAACCGAAAGCTGAAGAACAGAAGACAGGAGCCAGAAAAAACAGAAAGTGTATCTGCCGGCATCTGTCTTCTGGATTCCATAATCCCGGGAAACTCCGGCTCTACCGCCTCCTTATTCAGAGGACTTGACGCAGTCCTGCGCTTCCCGTATATTTATTTTTACCTAAATTGAGCGATTTTCAAGTTTGCCGCAGATACAGGGTTTAAAAAAAGGCTTAAAAATTGGAAACGCTCAGTTAGATATCACATTTGTCTGTTACCGTTAACCCTCCACGCGTTCCGCTGCCTGTCCGCCCGGGCCGCAAAGGCTGAGCGTAATGATTGATGAAATGAACCCCTCCGACCATGACAACAACCAGAAGCTGCTGCTCAATCTGGCCATTGTAGGCGGCGGCAGGGCCTGTAAGTTCTTCCTGAACCTCTTCGCCCAGGAGCCACTGCCTCATCTGGACATTCGCCTTGTGGGCGTATGCGACATCAACCCCAAAGCTGAAGGCCTTGTCCTGGCCAAAAAGATGGGGATCTACACCACCGACGACTTCAGGGAGCTGTTTGCCTTAAAAGGCCTGGATGCCGTTATCGAGCTGACCAACAACAAAGACACCCTGATTTCCCTGATCCATGAAAAGCCTAAAGGGGTGGGGATCTTAGAGCATAACATGGGTCGTTTTATCCGGACTCTTTTTGATATTGACCAGCAATTAAAGTACGCCAGGCACGAAGCGGAAATGGAAAAAATGCTGTCGGACTTTCTCATCCGGCAGACAAACCAGCAGATTCTTATCCTGAATCCGGATTTTACCGTTGCAGACATCAATGAAGCCTGCCTTTCCGCTATCGGCAAAAGCCGCAGCGAAATCGTCGGCTCGCCCTGCTACAGCACCGTATACGGCTACAACGCCCCCTGTCCCACCGCTGTCCCCGGGTTTGAATGTCCGATGCTCCAGACTTTAAAGACCGGGGAATCCGCCCATGTAATCCAGGAAAACCCGTTTTCCCAGGAGCAGGCCACCTATTTTGATATCATCACTTATCCGGTAAAAAACTCATACGGCGAGATCATCCGGGTAATCGAAATCTGGCGCGATATCACCCGGCAGCTTTCCAGCCGGATGGAAAAGCGGGTCCGGGAGCTTAAATCCGATCTGAACAAACTAGTCCAGGAAGACCGCATGATTTCCCTGGGAAAACTCTCAGCAAGCTGCGTACATGAGATCAACAACCCCATCCAGGGCCTTCTCACCTTCAGCCAGTTCATCCATGACAGCCTTGAGACAGGGATCCCCGGTGATGCGGAAAGGGAGCATCTCAAGGAAATCTCCGCCCTCATGACCCGGGAACTGGAACGCTGCGGCGAAATCATTTCCGGACTGCTTTCTTTCTCCCGGGAAACCCCCATGCATTATACCACAACCAACCTAAATGAGGTTCTTGAGGCGGTCATCCGCCTGACCCATCATAAAATGGAACTGCAGAACATAAGCCTGAAAAGCGATCTCACCGAGAAACTCCTTGTCATAAACGGCGATCCCAACCGGCTCCAGCAGTGTTTTTTAAATCTGGTCTTCAACTCTATCGAGGCCCTGACCGAAGGAGGCTACATATCCATTGCATCGTGGCTCAACCAGCAGGATCAGACCGCAGTAGTGGAAATCCGGGACAACGGCGGAGGCATCCCCAAAGAAAATCTGGAACACATCTTCGATCCATTTTTTACCACTAAACAACACGGTGAGGGTACCGGTCTGGGACTTTCCATTGTCTACGGCATAGTGAAAAACCACGGGGGCGAAATCGAGGTGAAAAGCAATTCCGGCCAGGAGACCGCTTTTATCCTGAGCTTTCCCCTTGTAAACGGAGATGCCTGAACAGGGAGGCACTTATGCAGGAAAAACTGCGCATCATGGTAGTCGATGATGAAATGATCGTGCGGGAATCCTTCTACCACTGGTTCAAAAAGTACGGCCATGAGGTGGAAACCGCTGCTGACGGCCAGGAGGCCCTGGATAAACTGGAAAAAACGCCTTTTGATTTGTTGTTTGTGGATATCAAGATGCCGGGCATGGACGGCCTGGAACTGCTCGACCGGGTAAAGGCGCTTTACCCGGATACTTTTGTTGTCATAATCACCGCTTACGGATCCATCGATTCCGCGGTAAAAGCAATGAAATCCGGCGCCAGCGAATACCTGCTGAAGCCCTTCAAGCCTGCCCACATCGACCTGGTCATGGAAAAAATATCCCAGCAGAAATCGCTTACCTCCAAGTATCAGTACCTTGAAAACCGGCTGGGGGAGATGACCCGGTTTGACAATATCGTTGGCCAGTCAGCGCCCATGCAGCGGGTTTTTGACATGATCCCGGAGGTGGCCGGGACCGATACTTCCGTTCTGTTGACCGGCGAGACCGGCACGGGCAAGGAACTGGTGGCAAAGGCCATTCACGCCAAAAGCAGCCGGGCCAACTACCCCTTTATTGCAGTCAACTGCGGCGCGATGACCGAATCCCTGCTCGAGGACGAGTTGTTCGGCCATACGCAGGGCGCTTTTACAGGGGCTGAAAAAAGCCGCAAGGGTTTTTTCGAAGTGGCTTCCGGGGGCACCCTGTTCCTTGATGAAATCGGCGATATCAGCATGAAGATGCAGGTGGATCTGCTGCGCGTTCTTGAAGAAAGACAAATAAAACGGCTCGGCAGCAACCAGCCCATCTTCGTGGATTTCCGTTTAATCTGCGCCACCAGCCGGGATCTTTCCGCCCTGATACGCGATGGCACCTTTCGGGAGGATTTCTATTACCGCATCAACGTCATTGAAATAGACATCGCACCGCTGCGGGAAAGAAAAGAGGACATTCCCCTGCTGGCCCGGCATTTTCTGGAAAAATACAGCCAGGAGACAACCAAGCAGGTGGATCATTTGACCGAAGATGCGGAAAAGGCCCTTTGCGCCTATGACTGGCCGGGCAATGTCCGGGAGCTTGAAAATGCCATTGAACGCGCTGTTGTCCTGTCCAAATCCCGTACCCTGGACAGCCGGGACTTCTCATTTCTGCGCCCGCCTGCAGCCGAAAAAGCAATCGCCCGCTCCCTAGAGGAGGCGGAAAAACGCCACATACGGCAAGTTCTGGATGAATGCGGCGGCAACATCAGCCAGGCTGCCCGTATACTTGACATCAATCGCTCCACCCTTCATAAAAAAATCAATAAATACGGCCTGCAAAAAAAGGACGCCTAGTGCCTATGAAGGAGAGAGCGATCGGTGTGCTGGCTCTGGGAGAAGGGGTTCCCGAGCTGGTCCTGAAAGTCATAGCCGCCCACATCGAGGGGTATCTGAACCTTTCCACAATATGCCTGGAGTCTCTGCCGCTGCCTGTATCGTGCCTCGACGAGCGCCGCCTGCAGTACGATGCGGGCAAACTTCTGCAATACCTGGAGGCGCAACGTTTTGACGGGTGCATAAAAATTTTAGCTGTTCTGGGAGATGATCTTTTTGTTCCGATCTTTACCCATGTTTTCGGTGAGGCCCGGCAGGGCGGCGGCCATGCCCTGGTATCGATTCACCGTCTATTCCAGAACGAAAGCGGCACGCCCTGCCCGGAGCCCCTGGCTTATGAACGTGCAGCCAAGGTGGCGCTTCATGAAACCTGCCACCTCTTTGATCTGCTGCATTGCCGGGACCAGGGCTGCCTGATGCATTTCTCAGACGATCTCGCAGCCCTGGATGTCCTTCCCATCAACTTCTGTCCGTACTGCACGCAATATATCAATGACGCCTGCCGGCGGATGGGGATCGGCAGGAAGATACTCTTCTGATCCATCACGCGCCGGCGTACTGTTACCGGTTTTACCCCGTTTGCGGCGAGGTGCGCAGGAACTCGCTGACAAGCCGGTCCCATCCGATGTCCGGCACGTTTGCAAACACATCATCCACGGGCTGCCCGCCGGTTGCGGCGAGGTTTTTGTACTTCGGATCAATTATCTCCAGCAGGTGCTGCTGTTCTTCCTCGATCCAGGCGTCACACTGCTGCCCGAAAAGCAGATGCCGGAGGTTTTTCTTCGGCATGTCAGGCTCCAGGATAAACAACCAGCCATTGCGATAGGGGTCCTGATGAGCAATTTCCGGATGCGCCTGCAAGTGCTGGTTGACAGCAAGCACCCTTCCGGTTACCGGTGCGAGCACGGAGGCGGCATGCCGGTCACGGCCAAAGGACAATCCCGGCTCATTCTGCCGAATCTTTGCGCCCAGAGGCGGCAGCTCAATTTTATCGGGCGTTCCGAACAGTTTGGCAAAAAAGTCGTCTAAGCCGACCCTGGTTCTCCCGCTGTGTTCAAACCGAGCCCAGGTGTGGCCCGTGTGATAGTAATAGGCGTCAGCAACCTGATATCCTGCCACAACGTGATAGCCTGGTGTGCTTATATCATCAATCAGGTCCAATTCATCGAGCATCTGGTCATAGGGGCAGTGGTAGCATTCGTAGTTGTTGGGGCAGATTTTCGGCGCATCCACGCGGCCGGTCAATGCATGGCGGCAGGGCCGATTGGCACCGGGATAGCGCTTTTTCAGCTCTTCGGCAAATTCCGGGAGATCCCGGCCTTCTGTCCGCCCCTGTTTTCGCATGCTCCGCCGCATGGCCTTGTCAAACGGACATGTGGCGCAGTCAAAATCATTGTCGCATTTTCGAAAATTCACGACTCCGGCTTTCATCCAGATGCAGGCATCTTCAATTACCTGAAAGCCGACCACTTTTTTTTCCTTTTCACGGTGTGTCATATCGGCACCTCCTTTCCTGCCGGTTTCTGCCCGGCGCGGATGGAAGCCCCCATGGCTTCCATTTATTTATACTTTTTGCAATTTGCATGCCATATACAAAACAACTGCGTAACAAAGATAACTCATTTATATAATTAAAAAAAATATTTTATCCGCCGGCTTCCCCTAAAAATGGGCTCCCCCTTTATCTGGACTCATATGCCGCGTTTTTTTATCAAGGCTCTCGGAGATAACATATAAATTTATAAATTCAAATATTTATCCCTGCTGCAATTTTCCCCACCCCCTGTCGCATTTTCCAACAACTACAGGCGGCCGGTACACTGATAAACAAAACCAATAAATTCCTTGAAAGCCAATATCCATATATTCTAAGATGACTCAGTTTAAAACAGGTGACGGAAACCTTCATACTATTACAGAGGCAGCCATGACTGAGCAGACAATCACCATCAATGATCAGGACTTTTCATTTGAAACCGGAGAGACCATCCTTGACGTGGCCCGCAGAAATAACATCGATATTCCCACCCTCTGCTATCTAAAAAACGCAACACCCACCGGCGCCTGCCGCATCTGCGTAGTAGAGGTCAAAAAGGCCCGCAGCCTTCTGCCTGCCTGCTGCACACCGGCAGAAAACGGGATGGTGGTGTACACGGAGTCTCCAACGGTTGTAGAATCCCGGAAAATGACAATCCAGCTCCTGCTGGCTTCCGGCAACCACAATTGCTCCGTTCGCGGCGGAGATCCCAAAAGCTGGACCGCTTTTCAGCTTGCCGCCCAGTCCCATGACGACAGCTCCGACCTCTGCCCGGCCTGGGGCGACTGCGAGCTGCAGAACCTTGCCTACCGCTACCAGGTTTCCGGAGAGCGCTTTTCCGCAACCGAAACCCATTACCCCATGGAAACAGTCAACCCCTTCATAGTCCGGGACTTCTCCCGCTGCATCCTCTGCGGCCGCTGCGTGCAAGCCTGCAATGAAATCCAGGTAAACGGCGCTATCAGCCTGGGCTACCGGGGAGCGGAAAGCAAAATTGTGGCCGCAGGCGACCGGCCGCTCAGAGATTCGGACTGCGTATTCTGTGGCGAATGCGTCCAGGCGTGTCCAGTGGGAGCTCTTGTGGAGAAAAACGCCCGCTATGAATGGCGCCCCTGGGAGGTACGCAAAACGCGCACCACCTGCAGCTACTGCGGTGTCGGCTGCCAGATAGAGCTGCACGTAAAAAACAATAAGGTGATCAAGGTAACCGGGGCTGAGGAGACGCCTCCCAATCACGGCAGCCTCTGCGTCAAGGGCCGCTTCGGCTTTGATTTCATCAACTCTGATGAGAGGCTGACCACGCCCCTGATCAAGGAAAACGGAGAATTCCGGAAGGCCAGCTGGAACGAGGCCCTAAATTATACGGCAAAACGCCTGGATGAAATCCGCGGCCAGCATGGCTCTGATAGTATAGGGGTCTTAAGCTCAGCGCGGGTTACCAACGAGGAGAACTACCTTGCCCAGAAGTTTGCCCGTGCTGTGCTGAAAACAAACAATGTGGATCACTGCGCCCGGCTCTGACATTCCTCCACAGTGGCCGGTCTGGCCGCAGCATTCGGAAGTGGCGCAATGACCAATACCATTGCCGATATCGAAAAAGCAGACGTCATCCTGGTAACCGGATCCAATACCACGGAAAACCACCCGGTGCTCTCCTCTTTTGTCAAGCGCGCGGCAAAATTCAAGGGAACCAGGCTGATCGTGGTCGATCCCCGCCGGATAAAACTCACTGCTCACGCCCACATGTGGCTGCGTCCCGACCTCGGATCGGACGTGGCCTGGATAAACGGGATGATGCATGTCATTATCCGGGAGGGCCTGCATGACCAGGAGTTCGTGAACGACCGCACCACAGGCTTCGAGGAATTAAAAGCCATGGTGGAAAAATTCCCGCCGGAATATGTTGAAACGATTACAGGCATCCCGCAGGAGCAGATCATTGAAGCAGCCCGTCTTTATGCGGGCGCCAGGGCGGGCAGCATCCTATACTGCATGGGCATCACCCAGCACACGACCGGCACCGACAACGTCAAATCCCTTGCCAACCTCTCCATGCTCTGCGGCAACCTCGGGATCGAAGGCGGCGGGGTAAACCCCCTGCGCGGTCAGAACAATGTCCAGGGCGCATGCGACATGGGGGGACTGCCCAACGTCTATACAGGGTATCAAAAAGTAACCGATGAGGCGACCCGCAGCAAAATGGAGGCTGCCTGGGGAGTTACCGGTCTTCCGGACAAGCCGGGGCTTACGGTCACCCAGATGGTGCCGAAAGCCTGCGACGGCGAGCTGAAAGCCATGTACATCATCGGCGAAAACCCGCTGGTCTCGGATCCGGATCTCAATCATGCGGAAAAGGGATTTTCCAACCTGGATTTTCTCGTAGTCCAGGATATCTTTATTACGGAAACAAGCAGGCAGGCGGACGTGGTGCTGCCAAGCACGTGCTTCGCCGAAAAGGAGGGGACCTTCTCCAATACCGAGCGCCGCGTCCAGCGGGTGAGAAAAGCTTTGGATCCGCCCGGATCGGCCCGGGAGGACTGGCGGATCACCGCAGAACTCGCGCGGCGCATGCAGTATCCGATGAACTACGAAAGCGCGGAGGAGATCTTTACCGAAATCACCGGCCTAACCCCTTCCTATGCCGGCATAACCTACGAGCGAATCGAGAAGGAGGGCATTCACTGGCCCTGTCCGAGCCTGGAGCATCCGGGCACACCGATCCTGCATACACAGCAGTTCACCCAGGGAAAAGGCGTCTTTCATGCCATTGACTACATCCCGCCTGCGGAACAGGTGGATTCGGAATACCCCTTGTATCTTACAACCGGCCGGGTGCTCTACCAGTACCATACCGGCACCATGACGCGCCGCAGCGAAGGCCTAAACGACCGGGCTCCGGAAAGCTTCGTGGAAATATCGCCTGCTGACGCCGAAAGATGCGGCCTCGAAGACGGAGGAAACATCCGGATCGCCTCCCGCCGGGGTGAAATCACAGTACGGGTAAATGTATCGGAGCAGGCCGTGGACGGGACGGTATTTATCCCCTTCCACTTTGCCGAGGCTGCGGCCAACCGGCTGACCAATGCCGCACTGGACCCGGTGGCCAACATTCCGGAATACAAGGTGTGCGCCGTAAAGATTGAACAGGCAGCGTAATCCATAGCTATTCCGGAACCGCTGCCCCGCTACCACTGGCTCATTACTTCATGGCCGCGGTTTTTGGCTATCTCCTCCTGAAGCTGCTCAAACTGCTGGCCCACTGCCTCCATGAGATAAGACATAACCGCAAAACCGATTTCCGGATCCTTATCAAACAGTTCCTGCAGCTCCTCCCGGGAAAAACGGATCAGCCGGCATTGCCGGGAACTGCAGTAACCGGAAAGCTGATACTGGAAGGGCGGGACAAAACATGTCCATCCAAAGGCATTAGCCTCCGCCAGAAATGAGAACGCCGGCTCCACCGTAGCCTGCTGCTCCGGAGCCTCTGAGCGAAGCTCCACATCTCCGTCCACCACGATCCAAACGTGGGTGGCCTCGCTTCCGTGAGCAAAAATTTTCTCGCCGCGCCCAAATTCCATGCTCTCTGCCCGCGCCTGCACCATCTGAAGCTGCTCGTCGCTCAGACAGCTAAAGCATGCCACCTTTTCCAGGAAATCCAGGCTGATCATTGGCTCCCCCTTTCCAGCACGCAGTCTTCCTGCACCCTGCCGTTAATGATATGCTCCCGGAACACACGCCGCATGGTCTCCGGATCCATCTTCTGATACACCACCGGCGGCTGGTTGCCCACATGCACCGTCACATTCGGCTCGCTCCAGCACTTGCCGATACATCCCCCGGTTTCCACCTGCAGATTCCGGCGGCCCCAACGAGAGACTTCCTCGCTCAAAGCCTTCATCACTGCACGGGCGCCTGCAGCAATGCCGCATGTGGCCATATGCACGGTAATCTTTACCGCAGCGTGCGGGGCGTCCCCGGAGGCTCCCTGGAGCTGCTGAAAGCGCCTGCCCACAACCTTGATAAGTTCGAAAAGCAACCGGTAGCCGACCTCCGGGTGCTGCCGCAAATAGTCATGAAAGCGGCTGCGCTCGATCATCACAACCCGGCAGCCCGCAGAGGCGCTATAGGCCGAAAGCTTGTAACGGTAAGGCGCCGCCATGCTGGACCAGCCGAAAATGCCTTTTGGCGAAACAGAGGAAAGGGTATGGGCCTCAGAGGTCTCGCGGGCCGGCAAATCGAACCGGAGGTCCACCAGGCCTTCAATAACCACGTACAGGTGGGTGGCATCTTCTCCTTCCTTAAATATCCGATCGCCTTCGGAGAAGCTCTTCTCCCGGCAGAATTGGTCAACGGCAGCCAGCCCTTTCTCTCCCAGCACCTGAAATGCCTCCACATCCTGCAGCAATTCAATACAGGCCATTCACCCTCCTTTTTGTTTGTTTTCCCGCAAATGCAAGCAGCAACTCCCGAAGCCATTAAATCTTTGCCAGGGCAAAATCCGTCTGTACCTCGCCCTTCAGCACATGCCGGCGAAAGACCTGCCGCATCTTGTTTGCGTCCATATACTGGTACACAATCGGCTCTTCTCCTTCGATTTCGACGGTCACGTTCGGTTCGCTACTGCACATGCCCATGCAGCCGGAGGCAACAACCCGGATATCCTCGCGGTCTGTTTCAGCCATTTCCTCCATCAGCGCGTTCATCACCTCCCGTGCTCCCGCTGCAATACCGCAGGTACCCATGTGCACCGTAATCTTAATTTTTGCCGAGCCCGTCCTGAGCGAGGTCTCCCTGGCGGTTTTTTCTTTTATCCGCCGCAATTCATCAATGCTCATTTTTGCCATTTTATTCCTTCCTCCCCGTTTGCAAACGCTTTTCTCCGTCCTTCAGGGCTGCCATTACGTAACGTAACACCCGGAAATCGGAAATCTCCGCTCCGCCGAAGGATTCCCGGATCTGGCGGGTGCCCATTATAAACTCGGCATCCTCCACCTGATGCCGGTAATAAAAGTCCACCTCCGAATTGCCCATGATCAGCGTAGTCATGGTTGACGCCATATCCCCCAGGGGGGCGCGGTCAATGTGGTCGTAGAGAAATTCGGCCACCACTTCCGTACCCTCGCCCCTGTCGGAGTGGATCTGCATGGACCCGCTGCATTGGCGGGCAGCCGCATCCAGAAGCGAAAGGCCCAAACCCACCCGGCGCGTTGTACGGGAAGTATAGAACGGATCGACCGCACGGTCAATCTGTTCCCTGGCAATACCCTCACCATTGTCGGCAACTGTCAGACAAAATCTATTTTCAGAGGGCTTTTCCACGATTTCGATCCGGATGTGATCCGCCCCTGCTGTAATCCCGTTTTCAGCAACATCCAGAATATGAAGAGAAATTTCTTTCACCTATGCCGCAATCCTTCTTCCGTTCCGGCCCTGCAAAGCCATGCGGATTTCCCCGAACTCCGGAGCCCGCAAAACAAATGCCGTGCTAACCCGGCCTATATCCGCAGGGAAATGAGCGTCGGATGAGGTAATACAGGCATAGGGCACAACTCCGGGAATTCGGGTACCGGCCTCCCGGAGCGGAACCTGACAGGAAACCTCCAGGGCATCAAACTGCAAATCCCGCGGAATAAATCCCAGGTTGCTGATAATGCTGAATGCAGGGCGATCCACATGGGCCGCAATACACAAGCCCTTTCTCTCATGAACAGCATCCACAATCGCGTCGAGATAAAGGGTGGTGGCTCCGATTAACAGCCGCTGATTTTCGCGTATCACCTCGTTTTTCTCGTTGGCAACCACCTGATCGCCCCATAATTCCGGAGTGTTTTGACCCGGCAGGTGCGAATACACCATCTCCTGCATGGAAAGCGCCTGCTCCAGGGTTTCAAACAGGCCCAGCACATGAACCTCTTCCCTGGAGCAGATCTCCATTCCGGGTATCACGTACAGACCGGCAGCTTTCCCTGCGGCCATGGCAGCCCCTGCATTCTCTGCGGAATTGTGATCGCAGAGCGCTATCATATCCAGCCCTTTCCCGCAGCTTCCGGCAACGATGTCCCGCGGAGTCATAGCCCAGTCGCCGCAGGGCGATAAGCAGGAATGGATATGCAAATCCGCCCGGTAAGATTTCACAGCTGGCCCCCTAACAAGGAGGGCTGGAACTACTGCTCGTCATTGCTGACACCTGCAGCATACATCTTTCCCGCAATGGTGAAGGCATCGGCTTCGGCCAGAAGAATGGGAATGCCCTCTTCATAGGCCCGCGCCTTCGTGCCCTCGTCCGGGCTGTTGCCGCTTGTCATAATCACAGCCGCCATCTCCCGCAGCACAGCCACTGCCACAATATTCTGATGGACCTGAATTGTCAGCCAGACGCATCCCATGGGTGCGTTTGCCATCACCTCGCTTAACAGATCCCCGCAATAGCCGCCATTGACCAGGCGATCCAGCCCCTTTTCTCCTGCGGCCACGGTCAAATCCAGACGTTCCGCCAGTTCTCTTGCTTTCATCGGCAAATGATCCCTCTACTTTGCTTTGTCATCCACATTTCAGTTTTTGTCCAGCTGAAACCAATAGCAATCTCTCAGCTCGGCACGACCGCGGACAACGTCTTCTGCAAAAGTACGGCAGTCCGGAGCCCCGCAAATGCCGCAGTCTTTACCAGGCACTTTCTCTAAAATCTCCTCGATTTGCTGCATCTGCCCGATCGTCAGCGGCGGCTCCCCACCCAGAAAATTTTTAAACATTTCCTCGGGTTCTATACTGCTGTGAAACCAGCCCTGATCATAGATCCGACGCAATTTTCCCCGCTGAATGCGCCGTCCCACCCCGAACATCTTGATCAGCTTCTGGGCGCTGCTTCGGGCTATATATTTATCCACCGCAGTAAAGGAGCCGCCCAGGCAACCCTCAGAGCAGGCCCTAAGCTCGATATACTCCATGTCCTTAAAAAGCCCCATATCAATTTTTTCGATATACTGAATCACTTCCTGAAGGCCGTCAACCGCAAGCACGCGTTCCACATTCATACCCGCTATCTCTCCGCCGGACATCCCCCACATGGGAGCCCGGGCATTGGGCAGAAAGGTGATGCGCTGGCAGGGATAAAAGCACAGCTCCATATTCTTAATCTGCTCGACTGCTGCGGAAAGCTGCGGATAAATATCATTGATTCCCAGAATCGCGTCCATACAGGGGGAATCAGCAAAGACATCTATACCCGCAGAAATCATCTTGGATGCACAGGGGGTAAGGTGATAGAGCTGCACATCTTCTTTTGCCACCACGAATTCTCTGGCAATCTGGCTGCGCACGCCCTCGCCGATCAGGGCCACCGGCCGCTTGAGGGGCAGAATATGGTCAAGCAGATCCGGGTATTTCAGCGCAATCAGCCGGCAGATCACAGGGCATATCGGAGAAATCAAGGGCCATGGGTTCTCTCCGGTCTCGCGGTTGCGGACAATGAACTCCTCGGCGGCATACTGATGCATCTCCAGATAATAAGAGAGATCAATGGCATGATCAAAACCGATATGGTTTAACCCCAGCAGCACATCACAGGGCATTACTCCGGGGAACTGGGAATAGAGAATCGGCGAGATAATAGCGACGGAGAACTTCTCGGATTTTACAAACTGCCCGCTGCTGATGGCCGAAATAACCGCACCCTCGGGGCAGACGCGAATGCATTCCCCGCAGCCAATGCAGAGGTGCTCAATTAAAACAGCCCGTTCCCCGCGTATGCGTATGGCCTTTGTCGGGCAGGCTCTAACGCACTTTGCACAGCCCGTGCAGAACGAAGCATCAAACTGGACATAAGCCATCGGCATCTTCAGTCTCCCCGGAAATTTCAGGCTTCAGGGATTTGAAACAGCATCTCTACACGGGTCCCTTTCCCCGGCGTGGATTCAATTTCCATGTAATCGGCATTACGTTCAATATTGGAAAGCCCCATGCCTGCGCCGAATCCCATTTCCCGGTATTCATCCAAAGCTGTGGAAAAGCCCTTTTCCATGGCCTGGCCAATATCGGCGATACCGGGGCCGTTGTCGGAGATTTCCAGAAGGATCCAGTCCGAGGCAATAGCTATACAGAAAGACCCGTCGCCGCCGTGCATGACGACATTCATTTCTCCTTCATAGCCGCAGACAGCAGCCCGCCGGACAATATCGGTGGCAATTCCCAATTGCTTGAGCATTTGCTGCACAGTGATGGAAGCCTTGCCTGCATGCGTAAAATCCCTGCCCTTGATATAAAAAGACTTTTTCAAAGCGGACATGGGAATTATCTCCTGGAGAAACCCTACTGCATCTTGCGTGCAAGCCCTTCTCAGGCATCTGCCGCCCGCATTCAACGGGCGCCGTTTAACCCGGTAAGGCCGGCTGTGTAAAGCCTGCCGCAGGAGACAAACATGGAAAACCGCGTTGTCATAAGCGGCATATGATTTTCCTGCGCCATCTCCACCACTCCCGGACTCGGCCTTTTGTTGCGGACAAAAACAATGGCCCGTACACCGGCTATCACCGCCGTATTGACCACCTGAACAGTGGCAAGACCGGTCAGCAGGATGCCGTCCTCGGAGAGGGCGGCCAGAATATCGCTCATCAAATCACTGGCGCCGACTTTACGGAAAACAATTTGAGACTGGTCGCGGCCGGCTACAAACTCGGCCTCCAAAGTTTCTGCAAGCTCTTCTAACTTCATCAGGGATGTGCTGCCTCGGCTTTAGTAAGAAAGTGGCCCGGGTTGTTTCTCTGTCTCGTGCAAAAAAATTCCGGCACTACAGGGTATGGAAACCTCCATATCTCTTATTTTACCATAGAAGCAATCCTGCGGACTGTCAACAAATGTTATCGCCGCTGCCAGCCACTTTTGCAGCGACTGCATGTTATAAAGGTGTCATTGACTTTTGAATTCCTTTGTGAAAAAGTATTTTCTAATTGTAAATTCTCTGCTGAAAGCTGCTTATCCAGGAGGAACTGACCATGCCGAAGCTTCAACACCCTGATATCACAGATGATATGAAAGCTCGCATTGACGAAACCCTCAGCTCCTGCCGCCTGATGCCGGGGGCGGTGATCCCGGCCTTGCGCCAGTGCCAGGATATTGTGGGCTATCTGCCGGTGGACCTGATCGATTATATCAGCATCTGCCTGAACCTGCCCAAAAGCGAGGTGCTTGGGGTTGCCACTTTTTATTCGCTGTTTTCACTTACCCCCAAGGGGCGCCATACCATTCGGGTATGCATGGGAACAGCCTGTTACGTTAAAGGAATAAAAGAGGTTATCGGCCGGATTCAACAGAATTACGGCATTTCCCCGGGAGAGACCACCGAGGATCGCCGCTTCTCCATGGAAGCCGTCAGGTGCCTTGGCGCCTGCGGTCTGGCGCCGGTGATCGTGGTGGATCAGGATACTCATGGGGGAGTCACCCCGGATTCAGTGCTGGATATACTGGAATCGTACCAATAGACGGAAGCTTTACGAGCGATACCGGCGCTCTGCATGCCAGCTTCCCAATTCGCTTTGCATTTATCAGAACAGGCAATATCAGGAGACTAAGATGGCCAACCCGAGACTCCAACTCATGCTCTGCTCCGGCACCGGGTGCCAGGCATCCGGCAGCCGGGAATTTCGCCAGGCCCTGGAGGAGGAACTCAAAAAGCAGGGACTGCAAGAGGAAGTACAAATTATCGAGACCGGCTGCAACGGCTTCTGCGCCCTGGGCCCGGTTATGCTGGTCCAGCCCGAAGGCATCTTCTACCAGCAGCTCAAGGCTTCGGATGCCCCCCAGCTTGTGGAGGAACATTTCCTGAAAGGCCGGCCGCTCAAGAAAAAACTCTACGTAGAGCCTGCCTCCAAGGAAACGATTCCCACCATGAATCAAATTCCCTTCTTTGCCCATCAGCAGTTCTGGGTCATGCGCAACAAGGGAATTATCGACCCGGAATCCATTGATGAATACATCGCACAGGACGGCTATTTCGGCATGGCCAGGGCTCTGCAGGAAATGGAACCAACTGAAATCATTCAGGAAATAAGGGATTCCGGCCTCCGCGGCAGAGGGGGGGCGGGTTTTCCCACAGGCCTGAAATGGCAGTTTGCCAATAAGGCCGAAGGGGATGTGAAATACGTACTCTGCAATGCGGATGAAGGCGATCCCGGCGCCTTCATGGACCGAAGCATCCTGGAGGCTGACCCTCATACGGTTCTTGAGGGCATGATTATTGCCGCCCGCGCCATTAATGCCAGCCAGGGCTATATCTACTGCCGCACCGAATATCCCCTGGCCATCGAGCGCCTAAACCTCGCAATCCGCCTTGCGCGTGAATACGGGCTTCTGGGAGAGGACATCCTGGGAACCGGCTTTAATTTCGACATTGACATCTATCAGGGCGCCGGCGCATTTGTATGCGGTGAGGAAACCGCCCTGATGCGCTCTATCGAAGGCAAACGCGGTATGCCCCGCCCCAGGCCGCCTTTTCCGGCGAACAAGGGATTATGGGAACGCCCCACGGTTTTAAACAACGTGGAGACCCTGGCCAACGTGGGGCAGATCATATTAAACGGGGCATCCTGGTTCAACAGCGTGGGCACGGAATCGAGCAAGGGCACCAAGGTCTTCGCCCTCTCGGGTGCTGTCAACAACATAGGCTTGGTGGAAGTGCCCATGGGAATTACACTGCGGAAGATGATCTATGAGATCGGCGGCGGCGTTCCCAAAAAGCGCAAATTCAAAGCGGTGCAACTGGGCGGTCCCTCCGGCGGCTGCGTGCCCGAACAGCATCTTGACACGCCGGTAGACTACGAGGCCATTGCGAAGCTGGGCGCGATCATGGGCTCCGGCGGTGTCATTGTTATGGACGAGAAGACCTGCATGGTGGACATGGCCCGGTTTTTCATGGATTTTATCCAGGATGAGTCCTGCGGCAAATGCACTCCCTGCAGGGAAGGAACGCGCAGGGTGCTGGAAATCCTCAATAAAATCTGTGAGGGAAGAGGCGAGCCCGGCGATATCGAGGTCCTGGAGGAGTTATCGGCCCGGATCAAGCAATCTTCGCTCTGCGGTCTGGGGCAAACCGCGCCGAACCCTGTTCTTTCCACCCTTAACTACTTCCGTGATGAGTACCTCGCGCATGTGTATGAGAAGCGCTGCCCGGCCAAGCGCTGCAAGGCGCTGTTAAAGTTCTGGGTGGATCCGGACAAATGCCAGCAATGCGGCCTGTGCTACAAAGCCTGTCCCGTGGGGGCGATTTCCTGGCAGAAAAAGCAGCCGGCCGTTATTGACAGGGAAAAATGCATACAGTGCCTGTCCTGTTACGAGGCATGCCGTTTCGGCGCAATTGAGTAAGAACCGGATTGAAACATCTCGCCGATCTTTGCCATGTAGGCCTCCTTTCTTCGCGTCTATTCGGGGTTGCTAAGGTTGCTGAACGCCTTCGGAATTATTTCGGAGAGGGCCGGGTGGATATGCTGGCCGGAAAACAGGGCGCCGGGCCGGCCCCCTCTATGAGGGCTGCCCGGAGGTCCTCCCTCGTTTATGGCGTTCTCCACTATTGCCATGCCGGAGCCGGATCCCGCCACAACCACATCGTAGCTTTTATCCGGCTTTTTTGCCTTTTCGCGTTTGCCTCCCATTCCGGCCTTTTCCTGGATTGCAATATGTCGAGAAACTCCTTGTCCAAAGCGGCAGGGAGCCGCTTTGCCTGCTTGATGCCTATAATATAGGAGTACTTTCCCGCGGTGCAAACAGCCCCGGATTCCGGCGCCCCACCGGCTCTGCAGCATATCCCCCATATCCGGGTACGGAAAAATGCAGGAAATTTCACCTGCATCTACATGCCCCTGATGTTCAAAATACATACTTCGCCCGATTTCCTTTTTCCACCACTGGCAATATAGTGGGCATCAACAATGGGAAACAGTTTTTTTATTCATGCAAACGCCTGCAAGGAAGGGAGTCAAACAATGTTTACGGAAACTACAAGGCCCGATATCCCGGCAATTTTTCCGGCAGCCCCGAAGCAGACAAAAAAGGAAGAAAACAAAAACAGTACCAGTAAAAAGACAGCCGCATCCGCAGGCGCCAATTCGGATGCGCTGCAACGGTACATGGTGGATATCCGCAAGCATGAACTATTAAACCGTGAAGAAGAAAAAGATTTGGGCAGGCGTGTGCAGGAGGATAACGACCAGGAAGCGGTCTATAAGCTTGTGGTTTCCAATCTTCGGCTGGTGGTAAAAATCGCCATGAAATTTCAACGCTTCTGGAAACATAACATGAACGACCTCATACAGGAGGGCAATATCGGCCTTCTGCGGGCAGCCCAGAAATACGATCCGTCACGCAACGTCAAATTCTCCTATTACGCTGCATTCTGGATCAAAGCCTATATACTCAAATATATCCAGGACAACTTCAGGGTTGTCAAAATCGTCACCACCGAAGGCCAGCGCAAACTGTTTTTCAAGCTTCGCCAGGAGCGGGACAGGCTTTCAAGCGAGGGAATTCATCCCACCGTCGACCGGTTGGCCAACAACTGCGGTGTGTCGGAAAACGACATCCTGGATATGGACCAGCGACTGCACAGCACCAATGTTTTTCTGGACGCGCCGCTGAACGCGGATTCGGACACGGAATGGCTGGAAGTGCTCGAATCCGATAAGGAATCCACGGAAAGCCAGGTTTCCAGGAAACAGATGACAGACATTCTTCGGCAAAAGATAGTCCAGTTCCGCAAAACCATGAATTTTCGGGAGCGCAATATATTTGACAGGCGCATTTATGCCGAAACACCCCAGACCCTTCAGCAAATCGGGGACCACCTGGGTATCTCCAGGGAGAGGGTGCGGCAGCTTGAGCGCGATATCCTGCTAAAAATCCGGGATTACCTCAAAAAGGAGCTGCCGGACTACGAGGATCTGGCGCAGATGGGCATGGCATCCTAGGACAGCCCTGATGCCGTCTCTCCGGCTCCCGGACGCACCTGCCGTCGCCGGGATTCTCAGCATGATACTTGCCTTCATACCTCTATTAGTGATACAGGAAAAAAGCCGCTGCTGTGCAGCGGCTTTTTTTACCTAAACCGAGCGTTTCTGCAAAGCCCAAAAAAGATGCTCTCGTAAAAAGTCAATTTTCAGATGGCAAAGTAAAAAGTTCAAGATCAAGGCGTCGCAAATCCCGAGGAATGCAGCGTACATAGAGTACGTGAAATTCCGATGGGATGCAGCGCAACGAAGATATTGGACTTTTTACGAAGCCATCAAAAAAGGCTTCCATGAAAAAAAACGCCCTGATTATTATAGTACTTTTGGCGTCTCTGCTGCCGATGATCGGATTGCGGGGGATCGCAACGGCTGAGAAGGCCGCCGGACTCGCCTGCGGAAACTGGGCCAGCGCCGCCGCTCAAGCAAACATCGCAAAAGCCGTACTGCAGGAAAAAATGGGATACAGGGTGGAGCTGAAAACGCTCAGCGCCGCCGCTATGTGGGAGGCGGCCGCCAACGGAGATATAGACGGATTTCTCTGCGCCTGGCTGCCCACTCCCCATTCCAGTTATTACAAAAAGCAGAAGGAGAATGTGGTCAATCTTGGAATAAACCTTGAAGGCGTCAGAATCGGCCTTGTCGTCCCTGCCTACGTAACCATTGACTCCATCAGCGAACTTGACGTCCATGCAGAAAAGTTCAACGGCGAAATCATCGGAATCGATGCCGGTGCCGGCATCATGGAAGCTACTGAAAAAGCCCTGGAAGAATACGGGATTGAAAACCTGAAGCTCATGGATGGCAGCGGCTCCATGATGACGGCGGTTTTACAGGAAAAGGTGGAAAACAGGCAATGGGTTGTCGTCACCGGCTGGACTCCGCACTGGAAATTCCACCGCTTCGACCTCAAATACCTGGAAGATCCGAAAAACGTCTACGGCGATACGGAATACATCAAAACCATTGTACGCAAAGGCCTTAAATCCGACAAGCCGGAGCTATACGCCTTCCTGGATAACTTTTATCTGAATCTGGAAGATATCCAAAACGTTATGGACCGGATCCGTAAAAGCGGCAAACCGTACGAAAGCGCCCTTCGGTGGGTAAAGGAAAATCCGCAGCAGGCAGAGGCCTTGATCCCCAGGTAAAAGAGAACCAGCCCGGAAATTTTTTATACCTAAACTTACTCACCGCTGCGCCAGCGGTGTCCCCCCCTCCCGGCAGCGCCGCTAATAAAAAATTGTATTTACAAAACCCGCACGGTTTATTATAAATCCAATATTTCATGGAATTGTTTTTCGCTGTTTCTTGCCACGCTTTTTGCAACTGGAATCTGTTTTGGATGCCACCGCAATGGATGAAAAAAAGACGGTTTTTATCGCGGAAGACCACCAGCTTTTCCGCGACGGCTTAAAGGCCATGCTGGCCGCAAAAGAAATGCTTGAGGTCATAGGAGAGGCCAGGGACGGCCTGGAAGCCATAAATTCTATCAAAAAGCAACAGCCCGATCTTCTCCTTCTTGACCTATCCATGCCGCGGCTCAGCGGAATCAGTGTAATAAAAGAGCTCCGACGGCAGTTTCCGGACATGCGGATTCTTGTGCTGACCATCCACGAATCCGACCAGTATGTGATAGAAACATTTGAGGCTGGCGCCAACGGCTACTGCATTAAAGACGCCAGCCGCGACGAACTCCTGCTTGCCATAAACAGCGTCCTGAACGGAAAAACCTATATCAGCCCCGGGATTGCGGAAAACGTGATGGAGGGCTACCTTGAGGGGCACAAAAAAATCCGCTCCAAGTCCCCGCAGGAAAACCTCACCCAGCGGGAGCGGGAAGTGCTAAAACTCCTGGCCGAAGGCTACCTGAACAAAGAAATCGGGGATCTGCTGAGCATCAGTTCAAAAACTGTAGAAAAACACAGGGCCAATATCATGCAGAAGCTAAATCTCCACAACGCCGCTGCATTGACCGCTTTTGCCATCGACCAGGGCCTTGTGCAGCAAAAATAACTTCCGGCCCCCGTGCAACACCACTTACTTACAGGGGCAGCTCCAGGGTAACCCGGGTGCCCCTGCCCTGGCGGGAATCAAGCAGAAGCTGCCCCCCGCATATCTCGGCTCTCTCCCGCATGCTCTGAATGCCGTGGCCGCTTAAAGGATCCGTGGCAACAAGCCGGGAGTTTTGTTCGAATCCGCAGCCGTCATCCTGGATGATCATCTGCACGGCGCTATTTTTGCGGGTCAATGCAAAATGGATACTGGAAGGATTGGCATGCTTTGCGGCATTGTTCATCGCCTCCTGCAGAATGCGGTAAATAACTATCTTGGTGGCATCCGGCAGGTTGTTATCGTCTATGGAGACATCCTGGGAAACCTCGATTTTTTTGTAAAAACTCGCAAATTCCCGGCAGAACCAATTAATCGTGGCCGTAAGCCCCAGATCATCCAGGGTTGTCGGCCGCAGGGCCGCTGAGATACGCTTGGTCTCCTTTATCGTATCGATCAGATAGGATACTATTTTTTCCAGGGATACTGTATCCTCGTACGGCCCGGCCTTCATGTTCGACAAGCGCTCCTCCAGAGAAAACTTTATCGCTGCAAGGCTTGCGCCGATGCTGTCGTGCAGTTCCTTGGCAATCACCTGCTTGTCTGCTTCCAGGGCCTCCAGGGTGCGCTTCGACATCTGCCTCAGCTCCCTGCGTGATTCCCGCAACTGCCGCTCAACCCGCTTGCGCTCCTCGATTTCGGATTTCAGTGCCTCCACCAAAGACTCCAGCTCCGCAGTACGCTCAGCCACCCGCCTTTCCAGAAGATCCTTATCCTGCTGGAGCTGAAGTTTTTCCGTACGCCGCCGGGTGATATCATGCAGCACGCCTACACCTCCGATGATTTCCCCCTCCTGGTTCTTTATCGGCGTTGTGTTTACAAGCAGGTAACGCATGCCGCCCTCCGGAAGTACAACTGCCATCTCCTGGTCAATGAGCACCTCGCCGAAAAACACCGAGCGGGTAAGTGGCAGATCCCTGGGATCAAAAGGCGTACCGTCCGGATAAAGAAGCTTTAACTCGGCCTGGGATGCAAGGGGCTTGCCGTAGGTCACCTTTTGGCCATAGAGCTGTACCGCTGTTGGATTGGCCATGGTAATGCGGCACTCCTTGTCAACCACCACAATGCCCTCGGGTGCGCTTTTGATAATGGTCTGCAGAGCGGACTGCTCGGATATCAACTGCTCCGTCAGTTTTTCCAGATCCGTTTCATCCCGCCACACGGTTACCGCCCCTGTAATGCGATCTTCCTGGTAAAGAGGGGTGGATGATATCACGTAAACCAGATTCCGGCCTTTAGCGTCAAAACCGTAATAGCGCTCATCTATTACCGATTCCCCTCGAAGGGCCCGGGCATAAGGCATTTCTCTGGCAAAAACCCGGGTTCCGTCCGGGTAGGTAAGCCGCATCAGCCGTGAAATACGATGGCATGCATATCCCTGCGGGTCAAAACCCAGGAAGTCGATGCAGGCGGGGTTGGCCATTACGGGGGTGCCGCTGGCATCACAGACCATGACCGACTCCTTTAGATTTGCGAAAATCATGTCCATTTCCCGGGACCGGCGTCCGGCTTCGCGGCGGGCATGGATATGGTGGAGCGCAAGTTCGGTAAAAGCCGCCATATGAAGAAGCATAACCTCGTCTTCGGGAGTAAAGGCAACGTTATCCGCATTGCCGCTCAAAATCAGGCCGGCCTCGCCTTCATTGCTCTCGGCCAAACGGGCACAGACCAGATGGCGGAGCCGTGCAAAATCCGTTTTGCCCGCAGAGGTCTCCAGGGAGGAAAGCGCGGCCAGTTCGCCGGCCGCAAATCGGCATGATCTGGGCCGGCCCGTATCCGCAACAAAACCAGGTGTGGCCAAAAGCCTTCGGAGCTCACCGAAAAGAACAGTATCCTGCACACACTGTCCGGACGCGTATTGCACGCGCACCTCTCCGGAATCCGACACGCGGCAGAACAGGCAGATATTGCCCCGCGTCAATTCGCAGGCAGCTTCCACCACCCGCTGAACAACCTCCTCCCGGCAGTTTTCCTGAAGGACATTTTTCGACAGGCGAACCAGGGTTTCCAGCTGAGTCAGTCTATCAATCTGCCGGGGCTTTTCAAAACACTCGCCGGTATCCGCCGTAAAAACCGATGTCAGATGGGCAACATCACCCCCGTCATCCCACTGGACGCGAATTTTCTGAAATACAGGCAGTTCCATGCCGTCACTTGTTATAAGGGCGCTCTCGCCCCGCCATCTACCCTCTTCAATGGCGGCAGGAATGGCTTCGCCCCGTATCATCGCAGCCGCCCATTGCGGATGACAGTCATCAAGGCAGAACCCTTCCCCTGCCTCATTCGTCTCCAGCCCAAGCACTGCCCGGGCAGGACTGTTTACATACCGAATAGCCCCCATGGAATCCATAAGATATACGGGATCTGATACATCCTCCAAGAATTGATGGAATTGCGCAAACATGGCCTTATCCCTCTTACCCGGAATGAGGCAGCTTCCACTGGAAACTGCTTATTATCATATACTATAAAGGGCATTTTGCGGCAGTCAAATAATTGCCGGCCTCAAGGCCCTCCATAAAAGCATTCCACCCGGACTAACACACCGGCACGGAGTCCATTCAGATTTTAATCTTGCAGAAATCAGGATAAACCGCTATATTTTTTGTTTTATATTTTAATAAACCCTACTTGCCAAACTTGCAAAAAGGAACTGACTGATGGCAACAACGATTCCCAGACGATACAGCTTTGGTGAAGAACTGGCAAACAGCCTTACACACGGACTGGGGGCGGCCTTAAGCATTGCGGCGCTTGTAACGCTTTTGCTTTACTCCGCCAACTACCAGGATCCCTGGCGCGCTGTTGGATTCAGCATATACGGGGCTGCGCTGTTTCTCCTCTATCTGGCCTCAACTCTGTATCACAGCTTCTCCGATAAAAAAATCAAATCCTGTTTCCGGCTGCTGGACCACTCCTCCATTTTTATATTGATAGCCGGCACCTATACACCGGTTACGCTGATCGCCATGCGGGGTCCGTGGGGCTGGACCCTTTTCGGCCTGATCTGGGGCCTGGCCGCAGCCGGAGTGCTTTTCAAGCTGTTTTTTACAGGCCGCTTTCAGCGGTTAAGCCTTGGATTTTACGCGGCCATGGGCTGGATTGCCCTGATTGCAATCCAGCCCATGCTTGTCATGCTGCCGACAGGGCTGCTTCTCTGGATCATCGCCGGAGGGCTTTTCTACACCTTCGGCACCGGCTTTTACGTGTGGAAAAGCCTGCCCTATCACCACGCCGTATGGCATGTTTTTGTGCTGGCGGGCAGCATAGCGCACTTTTCCGGAATACTGTATTACCTGTCCCGGCCCGCTGCATAGAAACGCCGGTGAGAAAACAGTTTGCACCGCGGGAGTGCGGGATTTTTTTGCATAAGGATAAGTGGCATGAGCACCCCGGCTGAAACAGAGCCAGCAGACACACCCCGGCGGCATCGATTCTTTGACATACATCCGCCTGTTTTCTGGCCCTCGGCTTTTCTGGCGATTTTCTTCATTGCCGTCTCGCTTATCGTGGGCAAGCCGATGGAAGCCGTATTTTCCGGCATGCAGAGCTTTATCTCCAACAACTTCGGCTGGCTTCTGGTAATCTCTGTCAACCTTTATTTGCTTGTCATGCTCTATATCGCCTTCAGCCGCTACGGGGAAATCCGGCTGGGAGGGAAAAACGCAGTACCCGAATTCTCCCGGCTCTCCTGGTTTTCCATGCTGTTTAGCGCGGGAATGGGCATCGGCATTCTCTTCTGGAGTGTGGCCGAGCCGATCCACCATTTCATGGAGCCCCCTTACGGAGGTGAAGGTTCCCTGGATGCTGCGACAATGGCCATGAAAACAACTTTTCTACACTGGGGCCTCCATCCCTGGGGAATCTACGCCCTTGTGGGAATGTCGCTGGCCTTTTTTGCTTTCAACCGCAAGCTACCCCTCGCCATCCGCTCCATCTTCTACCCATTGCTGGGAGAGAAGATACACGGTATCTGGGGGGATGTTATCGATGTGCTGGCGGTGCTCTCCACCCTCTTCGGGCTCGCCACCTCCCTCGGCTTCGGGGTGCAGCAGGTAAACGCGGGGCTTTATCACCTGTTCGGGGTGCCCGACAACGCCGCCGTTCAGGTCCTGCTGGTAGCAGTTATCACCTTTGCCGCCACCCTTTCGGTGGTCTCCGGCCTGGACAACGGGGTAAAACGCTTAAGCGAAATAAATATCAACCTTGCTGCCCTTTTGCTCGCCTTTCTTTTGATACTTGGCCCAACTGTTCTGATCCTGGATTCCTTTGTACAGAATCTCGGCGTCTACCTTGAAGATTTTTTCCATTCCGCCTTGTGGACGGAATCCTATCGCGACAGTTCCTGGCAGAACAGCTGGACAGTATTTTACTGGGCATGGTGGATTTCATGGTCGCCCTTTGTCGGCATGTTTATTGCTCGAATATCCAAAGGCCGCACAGTGCGCGAATTCGTCCTGAGCGTGCTGATCATTCCAACGCTTCTGACCTTTTTGTGGGTCACTGCCTTCGGCGGCTCTGCACTCTATGTTGAAATGGAAAACCCCGGCAGCATTGCCGGACCGGTAAAAGAAAATGTGGCTGTGGCCATATACTACCTGCTGGAGCACTTTCCCCTCTCCCTGATTACCAATTTTGCCGCCATGCTCCTTGTAATCAGCTTTTTTATCACCTCGTCGGACTCCGGCTCCCTTGTTGTGGATGCCTTTACCTCCGGGGGAAAGCTTAACTCTCCGGTAGGACAGCGCGTCTTCTGGGCTGCCATGCAGGGCGCAATAGCCGCAGTGCTGCTTCTTGGCGGCGGGCTCGCGGCCCTGCAGACCGCCTCCATCACTACCGGCCTGCCGTTTGCCCTTCTTTTAATCATAATGGGCTACAGCCTCTGGAAGGGATTGAAAAATGAATATGAAACCGAGCAGCTGCGGGTCAGGACAGTTGAGAGAGAATCCTATCAGGAGCTAATCCAGCGGATGATCCAACAGAAACAAGGCCAGGAGGCGGAGCAGACTGCAGAAGACATGGAAGAAAAGCGGGAAGGAGAGTAAACCCATATGGCAAATCAAGGCAATTATCCCAAACTGCAGCCTGTGCAGAACATCCTTGTATGCCTGGATCTTACGGCCATTGACACCTTTTTGATCACCTATGCCGCATTCATGGCCAAAACCCTTCCGGCCCGGAAAGTCATATTCTTTCACGCCATCCAGGCCTATGACCTCCCGGACAGGAGCAGCAAAGATTTTCCGGATGTGGAAACCGAGCTCAATGCCATGATCCGCGAGGAACTGCACAAATCCGTGGATACCCATTTTGAGGAACAATGTCAGTGGGAGGTGGCCACCCAGGTGGGCTATATTGATGCAGCCAAAGAAATTATCGAATTCATCAGGGAAAATTCAATTGATCTGACCCTGATCGGCCAGAAGTACGGGGAAAACAGGGAAGCCCGGTACAGTCACAAAATCTCCGCTGAAGCCTCCAGCGATATTCTCTTTGTGCCCCAATACGCGGAAAAGTCCATCGACCCGATTTTGTGCGCTGTTGATTTTTCCAGGCATTCAGCCAAGGCATTTGAACGGGCTCTGGATTTCAGCCGGGCATGGGGGGTTGCCATGAACTGCTGGTTTGTAGCAGACCCCACGCGGGCCTATTTCCCGGCAACCACCGGCCGCAGCTTGAACTACTATCAGCAGCAGGCCATGAAGGCGCGGAAAAAATTTTTGAAAAGCTACGGCCTCTCTCCCGGGGATATCCCATGCCGGGTTGAGGTGGGCGACCAAATGAAAAGCGAGGCTGAAGACATCTATCAGGTCGCGGTGGATGCAGAGGCCCGGCTGATTGTGGTGGGCGCCAGGGGAGATGCCGCATCAGTAACCTCGCCGCTTGGCAACCTCACCGAGAGCTTCCGGCTTATGGAAAAAGAAATTCCGGTGATGATCACTAAAAACCTGCAGCAGAAGCGGTTTTCCTTTTCCTGGCTGTGGAAAAAAATTAATAAAGCAAGGGCTTAAAATCTGTTATAAAAAAAGGCTGCCCTGAATTTTCAGGGCAGCCTTTTTTTATATATCTACACAAGGAAAGGAGGAGGCATCAATCACAGAGTTCAAAAATGGCCGCAGCTCCCATGCCGCCGCCGATGCACATGGATTCAATCCCGTATTTCACGCCGCGCGCCTGCATCTCCGTCATCAGCTGAGAGCAGAGCTTGGCGCCGGTGCAGCCCAGGGGGTGGCCAAGGGCGATGGCACCGCCGTTGACGTTGATCATGCGCTTGTCGCTGCCCGATTCCCACAGCTCTCTTTTATCATACAGGCCCAGCTGCTGCAGGCAGTAGATGGCCTGGGAGGCAAACGCCTCGTTTACCTCGATGAGGCCGATATCTTCAAGCTTCATGTCCGCCATCTTGAGTACCCTGGGGATGGCATAGGCGGGGCCCACGCCCATCTCGTCGGCACGGCAGCCGGCAACCGTGTAGTATTTGAGCTTGGCGATCGGCTTCAGGTCGTATTTCTTGAGCGCTTCTTCACTCATCAACATTGTGGCCGCGGCACCGTCCGTGGTCTGGGAGGAGTTGGCCGCTGTAACCGAACCGTTTGCCGCAAAAGCGGGGCGAAGCTTGGCCATTCCTTCCAATGTCGTGTTCTCGCGGATCCCGTCGTCAAAATCCTGCAGCCAGGTCTTCTTTTCCCAGGATCCGTCCGGATTTTCCACAAACCTGACCGCAGGGGTTGGCACCAGCTCCTTGTACAGCCCGTTCTTCTTGGCATTGGCTGCCTTCATCTGGGAGTGATAGCCGAATTCATCCTGCATCTCCCGGCTGATATTGTAGCGGTTGGCCACGTTCTCGGCGGTTGAGCCCATGGAAATATAGACATCCGGGCATTCCCTGGCCCATTCGGGATGCGGGCGCGGCATGTTGCCGCCCATGGGGACGATGGTCATGGACTCGATGCCGCCTCCAATGGCGACATCAGACCAGCCGGATTTAATCCGCATGGCCTGCAGCGCAATCGCCTCAAGGCCTGAGGAGCAGAAGCGGTTGACAGTAGCGCCGGTGGTTGCATCCGGAAATTTGCACATCTGGGCCATAACCCGGCCTATGTTCATTCCCTGCTCGGCCTCCGGAAAGGAGCAGCCGATCATCAGGTCCTCTACATCCTTTTTTCCCACGTTCGGTGTTTTTTCCATAATGGCTTCGACCACTGTTTTCAAGAGGTCTTCCGGCCGGGTCTGGGCGAATGCCCCCTTGTTCCGCCGGCAGCCTGGTGTTCTAAGCGAGTTCACAACATATGCTTCTTTCATATCTATATCCTCCTGGAATTGATTGGTTGGTACAGGTTTTTCTTACAGCATCAGCGGCTTGCCGGTGTTCATCATGTGCTCTGCCATCTTCTGGGTATTCTCTGTTTTCCACAGTTCCACAAAGGCCTCGCGCTCCAGGCTCATCAGGTACTCTTCGCTGACGCGGGTTCCCTGCGGTACGTCACCGCCTGCCATGCAACGGGCGACCCACCTGGCAATGTGCTCCATGTGCGGCGTAATATATCCGCCGACCCGCATATTCAAAAGATTTGACAGAACCATGCCGTGGGCTTCACGGCCGAACACCGGAAGTTTTTTCTTTCTCGCCGGCACGTAGCCGTCATCGACCATCTTCAGGACTTCCTTCTTGGCCTCGCCGATAAGGAGGTCCTTGTTGAAAACGATCCGGTCGGCGGCCCTAAGAAAACCGTTGTTTCTTGCCTCGGCCGCAGAGTTGGAGACTTTTGCCTGGGCAACGTTCATGAAGGCCGTGATAAAAAAGCCCGCATAATCGGTCAAATTGGCCGATTCCGGCTTGGACTCGATAAAATTGCGCCACAGATGAATCATGCCGCAGCCGCCGGGCACAAGTCCCGCTCCGATTTCCACAAGGCCCATGAACAGATCGGCACAGGCCACCATCTTGTCCGCGGACAGACAGACTTCGCAGCCGCCGCCCAGTGCCAGGCCATGAGGTGCTGCCACAACGGGATACGGCGCGTACTTGCTCCCCAGCATACCTGTATGAACGTTTTTAATGAACTGATCTATTTCTGAGAACCTGCCGTCTCTGGCGCAGCTCAGCATGTAGGACAGGTCGCCGCCAGCGGAAAAGGGCGCCGGCATGCCGGAGGCCTGGTTGCCGATGATAAGTCCCACACCGTTTTCCCTTACATACTGATTGGCTTCGGCCATAAACTCGACCATTTCATTGTTGATCGCGTTCATCTTGGAGTGAAATTCCAGGTTGAAAACCCCGTCGCCGAGATCAATGAGCGAGCAGGAGGGCACGGATTTAACGACCTTGTTGTTTGCCTTAAGGTCGGCCAGATTGATTTGCTTCTCGTTTTTGGGCACCGGCTTATAGCTGCTTGAGGCAAAATCGAAAAACATTTTCGTGCCGCCCTCAAGTTTGTAAAAAGTGGTGGCGCCGGAGTTTAACATATCCTTGACGTTGCGGGGGACGCTCAGCCCCTCGGCTTCCATTTTTTCCACCGACTCTTTCACGCCGATGGCATCCCAGGTTTCAAAGGGCCCAAGCTCCCAGTTAAAGCCCCATCTCATGGCATTGTCGATGTCCACGATGGTATCGGCTATTTCCGGGATCCGGCTGGCTGAATAAATCAGGCCGTCGGAGGTAACGTCCCATGCATACTTGGCGCCTTTGTCGTCGCCGTAAACAATCGCCCGGATCTTCTCCGGCAGGGTCTCTTTCTTCTTCGCCTCTGCCAGGCAGGAAAAATCCGGCTTGCCGTACTCCTCGTATTCCAGGGTCTGCGGATTGATAACTTTTCGGATCTGCTTGAATTCGGGGGTGACTTCCTTGGTGTAGAAGCCGGCCTTGGTCTTGTTGCCGAGAAGATTTTTTTCTTCCACCATGGTTTTCACAAAATCCGGCATGGCCATGGTGTCGCGCTTTTCGTCATTGGGACAGTTGTTGTAGCAATTGTCCGCCACATGCTTCATGGTGTCCAGGCCGACAAGATCCGAAGTTTTAAAAACCGCTGTCTTGGGACGTCCCGTGGGAGGGCCGAATATGGCGTCAACTTCCGGGATGGTAAGATCGTGCTCCAGCATTGCCTGCATGGCCTTGCCGATATTCTGCACCCCTATGCGGTTGCCGACAAAATTGGGGGTATCTTTTGCCCAGACAATGCCTTTGCCCAAAAACCGCTCACCGAAGTCCGCCATGAAGTTGAGCACTTCAGGCAGGGTGTCGGGGCCGGGAATAATTTCAAGAAGGTGCATGTGCCGGACGGGGTTGAAAAAGTGCGTTCCCAGAAAATGCTGGCACATGTCCGTGCTCAGGTCCTTCGACATCTGGTTGAGCGGAATGCCCGATGTGTTGGAGCTTACGATCGAACCGGCTTTTCTTATGCCGTCGATCTTTTTGAACAGGTCCTGCTTGATCTCCAGCTTTTCCACAACGACCTCGACGATCCAGTCGCAGTCTTTGAGCTTGTCAATATCATCTTCCAGGTTGCCGATGGTAATTAACTCGGGATCATTTTTCTTATCCATAAACAGCGGGGGCTTTGCTTTGATCGCCGCATCCAGCCCTCCCTGGACGATCCGGTTTCTTGCTTTTGGATCGTTTTTCTCCTCTTCCTTCAGGTCAAATGGTACAATATCCAAAAGTAGGGTTGGGATTCCGGCACTGGCAAGGAGTGCTGCAATCCCGCCACCCATGATACCGGAGCCGATTACGGCCGCCTTTTCAATTCTTCTCATAATAACCTCCTGACTAAAATTAAGCTAAACGATATATTCGGTGGAAACTCTACAGGCAAAAATCAAAATGGTAACTTTACAAAAGGGCTTGAAATGTGTCAAGGAATTTCTGAAAGTGCTGGAGGCGTGTTTTCAAAAAAAATCAAGTTATTACTTGCCTACCACTGTTCACTATCCCGGCAAAAGCGGTCCCGGAGGCGGTTCCTATCTGCAAAAATGCATGGTTATGGGAAAAATGCGGAAGAAGGTTTTGTAAAAGTACAAACCCCGGATATAAAAAACGCTTTGTGGAAAAATGCTTTTGGATTTGATTTACATGCCGTATCCATTATGATAAATAAAATGGCTTATGCAAAAAAGAAGAGGCAGACGCATGCGTTTTTTCTGCACCGCCCTGCTGGGCTGTCTTGTAATTGCGGCGGCAGTCGCAGGGCCAAACAACTGCCGTGCTGAATCAGGAAACGGGGAACCCGGAGCTGCAGCAATCATTTCCAGGCTTGAATCGCGCTACGGCGGAGCCGACATCGCTGCCGAATTTTCTCAGGAATCCACTCTGAAGGTACTGGATATAACCGATACCGCCACCGGGAAGGTCTGGTTCAAGCACCCGGGCATGATGCGATGGGAGTACGAAGCCCCGGACCCCCATGCCATCATTACGGACGGGCAAACCCTGTGGATTTACCGGCCGCAGGAGCAGCAAGTGGTGGTGGGAGATGCCCTGGAATATTTCGGAAACGGCAAGGGCGCCAGCTTCCTCTCCAATATTACCCTTTTAAAAAAACAGTTCAGGGTCGAGAAAAGCAAGGCTGAAGAGTCCGGCTTCTACTCGCTGGAACTCACTCCCGAGGGGGAAAACCTGGATTTGAAAAAAATTTTTCTGCGCGTAGACAAAAAAGACTATCTGGTAAGGCAGGTGCTTACCGAAAACATCCATGGGGATATCACGCGCATCACCTTTAAAAACATCAGCTTCCCGGAGGAGCTTTCCGTCTCCAGGTTTGCCTTCGACATACCTGCGGAGGCTGATGTGATAAAAATGCAGAAGTGATGGCCCTTGACAAAAATATAAGGACAAAGGACAGGTTATGGCGGAAGATACAATAAACCGCATCCAGCGACTGAAAGGGGAAAAAAACGCCGTAATCCTGGCCCACAACTACCAGCCCCCCCATATCCAGGATATCGCCGACATGTGCGGGGATTCGCTGGAACTAAGCGTTCGCGCCTCCAAAACTGAGGCCGGCGTAATCGTATTCTGCGGCGTCCGGTTCATGGCTGAAACCGCATCCGTTCTCTGCCCGGGAAAAACAGTGCTCCTGCCGGCCCAGGGGGCGGGATGTCCCATGGCGGACATGATTACTGAGGCCCAGCTCGCAGAATGGAGGAGCAGATTTACTGACATCCCTGTTATCGCCTACGTCAACTCCTCGGCTGCCGTCAAGGCCAATGCAGATATCTGCTGCACCTCGGCCAATTCCATTCAGGTGGCCGAAAGCCTCTCCGCCGATGAGGCGCTGCTGGTGCCGGACCGCAACCTGGCCCGCTATACGGACGCAAAATCCGGCAAAACCGTACATGCCTGGAACGGATACTGTCCCTACCACGAACATCTGAGCCTTAATACCGTCCGGAAAAAACGCAGGGAGCATCCGGATGCCCTGTTTATGGCGCACCCCGAGTGCCGAACCGAAGTGCTTGAAACAGCGGACAAGGTAGCAAGCACATCCGGCATGCTGGCCTTCGCCCGGTCTTCGGATGCGAAAAGCTTTATTGTGGGAACCGAGGTGGGGCTTCTATATCCTCTGCAGAAGGCATGCCCGGACAAGTTCTTTGTTGCTGCATCCGAAAAAATGGAATGCGTTGACATGAAAAAAATCGGGCTGGAGACAGTAGCCGCCTGCCTGGAAAATCTCTACGGCGTTGTCAGGGTCCCGGAGCATATCCGGGAGCCCGCCATGAAAGCCGTTCAAAAAATGATAAGTATCTAGTCTGCTCTACTGCATCTCCGCAATCACCTCGTCCGGGATGTCCGCATTGGTATAGACCTTCTGCACGTCGTCATTATCGTCGAGGGCATCCATCAGTTTATACATCTGTTCAGCTTCCCTGCCGCTCAGGTTGATATAGGACTGGGGAAGCATTGTGATTTCCGCGTCTTCATAGGAAATTCCCGCCTCTTTTAAAGCGGCTTTCACCTCTTCAAAAGCATCGGGAGGGGTGATGATTTCAAAATTTTCCTCCTCCTCGCGCATGTCCTCGGCACCGGCTTCCAGGGCTACAGTCATGAGCGTCTCTTCATCGACGTCGGCTTTTTTCACGGCCAACCAGCCCTTTTTGTCAAACATCCAGTCCACGCAGCCGTTCTCGCCCAGCTTGCCCCCGTGCTTGCTGAAAATGTGACGCACGTCGGAGACCGTCCGGTTCTTGTTATCCGTCATGGAATCCACCAGGACAGCTGCCCCGCCGGGGCCATAGCCCTCGTAGGTTGTCTCTTCATAGTTGACCCCTTCGAGTTCGCCGGTTCCTTTCTTAATGGCCCGCTCAACCTTGTCCTTGGGCAGGTTGTTGCTTTTGGCGCTTTGGATTGCCGCCCGCAGCCGCGGGTTGGCGTTGGGGTCACCGCCTCCCATGCGGGCGGCAACTATAATTTCCTTGGTCAGCCTGGTAAAGATCTTGCCGCGCTTGGCATCCTCTGCGCTTTTCTTGTGCTTGATATTGGCCCACTTGCTGTGTCCTGCCATGAATATGCCTCCTATTTTTTCCCCATACCGATCACATAGGTTTCTCTGCTTTCCTTGCGCGTACTCTCCGGCTTATAAACCCTGCAGGTGGAAAAAAGGGATTTTACCTCCCGGAGAAAATACTCAAAATCCTCGCCCTGAAATATTTTGCAGACAAAGACTCCGCCGGGCCGCAGAACCTCCTCTGCGATCGTCAGCGCAGCCCGGCTTAAGTGATAGGAGCGTGCCGCATCCACGTCCTTTTTGCCGGTTGTTGAAGGCGCCATATCGCTTAACACCACATCCAGGCCGCAGCCGCATACCTCTTTAATGCGCCCGGCATCAGAGGAAGCAAGCGCCTCGACATCTTCGGCCAGAACCTGTACATGATCCGGCATCCTCTCTTTTACCGGCTTCTGGTCAATGCCCGTAACCCGGCCCCTGCTGCCGGTGATCCGGGCCGCATACTGCAGCCAGGAGCCGGGAGCGCATCCCAGGTCCAGCACCTGCCGGCCCTTTTTAAGCAGACCGAATTTTTTCTGAATCGCTTCCAGCTTATATACGGAGCGGGCGGGGAAGTGCTCCTTTTGGGCCCTTTTGGCATAATAGTCGGGCTGCTGCCTGTTTTTGCCGGCCCGGCGCTTCATGTACAAACTCTCCCTGTCATGACGCCTTTCTCCCTGCCCCTTGCATCCTGAAAACATAAGACATATGCAAACGGTGTCAAAACAAAAGCTCCATCATTTCCGTTAGTTGGCCGATACCCACGAGATCTATGCCTTCCGCCCCGGAAACCGTCTTCAAACTGCTTTTGGGAACAATGCAGCGGGTAAAACCCATCTTCCGGATCTCGCTGATCCGGGGCTCAAGCTGAGAGATGCCGCGCACCTCCCCTGCAAGCCCAACCTCGCCCAGCACCATCATCTTCTCCGGCAGCGGCCGGTCCAGAAAGCTTGAGGCCACAGCAGCGGCAATGCCGAGATCCACCGCCGGCTCAGATACCTTGACACCGCCGGCTACATTCATAAAAATATCATGACCGGCCATGTCCAGGCCCAGCTTTTTTTCCATCACAGCCACCAGCAGGGAAACCCGGTTGTGGTCCAGACCCAGAATGGTGCGGCGCGGAGTGCCGAATCCCGCACTTGAGATAAGAGCCTGCAGCTCTACCAGAATTGGCCGGCTGCCCTCCATGCAGGCTGTAACCGCCGAACCTGCTGCATTCTCGGCCCGCTCGGCCAGAAAGACCGCGGAGGGATTGGGCACCTCGGCCAGCCCCGCGGCCTTCATTTCAAAAACACCTATCTCGTTTGTGGAGCCGAATCGGTTTTTCACCGCGCGCAGGATGCGGAATACATGGTTCTGATCGCCTTCAAAATAAAGTACCGTGTCAACCATATGCTCCATCAGGCGGGGACCGGCGATTGCGCCCTCCTTGGTGACATGGCCGATCAAAAATGCCGGCACCCCGCTTTTCTTGGCCATGACCATGAGTTTCATGGTGGCCTCCCGAACCTGGCTGACACTGCCCGGGGCAGAAGAGATATCCGGGGAGAACATGGTCTGGATGGAGTCAATCACCAGGACCGCCGGCTTTACTGAATCCACGGTGGAAAGAATGGATTCCACGTTGATATCCGAGGCGACCAGCATATTGCCGGAGACAGCATCGAGGCGCTGGCTGCGCATCTTGAGCTGCCGCAGGGATTCTTCGCCCGATACATACAGCACGTTTTTCCCCTGCCTGGCCAGGCCGTTTAATACCTGGAGCATTAGCGTTGATTTGCCGATCCCCGGATCACCCCCGATCAGCACGAGGCTGCCGTCAATAATGCCCCCGCCCAGCACACGGTCAAACTCCCGGATGCCGGTAAGCACCCTGGGCTCATCTTCCAGGGCTACCGCATCAATCGGAACCGGCTCAGCATGCACGGATGAATCCCCGCTGCCCCTGCCGCTGCGTTCCGCTGCGGCAGGCTTTTCCTCCACCAGGGTGTCCCAGCCGCCGCATTCAGGGCACCGCCCCATCCACCTGGGGGTCTGGTGACCGCACTGCTGGCAGCAGTATATAACCCGATTGTTTTTTTTCATGAAACATAACTCCAAAATACCTGCGGGCTGTAGGGAATCAAATTATCTGAAACAAAGACAGCATAAAATTTTTGAAATCAATTGACAAGCTATACTGGATTATCAGAATAATTGAGCCTCTTACGGGGCTTTTTTTATGCACAAAAAAAGGGCGGCGAGTGTTAGTGGCACTCGACCGCCCGAAAACCAGAGCCTGTAAGGCTCACAACAGTTATTAATATGATAATCCATGTTGCTGTGATTCTCAAGGAAATTTTTCGTCTCGGGCGCAATTATCGATGGCAACGTCCAGAGCGTTGTCCGCGATGCCATTGTTTTAAAGTCTGGGGACATGGATACCAGGACACCTTCTTTGAGGGATTTAAAAGCGCGCTTCCATTAAAACGCTGGCGTTGCCCGCAATGCGGGTGCGTAATATGCTACCGTCCCAAAGGCTACTTGCCCCGTTTTCAATCCTCGATTCAAACCATCCGCTCTGTTATATCCCATCGTTTGCAATGCGGCCGGTGGCCTCCCGGATTTGTCCGCTGCCGGGCAGGCCACTGGCTTAAGTCCTTAAAAAAGCAAGTGGCCGCCAGGCTGGGCAATACCTGGCAGGGCGGTTTGCTGGGGGCATTTGATTATTTTATCCGCCAGGGCCAGACTCCGGTCAGCCGTTCCATTTAATGAGCCATAAAATACAATAATCGGCAACCTACCTGACAGTGTCGTTTTAAGTCCTTTGATTTGGGTGTATGGGCAACAAAGAAGTTTACCAGGTCCCAAAAACCTAACCAAAGGAGGAAATTAAATGACAGAAGACGAGAAAAAGGAAGTAGCTGCATTTCGCTTCGGGGTGATTTGTGAGTTTGTCAACGGCACAAACCTGGATCACGGTGAAAAGCAGCGGCTTTTACGGGAGAAAAGCGCCCGGAAATGGGATATTCCATATTCGGACAAGACCCGTATCAGCCGGAGCACGATTTTGCGATGGATCAGCCTCTATAACGAGGGCGGCCAGAAGCTTGAAAGCCTGTATCCTGAGGCGCGAAGCGATAAGGGGCAAAGCCGCTCGCTAGATGACGAGACATCTCTTGGCTTAATCAATCTTCGCAGGCAGATGCCCAGGGCGACTGCCGTGCGCCTGATCGAAGAGATGAGAAAACAAGAGATGGTAACCCCTGGGACTACATTGAGTCTCTCCAGTGTATATCGCTTCCTGCACCGCCACGACCTCATGGCCCGGCCTGAAGCAAGGCCTGAGGACCGCAGAAAATACGAGGCCCAATTGCCAAATGACTTGTGGCAGGCAGATGTTATGCACGGTCCCCGGGTTGATTGCGGGCAAAAGCAGAAAAAGGTCTATCTGATTGCCGTTATCGACGACCACAGCCGCCTGGTGGTTCATTGCGAGTTTTACCGCTCCGAGAAACTTGACTGCTGGCTTGATGCTTTTGAAAAAGCCCTGTCCAAACGGGGCCTTCCCCGCAAAATCTATGTGGATAACGGTGCGGCTTTTCGCAGCAAGCATTTTGAGGCCATTACCGCATCTCTTGGCATCGCCCTTATCCGTTCAAGACCGTATAAACCCCAGGGAAAGGGAAAAATCGAGAGATGGTT